>JBHLNW010000002.1:0-111812 GCA_048941185.1 Promethearchaeota archaeon
TAATTCTTGTTGATAACCACATTTACATGATAAAACTATTTGTTCGTCAATTTTTCTCTTGCGGAGAAGATTTGAACATTCTGGACAAAATTCGACCATTTTGATTCTTATACCATAAATTAGTAATTCTTAACTTTAAAAAACATTAAAGTTTAAAAAATTTTATCCTAATTATAAAACTATATTAAATTTTTATATAAATGTACAATAATATAAATTTTCAAATTATATTGGATAACCAATAATTAATAACTGAGATTTATGAAATTCAAGGAATTTATTACTTTCTTAGGAACGAAAGATCTCCAAAAAACATCTCATTTTTACCAAAATATCATTGGGTTAACTCTATACAAAAACCAAGGTGTCTGTTTAATATTTAATGTTACTAATCATAGTAAGATAGGTTTTTGTGAGCATATGGCTGTAGTCTATCAAGATAAAAGCCCAATTATTACTTTTATAACTGATGATGTAGATCAAATGTATAACAAATTACTCACTTTAAAAGTGACCATAAAAGAGAAGCCCAAAATCAATGAAAAATTCAAAATTTATCATTTTTTCTTGGAAGATCCTAATGGATATACACTAGAAATACAAAAATTTTTAGAAAATTGAAAAAATCTTAAAAAAGATGAGTTTTTATTCGAGTTCTTTTTTAAGGTGATATAGTTTTTGATAGTATTCGAAATTTAACTTATTCATGTCTTGAACTATATCCGCATTAAGCAATTTTTCCCCAGAGGATTGGAATTCAAGATCTCCTATTACATTAATTAATTCGTTTTCCTTAAATTTAAAATCGTTAATACTAATAAGATTAACAATTAATTCACCAGATTTATCATCTAAAACTATTTGATTGTCATTTATCCTGGTCTTTATGTATCCAGTTACTTGAATTCGTTCATCTTCAATAGAGATATCTTTAATCATTCTTTGCTTAGCGTATTGAAAAGACATTTTTTTTTTAAATATGAATCATTTTATTATTTAATACAATTTTGAAAATTTAAGATAAGTATAAATAATTAATTTAATACCTAAAATTGGTATTATTAAAAGACTAATATCAAACATTATTAATAATGTGAATAAAACATATTTATCTTAATTATAATTCAATAAATATACTGAAAGATTATGAGTTTTACATTAAAATTAGAAAATAGTCGGATATTGAAAGGAATAGTTGAAACTCTCGCGAGTATTATTGATGAAACCGAGTTTCGAGTCACTCCTAAAAAGTTTACCATCTCTGCTATGGATCCAAGCAGAATTTGTTTGCTAAAACTCTCAATTAATAAGGAAAACTTTGATGATTATCAATGTGATAAGGAATCAAAAGTTGGGTTAAACCTAGATGATTTAGATAAGATATTAAAAAGGAGTGCTGCAAATGACTCTGTTGAAATTGATTTTAATGAGGCAGATCAGAAAATAAAGATTAAAATGAAGCGTGAAGGTTCGTCACGAACAAGAACTTTTAGTTTAGCTTTACTGGATATCGAGATTGAAGAAATTCCAATGGATAATCTTTTAAAGATTGAATATCCTTCAAAATGGGTAATTGAACCGGAGTTCTTAGTTGAGGCAATAAAAGATGCTGAAATCTATTCTGAAATCCTGAATATAAACGCAGCAGAGGGACAAGGATTAATTTTTAGTTCGACAGGACAAATCGGTGAAATGGAATATGATCTCAACGAAGATGATTTAATTGAGACAGATATTAGTGGAACCAGTAGTGGTGCATATTCCTTAACCTTTTTAAAAGCAATTTTAAAAATAGCCTCGATCACTGAGAAACTAGAAATATCCTTAAAAACTGATCATCCGTTAAAAATGATCTTTAATCTTCTTGAAGGAGGAGAATTAAGCTACTTTTTAGCACCTCGAGTAGAAGAAGCTGAATTTGAAGATGAGGATGATATGGATGAATTTTAATTAAGTTATTCTTTCCTTCTTTATTATTTATTAGTTTGTTAATAGAATTATTAAAAATATCAGTAAACTAATTTACTCTTAATCTATTAAAGTATAGTCCCATCATGTTTTTTAGAGTATAATTATTTAGTTTCAAATATAGAGAATTTTTGGGCAATGAGCGACATCTATGACTTAGTAAAACGGTATCCATGGCTCCCTTCTTTAAAAACATATTATTCTGATATAGCTCTAATGAATCCCTTAGATTTTATTAATGAAATTCTTTCATCCAGTCATTCTGAAGATTTAAGAAATAGAGTTTTAAATCTATTTACTGATGCTTTTAATAATATAGAACAAGTTTCTGATTATAATTTTGATGAAACTAACATTTATCTCTACTTAATTCTAAGAATATTACTCTATGCTTTAAATGATAAGGTTTTGTCTAATCGAGTTGCTAATATATATTCTAAGACCACTTACAATGAATTGAATAAGGAAAACGAATATAATTTGTATTACATTTATAAGGATTTGGATTTGAAAGTTATTTATGAAGAGAAACCCACTTTATATAAAAAGATTGTTCTAAAAAGCCAAGAAGAAATTTCCAGAACTAACTTCAAGATTTCTTTTATTGATTATTTAAAACTTTCATCTAATTTAAAAGATGATTATCGGAAATTAGTAAACAATGCTCTTTCGCGTGGTTATGTTTATATTAAACCCGAAAGTCTTAATAGATTATTACAAGAAAATGTACGAATGAAATTATTAACTCAAAATGGAAAGGATTCTAGAGATTTGGATGATTTTAGAGAAAAGTTATTTGAAGTACAAGAATTTAAAGAATTATATGATATTATTGTCTCGATTTGGGAATTAAAGAAGGATGAATTTGAATATAAAGTAGATATAACATTTAAAGAAGGTCAAGATACATCCGAAGTTTTCCCTCCTTGTATCAAAGAAATCCTAAAAAAAGCACAGGAGGGTCAAAACTTAATACATACAGAGAGATTATGTATATTATGGGTTTTAAATGCACTTAAATACCCAGAGGATAAAATTATCAATGTTTTTTCAACATTACCCGATTTTAACAGAGAGAAAACAGAATACCAAGTCAATTATGCTATTAAAAAAGGGTATACACCCTACTCTTGTAAGTCATTAAAATCATATACTCTATGTATGGCAACTAAATATCAAGATAAATTGTGCTTGGATGGATATTTTTCAAATAAACTACAAGACCGAAGACAAATCTCTCATCCTTTATTTTATATTCAGTATAAGCAATTTATTCTTTCAATTAAAACAAAAAATGAAAAAAGTAATTTGAATGATAAGGATGCCTGATGAAAAATATTTAAAAAGGATTTTTCAAGCATATTATAAAGAAAAGCAATCTGCTCTACCAATAATTAGTCTTTTTGAGCAAAGAGAATTTGGCTTCATTCCGTTTGAAAAGCAAATTATGAATAGACATATCGGTTTTACCTCCCCAATTAATTTAAAAAAATATTTTATAAACAACACTCCAAAACATGCATATTCGAGTGGTTCAGTTTTTCTTAGACCAGAAAATCAAGATATGCAAGAGAAAGGTTATTTGGGTTGTGATTTGATTTTTGATATTGATGTAGATCATTTTTATACCCCTTGTAAGAAGCATCATGACATCTGGTATTGTAAAGAATGTGGGGAAACTGGAAAAGGAATGGTTGAAAGTTGCCCAAAATGTGGTAAATTAAAACTGAAAAAGTTAAATTGGGTCTGTGAAGATTGTTTAAATGTTGCTAAAAATGAAATTATTAAGTTAATTTATAACTTCCTTATTCCAGATTTTAACATTGATATCAATAAAATGAAGATTGCATTTTCAGGACACCGAGGATATCATCTAAAAATTGAAGATGAATCAATAAGAACTTTAACTAGCGATGAACGGAGAGAAATTATTGATTTCATCACAGGAGATAATATCTCTTTTGAGATTTTTGGATTACAAGAAAAAGGGGGTAATATTTTTGGATTTTCAAAAGAAACTATTGGCTGGCCCCAAAAAATAATTAAAGAAATTGAAAAAATATTAAGTAAATCAAACCTAGAACTTGAAACAATACTCTTAGATAAAAGAAAGTTTAATTTAAATCAAAATCTTACAGAGAATTTTATAAACTTTAAAGATAATTTCTATAAGATAATTAAGAATGATCAAAATAACAATTGGACTTTAGTTGGTTTTAGTTTAAACACTTGGTACAAATTTTTAAAAAAAATGATTAAAGATATTGGAATCAAAGTCGATGTGCCTGTTTCAATCGATGTACATAGATTAATTAGGTATCCTGGGTCCCTGCATGGTAAAACTGGTTTTAAAGTTCAAGAATTATTTCCTGATGACCTTGATGGTTTTAATCCATTAAATGAGTGGAATGAAAAACTAGATCCTATTGTATTTAAAAGTGAAAAAGAAATTACTCAAAAAATGGAAATTATTGAACCTGAGGTACCACCTACTAAAATTAAAGGTGAAACTTATGGACCTTATACCCAAGGAGAAAAAATTGAAGTTCCTCACTATTTTGCTGTTTTCTTATTATGTAAGGGAGTAGCAAAAACAATTTAAGTTAAAAAATTTAAACTCAGAACTCCTTCTTATAATATCAAATTGAAAAATTAGATAATTATGGATTTACGAAAAGAATATGAAAAACTATATCAACAATGGCTAGAAGAGTTTCAAGATATTGATTTAACACCGATAACTCAAGACATTTTCAATGAATACAAAAAGCTCTTAGACTTTATCAATAATTATCAAGAAGAAAAGAAATCTGAAGTGAAAGATCAGATATTAGCGACATACAAAGATAATTTAAATTATTTATTTAAAGACTTTTTAAAGATCAGAGAATTTAAAATAATAAGTTCGGCTTTAGCTCTTAAAGAAATTAATTTAAATAATGTAATTGAGGCCGAGAAATTACTTTATGAAAACTTAGTAAGTTCAATTAAAGGTTATAAGAAAGTAAAAGCAATTTCGCTTTATGGAGAAGATATTGAATTTCAAGACAACAAAATTAAGAAAGACGAAGAAATAGAATCTATGGTTGAGGAAACCCCAATCTCGAAAAAAGAAAAAATCTCTGGAGTTTTTGAAGTCAAAAAAAAGGTTGTTAAAGAAAAAATTAATTATACTCTTATAAGATTTTTAAAGAAAACACCCCCTTTAGTAGGGATTGATCTTATAAATTATGGTCCTTTTGAAGAGGAGGATATAGCAAATCTTCCCCAAAAAAATGCAAAAATCCTTATACTTGAAAAATTTGCTGAAAAGATAGAAATTAATTAAGATTACTTAAATTTTTCATCAAATTCTTCTTTAAAATATTGAATTCGATATTTTGCGTATTTATCTATTAAAGAATATTTTGGAGGTTTTGGGTTTACCAATTGACCTCCACAATAACGACATTTTGATTTTGGATTTTGTAATACATATCTATTACACTCTTTGCATTTTTGAAGGTATTTGGTCATAAGCTGAAACCTGTAAATTAATTTATTAATCACGAATAAACTCAAACGTACCTTTATATTTCTCTGCATTCTTTTCAATTGTCTCTAGAGCATCAGATAAAATATTTTCAGCATCTAAATAATCTTTTGAAACAACTTCCAACCTATAAAACGGAGCAGCAATATAATTAATATTAATATTTCGTGTTTTTTTTTGCTCTATTACTCTTAAAGCGTTTGCAAGGGATTCTTTAATATGATCAATTCCATTTTCTGAGGTAAATGTAAGTTTAACCTTACCAGATATGCTTACAGTTGAAATACTTACATTTTCATCAATTATCTTCAATAGGGCATTCTTAATTTCACCTGTTATCCCTTCCAAACTTGACAATATTTCCTCACCATTTTCTTTTAAACCTTCAACAGTCTCTTGATAGGTATCAAAAAAATCTAAAACTGGAAATCCTATTTTTTCATAGGCTTCCTCAAGCGTCATATTAATTCCTTCTGTCTCTAAGAGAAATTGCAGTAAGTTTTCAAATTTTAATGCATATTTCCATTCCTTTATTCGATTTTCTCTTTGAGCAGAATTTACTCTTCGTAATGATAAATCTACATGTCCCTTATCCGTATCTACCCTTAATACACGTAATACTATCCTTTGACCAATTCTTACATAATTTCGGATATTTTTAATCCATCGAGAGCTTATTTCTGATATATGAATCATCCCTCGTGCACATTGTTCTGAATTTAAGCCTGCGAAATCAATTAAATCTACATAAACATATTGATTTTCTACTTCTGTTACTTTCGCGACGACAAACTCGCCTTCTCTTGGAAAATTTGTTCTACTTTTTACCATTGTTTTGATGAGAATATTGTTTATTATTTATTTTTTTAGAATTATTATTTTTATTAACGATCTATAATTTTTTATTTTTTTTATCTTACACATAAAAATAAAAAGTGGTTAAAAATACCAAATTGGTTTATTCATAATAAATGGGCTGAAAAAGCAGGTATTCAAAAGGATATTGCAGATTTAGTAAATAGGGCATGTGATTATGGTTTCAATTGGGCTTTTCATGAACGTGATAATGGAAAATCTGATACCAACGATGAAATTATTATTTCTCAGCAATTGAAGTATTTTAGTGAAAGAGATAAAAAGAATAGGGGATACATTAAAGCTCTTTATTTACATCATCTTTTAGATTTTTTTAAGGAAACTCATGTTAATATTTATGATATTGATTTAGTATTTGAGAAATTTCTACAAAATAAAGCTATAATTGAAATTATTGATTCAAAGGGTAATATTATAAATTTTCAAAAAGATTTAGAAGAAATTTTCAAATTGTTAAAAGAAAATAAAAAAGAATTGTATGAGGATATAAAAGGAGGATATACTGAAAATTGAATAAATCTTTATTAAAAAAAAAATGAGAAAAATACCTTTTTTAGAAAAAAATCCTAAAGAAAATGAATTATCCATTCTAACTCTAATTCTTCTAATTTTGATTTTGTTGGTATTCCCTCCTCATTCCAACCCATCATTTTATAATATGTGGTTATGGCATTTTTAAGCTCATCTGGTTTAACTGAAGTTTCTACGAGTGCTCCCGATGTATGTGGTTGAAAAAATCTTTCGGGTAACCAATCATCCTTTTTTGTAAAACCTTCTCTTATATTAAAGACTCTAGCCATAGTAGTGATCCTTTCTCCTACTTTCATTAGTTCCCAAGTTGAAGTATACCAACCCGTCACAGCTCTTATAATCTCAGGCACATCAACATAGTCCCAAGGTAAGAAATAACATATTAATAACGCATTATACAAATTATGCCAATTACTAATATATGTTAACGCACGCATCTTTTTTACTCCTAGGTCATTAATCTCGAGTGGCTCTAAAATTCCAATAGCACTATGAGCTCCTATCGATCTTTCACTTGCAATTGAAGTATCATGTAAATTCGCCATATGTTCGGCACCGGTTGGTGAAACAGTATAGCCAACTCCTAATCCTTGCTTTAAACGAGGTTCATGCATTGGAATCTCTTGACTCTTGACATGCATAGCGAATTTATCTGCTCCATTTTTTATCTTCTCAGCAGCTCTCTTAACACCTTCTGCCAAAATATCTCCTAAACCTTCACGTTTACTAATCATTTCAACCATCTGAATCATAGCTTCGGCATTTCCAAAATTTAATTTTAGTCCATTAACATCTTTATCAGATATAAGTCCCTTCTCATAGCATTCCATAGCAAATCCTATACAAACTCCTGTAGATATCGTATCTAATGAATATTTATTACAAAGTTCATTTGCTTTACAAACAGCTTTTATATCATCCACGCCACAATTTGACCCAAATGCACCAATCGATTCGTATTCAGGACCTCCATAAATCGGATTGACATTCCAAGGCTCTTCAATTTCTACAATCTTTTTACACCGAACTGAACATGCATAACATGCTTCCATTGTAAGGTTAATTTCCTCTTTCATAATACTAGGATCCAAAGCCTTTGCACCAGAAAAATTGCCGTCCCGAAAATTTCGTGTTGGAAGATTTCCCGATGTGGCAAATCGTTCCATTATAGCACCCCCCGTACCATATTCAAAATAACCTCTCATAGGTTTATATGCTAATTCGTTAAACTCCTTAATTTTCGCCCTTAATTTTCCTTTGTCACTAACTTCAAGCTTTTTATGGCCTCTAACAGCAATCGCTTTCAAATTCTTAGATCCCATTACAGCCCCCATTCCGCCACGACCTGCAGCATTTCTTAGATCATTTATAACACATGCATAACGTATTAATCTCTCTCCTCCTGGTCCAATCTGAGCTACACGAATTAACTTATCATCCAACTCCTTTTGGATAATTTCTTGTGCCTCTCCAGTATATTTTCCCCAAAGATGACTTGCATCCCTTAATTCTGCCTTACTATCATTAATCCATAAATAAACAGGACTTCTTGCCTTTCCTTCCACTATTATTGCATCAAATCCTGCATGCTTTAATTCTGCACCCCAATGACCTCCAACTTCGGCTTCACCAAAACCCCCTGTTAATGGAGACTTAGCCCCAACACTATTTCTACCAGTTCCTGGTATCGCGAAACCGGTCAGAGGGCCTGTTGCAAAAATTAATTTATTTTGAGGACTTAATGGGTCAATACCGGGTGGAACTTCTTTCAAAAGATAATAAGCTACGAAACCCTCACCACCAATATATCGACGATAGAAAATTTCATCCGGATTTTCAATTGAGATCTTCATACCTGTTAAGTTTACTCTAAGAATATTTCCAGTATATCCATTTACCATATAATAGACATCTCATTTTAAATAAATTAAATTATTATTTAGTTAAATTTTAACTCATTTATATTTATTATTTTATTACCATTTTCAAAATTATTACTAATCAGTCAAAGGGATATTTACCAATTTTAGCCCTTGGATCTGTTTTTATTCTTTCTTTATAGAATGCGTAATCTTCACCCATATAACCATTCTGGATGAGATCAAATGGGCGATTATCTAATATCTCATCAATTTGTTCTAGAATCTCCCTTGTTAAACATACCTCTAAAGCTTCAAGATTTTCATCTATCCTTTCAGGATATCTGGTGCCCATTAAAGCACTACTTACTAGCGGATTTCTTAAAACCCAAGCATAAGCTAGTTGAGCTAGTGTTACCTCTAATTCCTGTGCAATTTGCGATACTTTTAAGATTTTTTCAAATTTCGAGGCTTGTGGCTCTTGATACTCATTGCTAATATACCTTATAATTGCTTTAATTTCTTTTTCGCTTAAATCTTCTATTTTTTTTCCTTCATACCTTGAAGTTAACAAACCATCTGCTAATACCTTATAAGCAACTAAACCTATTCCAGTATATTCCGCAGTATAGGGTAGTTCATATTCACCACTAAACCGCATAACTAAATTATACTTAGCTTGATCACAAACTGGACCACGTAGACCTAAATTTTTAGCTATTCCCCAAGCCCTCTCCAGCTGAGCGGCAAACCAGTTAGATGTTCCCCAATAAAGAATCTTACCTTTATCAATCAAGTCGTTCATTGCTCTTATTGTCTCTTCCAGACGTGTACTATAATCATACCTATGACAATAATATATGTCTAGATAATCTATATTCATTCGTTCCAAACTTTTATTAATGGCTTCAGAAATATGCTTCTTACTAAGTCCTCGGTCATTGGAGCTTACACTCATTGGAAAAAAACCCTTACTCGTTAAGACAAATTCGGATCGATCATAGTCCCTTATAAACTCTCCAATTATTCTTTCAGCAGAACCGAATCCCCCATATATATCTGCACAGTCAATATGACTAATACCTCCGTCCCATGCTTTCCTAAGACAAACAAGGGCTTCTTCTCGTGATACAGGGCTATCTGTTGCATTCCACTGGGCTCCTCCATAAAATATAGAACCAAACCCTAGTTCAGATACATATAACCCTGAGTTACCTAATTTTCTGTATTTCATAATAGCTCATTATTTATTTTATACAATAATGTAACCAAATCTTTCTTTTAAAATATTAAAATGATTTTTAATAATTTATAGTTTAAAATATTGAACTTCTACTGAAGTCCATATTCATATCGAACTATTTTATTTCATTACAATGGTTCTTAATACTCGATAATTACGCTTAAATATAGTAAAAAATATAAATTCAACAACATTTACAATTAACATCTAATAAAAATAATTTTAATATTAAATATTATATTCAGACCAAATAAATCATAAAAAATTAAGGAAATTGATGAAAATGGCCGATAAGAAAGAACACTTGAATTTAGTCATAATCGGACACATTGATCACGGAAAATCAACTATGATGGGAGCCCTGTTAATTGAAACAGGTGCCGTTACCGATAGAGAAGCTCGTGAGTTAGAAAAACTCGCCAAAGAATACGACAGAGATTCTTGGTCATATGCTTTTGTCTTTGACAGACTAAAAGAGGAACGACAAAGAGGAATCACAATTGACTTAGCATTTCGAAAATTTGAAACTAAAACAAAATACTTCACAATTATCGACGCACCAGGCCACGCAGATTTTGTTAAAAACATGATAACAGGCGCAAGCCAAGCTGATGCTGCTATTTTAGTAGTCTCTGGAAAGAAAGGTGAAATGGAGGTTGGAATCGCTGCTAATGGACAGACGAGAGAACATGCGTACTTAGCTCAGACCTTAGGTATAAAACAACTTGTAGTAGCTGTTAATAAAGCTGATGTTTATGATTATTCCGAAGATCGCTTTAAGGAATGTAAAGAATCAGTTGGGGACCTTCTTAAAAGCATTGGTTTTAAGGATGTGAAATTTATACCAACTTCGGGAATGCAAATGCAAAATCTTTCAAGAAAAAGTGATAAAATGGCATGGTATGATGGTCCAACATTGATTGATGCGATTGATCAATTTGTCCTTCCTGACAAGCCAACTGACAAACCTTTAAGACTTCCTATCCAAGATTCCTATAGAATAAAAGGTACTGGAGTGGTTCCTGTTGGTAGAGTTGAGACAGGAATTTTAAAGAAAGGAGATAAAATCGTTATTATGCCAACCGGCTTTCAAGGAGAGATTCGAAGTATAGAAATGCATCATGAAGAGATTCCACAAGCAATTCCTGGAGACAATGTAGGTTTCAGTATAAGGGGTATTACTATGGCAGATGCCAGTAGAGGCGATTGTTTAGGACACCCGAGTGATCCACCAACTGTGATTACCCCAAAAGGAAAATGGACAGGACAGATTATTGTTATTTGGCATCCTACTGCGATTGCTCAGGGATATACACCTGTAATTCATGCACACACCGCTCAAGTAGCTGCAAGATTTTCAGGCTTGCTCAAGAAATTAGATCAAAAGACTGGAGCTGTGATTGAGGATTCTCCCAAGTTTCTTAAGAAAAATGAATCCGCTATCGTAGAGTTAACTCCGATTAAGAAAATGTGTCTCGAAAAGTATGAAGTAATACCAGAAATGGGTCGATTTGCTGTTCGAGATATGGGTAGAACAGTCGCCGTTGGTATTGTCAAGGAAATTGACACAGGCGCATAAATAGCCAACAATTGATTTTTTTTATTCTATTTAACCTATTATTTGTTTTTTTTTGTAATCCTATATTTATTTAAATGAGTTTTTTGTTATATTCTAAGAATATTTTTTAATAGAAATGAAATATTGGAGTACAATCTCAACCGTTGAGAAATCTATAAGTTTATATTAAATGAGTTTGATATAGTAGAATTTTTCTTTTAACTATCTCATGTTATGTCAATATCATTTTAATTTTTGAACCATTTTGAGCCTTTTCTACTTAGTGTAATTTTGCATTAGAAAAGGTCGATAAAAAGTTTATACTATAAAACAAAAGATTTGCCTTGTTGGACACAGCGGGGTTGGTAAATCATCATTAGTATCTTTACTTCAAGGGCGTGAAATAACAAAAGAAACAAATCCAACTGTAGGGTTAGAAATTGAGGATTCAAACCTTAATGGGAAAAAAGTTAATATATGGGATTTTGGAGGCCAAGAGCGGTTTAGATTCATGTGGCAAGATTTTTTAAGAGGAGCAGGCTTAACTGTTTTAGTGTGCGATTCTACCGAAGAAAATATAAAAAGAACTAAAGAAATATTCGAAAAATTCTCGCGATATATGAACACTAAAATTATTGCTATAGCCAATAAGCAAGATCTTCCCGATGCTTTAAGTGCAAAAAAAGTTCAGAAAAAATTAGGCATCCGAACATATGGTATGTCTGCGATCAGATTAGATTTACGAGACAGAATCCGTGAAATTTTAGAATATGAATTAGACACAGAATAAACCTAAATATAAAACTCTAAAATAGCTTTCCAATTAGATGTGCTAATCTTACAGATTCTGGTAATTTAGAATCTATACAGACTTTTGTTAAGAGTAGTTCTACTTCGTTAATATCAATACCTTTACAATGGAAATATATTTTTGATAATCCTCCTGAAGTACTAATTTCTGCTTCATATAGATTACCAGCATCAAGAATACAATTCATTTTATTTTTGTAGGTACTGGGAAATTTTTGTAACAGTGCGTTTCTTACCGAATCAAAATCTACTTCTTTTTCTGTTAAAGCTATAATTGGTTTTTGTAATATATTATAAATTTGGTTTAAATTTATGAGATTAAAACCTCCAAATGTTATACTATGGGTTATAATATATTGTACATGTTTTTCATTTTTTTTTACTAAGTTAATTAATTTTTCAGTAGCATCATCACCATCAATTTTGATATCATCCCGTATAACACTAACCATTCTTGTTCCTTGGCAAATTACTCCGATTAATTGAGTATATTTATTCTCTGAATGTAATTCGAAGGAAGCATCATCAAATCCAATTGTTATAGGATTCTCTTTCATTTTTATTTTTCAGGTAAGAATTTTTTAATGTAAATTAAAAGATTAGTAAATGCAGTTGTTGCGTTTTTAATTTCTTCGTTTCTGTTATAAAGATCCCCTGAAAGATTTTCTACTAAAAAGTTGATAATCTCGTTTAATGTCATCTTATTACAAATCCACACGTAAGCTATTAAAGCCTCAACAGTATCAGCAAGATCATGAGCATCAGCTCTAAGTCTTGCAAAATTTTTCATATCTGCATTTTTTAAAGCTATTTCCAGAATCCTTTTGCTAACTTTTTTACCTGTCCTTACAACATTATTGTTAAGATTGCTCTTCGTTAAATAAATAGATTTCGCTACTGAATAAGCTAAATTGATTACCCCATCTCCAATTTTAGCCAAACCTTTGTCGGTTCCAATAGACTTTTGAGATTTTTTAAGATTTATATCAGAGACTAAAAACTCGTAATCCATTAAGATATTTTGAATTTAGGCATCTTATAAAGTTTTCATAAAAACAAGAATAATATTTTACATAAGTTTTTTAAATAATTTTTGAACTCCAATAACTTCTTCTCTTAAGGATTCAATACTTTTATTTAAAATATCTTTAATTTTGTAAGTTTTTGAATTCTCAAGACGTATGAATATTTTTGCAGGTTCAATATTAGTAGACTTATAGGCAGCAATATTTACACCATCAGTTTTTAATAAATGTTTTACAAGAATATTACAAAACCCATGTGATTGTCCTTCTACTATAAGTTCATAATCATTATCACTTTGACCTTTTATGATTTCCAAATTGAGATATTTATAATCTGGAAATCTTGGTTCTTCCTCTTCTTCAAATTCTTCCTCTTCAATAATTTCTTCATCTGAAGGTGATATTAATTCTACTTTTTTGGTCTCTTCTAGCTTTGGGTAAACACTTTCAATTTGTTCATCGCCTAATAAATCCTCAACCAACTCCTCAATTTCATCTTCATCGGTATCTTCTGTTTTTGTAGCTTTTTTTTTTGCCATTATTACAACTCCTAATGATTAGGACTTGAAAATCCTAATAAAATATATACAAAATAAAATAAATTTTTTATGGTTTTAATAAAAATACTGGAATTTTACAAATAACGATTTGCTAAATCTTTAAGCCTTTCAATTGCTAAATGTTGAAGATCTCTCGAGCCAAAAAGTGTGATTTTTATACTTTTTCCTTCAACTGATACATTTAGATTCAAGTAATTCACTTTTTTCTGAACATCTTCAAGAAATTTAATTATATTGTCTAATGAACCACTATTATTATAGAAGTGAATTACTCTTTTCCCTAACTTTCTCACTTAATAACACTCATAATTTTTAATTAATAAGAAAATTAGAATCTTAAATTTTCTGTTGCATTTCCATAATCACTGGCAAGTTTTCTACTCTCTACATTACCACATCGATCACATTTAAGTTTATTATGTCCGATTTTTTGAAGTGGATCCCCACAGATTACACAATCTGCGTAAATAACCCCTAAATTCTTACCAGAAGTGCTTAATTTGTATTCATTATAATCTTTTTCTATTACACGAGCGCGTATTATATCCGTTATTTGAAAAGCATCACTAATCTTTTCTACATACCTATCTGAAATCTGTGAGACGTGTATATTACCAAAATAGTACGAGTTGAAATGCAATTTTTTATTGATTGTATAAAAATTGAGCCCAACTGAATATTGTCTCAAAAAAAGAATTGAACCGATGACAATATCCCCAATTTTTACAACTTTTCGATCTTTTTCTTGATGAGTACTGATTTCAATTTTCCTTTGATCTTCATCAATACTAATTATACCTGTTTTACTAGCATATATCTTACCATCTTTTGTAAATGTAGACTGTTTATCAGGAAGAAATTCCTCAACCACTCCGAGTTTTTCTCCTGTTAAAACGATGTTCCCATTCTTAAGAGATTTCTTACTCAATAATATCAACAATAGTTTTTTAATTTCTCAAACGCTTTCTATTTTAAGTAAATATTATTAAATAATATAAATAAATTTAATGTATTAATTCTAAAAGAGTAAACATTTTTTTGGATGAAACTGAGCAAAAAAAAACTGATATCTATTATACAGAACACTGAATCATTCAGTAATCCTAAAATTGAATTAGAACAGTATTGTATCGATGCAAATTGTGCAGTAGATATAATTTATTATGCAGGTTTTGAATATAATGATATCAATGGTGCTTTTATTGCAGATTTAGGGGCAGGAACAGGGCGATTATCTATTTTATGTGCTCTTTTTAATGCTAGTTATGTCTTAAGTGTTGACATTGATATATATGCTTTGGAAATTTTACAAAAAAATGTGTCCTCTCTTGGTTTAAACCAAGTAATATTTCCTATTTGTGCAGATATTGAATATTTTGAAATTTCAAGAAGATTAATCCCTAAAGATATGAAAATTACAACAATTATGAATCCTCCTTTTGGAGTACAAACCAAATTAGCAGACAGAGCATTTTTAGGTAAAGCTCTTAACTTTTCAGATGTTGTATACTCAATTCACCTTGAAAACCCTAAGGTTTATAAATTCATTTCAAATTATATAAAGAAATTTCGATGGAAAATTGATAATGCCCTTCCTTTTACCATGGTATTGGAAAGAACTTTTCCATTCCACACTCAAAAAACAAAAAGAATCAAGGTTTGGGTGTACCGATTCATTAGAAAATAATAAAAAAATTATAAAAAGCTAGATTTTTATAAAATCTTTCCAAGAATCAAACTTTTTGGGATATCTTGCATTTTCTCCTAAAAATTCTTCTATTCTAAGCAACTGATTGAACTTGGAAGTTCGTTCTGATCGACTAGTAGCACCAGTCTTCATTTGTCCAGTACAAAGTCCAACTGCTAAATCCGCAATAAATGTATCTTCTGTTTCACCGGAGCGATGAGAAACCATAACATTAAATCCATTATTAAAAGACATTTTGGCTGCTTTTATAGCTTCAGTTAAAGAGCCAATTTGATTTACTTTAAGTAATAATGCATTCCCTGCTTTTTCTTTTATTGCTTTCTCTAAAATATTAATATTTGTAACTGTTAGATCATCATCAACAATTTGAATAGATTTATCAACTTTGGCTGTTATATTGGAGAAATTCCTAAAATCTTTTTCATTAAAGGGATCCTCAATAGATTTAAAAGGATATTCATGGATTAAATCAATATAATATTCCAATAATTCCTCTTCAGATAATCTCCTCCCATCAATATTGTAGGAACCTTCTTCAAAGAATTCGCTAGCAGCAGCATCCATTCCCAAAACAAAATCTGTTCCAACGAGAAAACCTGCAGTTTCAATTGCTTCAATAATAATTTCTACAGCCTCAGATGTTAAATTTAAGTTAGGTGCAAATCCTCCTTCATCACCAACATTAATTGAAGAGGGACCATATTTTTTTTGCAACAATTTCTTTAATGTTTGATATACTTCTGCAACGTTTTGAATTGCTTGAGAAAAACTATTAGCCCCTACTGGTAAAACCATAAATTCTTGAATTGACAAATTATTACCTGCATGTTCACCCCCATTTATAATGTTACAACAAGGAAGGGGAAGTAACAAATCATCTCTAGTTTTATTATACGCCAAATTATAAAGATATTCGAATAAAGGTACTTCAGATAATTGAGAAGCTAATCTAGCTGTAGCTAATGAAACCGATAATATCGCATTAGCACCTAAATTACTCTTATTTTCTGTTCCATCTATAGAAATCATCTCTTCATCTATTTTCTCTTGTTCTCTAACATCAAAACCTATCAATTTTTTACCCAAAATTTCATTAACGTTATTAACGGCCTTTAAAACGTGTTTTCCCATGAAACTCTTTCCACCATCTCTCAATTCAAGTGCTTCTAAAATTCCTGTTGAAGCTCCTGAGGGAACAGCTGCTCTCGAATAAACTTTTCCAGCAAATACATCAGCCTCAACCGTTGGATTTCCTCGAGAATCTAAAATCCATCTAGATTTAATTTTAGTAATTTTAAAATCAGTCATACATATCTTATAGTTTTTTTATGGATATGAATATTAATAAAGAATTAAGAAAATTTATTTTTTAATATATTAATATAAAATTTAAATTATATCTAGATAGTATGTCTTTTGAGAATAGACCTTGGGTTGAGAAATATCGACCTAGAGTGTTAGATGAAATTGTAAACCAGAAGGGAATAATTAGTCGTTTAAAACAATTTGTTAAAGATAAATCAATGCCTCATCTCATTTTTGCTGGACCTGCAGGGACAGGAAAAACAACATCAGCTTTGGCAATGGTAAGAGAGTTGTATGGGCGAAAAATGGCTGTTAATAAAACATATTTAGAATTAAATGCTAGCGATGCTCGTGGTATTGATGTTATCAGAACTTTTATTAAAGATTTTGCGAGAGCACGTCCTCCTACTGATATTGCTTTTAAGGTACTAATTCTTGATGAAGCTGATAATATGACCTCTCCTGCCCAACAAGCTTTAAGAAGAACAATGGAAAAGTACACAAAAAATTGTCGAATGATCTTAATTTGTAATTATTCTAATAAAATAATACCACCAATTCAATCTAGATGTGTTGTTTTTAGGTTCGCTTCTTTAAATAATGAGGATGTAAAATTGAGGGTAAAATATGTAGCAAAACAGGAAAATGTATTGTTTACTAATGGAGGTTTAAATGCAATTGTTGATGTCTCTCGAGGAGATTGTCGAAGAGCAATAAATTATTTACAATCTTGTGGAACAATTTCTAAAAAAATTGATGAAGAGATTGTATTTCGAGTTGCTGGAGAAGTACCTTCTGAAAAAATAAAAGAAATTTTGAATACAGCATTAGAAGGCCAATTACAATTATCAATAAAACTACTAAACGATTTAATTAAGGAGTATGGGCTTTCTGGACAAAATATCATAAAAAATATATATAGAGAAATTTATGATTTGAAAATTGAAGAAGGGATAAAGATTGAATTACTAAAATTATTGGCTGAGTTCGAATATAGATTAAGCCAAGGAGGGACAGAGGAAATTCAACTTCAGGCATTATTAGCTAAAATTGTCTTGTTGCAAAGCTCTAAATAAATGATATTTATGATTGTAATATAATTTTTTTCTAACGAAGAAATTATTCATTCTTTCCTTAGATTTTGGGTCTTCAGTAAAATTAATTTTATTATCGTATTCTATATCCCATAAAATCAACCCTTTGGGATCAACTGGCTGATAAGAAATTTCTCTTGAAGTATCAAACAATTCTAAAAAATCCTTATAAGAAATTTGGCCTAATCCTAATTCTAACACTTTTTTAACCATTCTTCTAACTTGTTGCCTTAAAAAAGCTTTACTCTTAATTTGAAAAATTAAATAGTCATCATACGTTAATAGAATTACTGAATCCATATCTCTAATAGTATTTCTTTTTTTCACTTCTTTTTTCGAGAAATTAGCAAAATCATGTCTTCCTTCTAGTTCTCTGCAAGCATTCTTCATTATCTCCATATCTATTCCATTTTTTTTTTTAAAATATGAGATTGGAAATGGTACTATATAAATATAATGTCGTAAAACCGCACTATGCCTAGAAGAAAACTCTAATGGTACATCTGAATACGCCCAAACTCCAATTTCTTTTGGCAAAACATTATTGATTTCCATAAGAATTGGTTCTTTTTCTGTGAGACAAGTAAAGCAAGCACCTCGAGCAGAAACATGCTTATCAGTTCTACTTGCGAATTCAAACTGTGAATTATCGATCTCATGAATATATCCCTGTTTTCTTAAAGCATTTAATATGCAGTGTTCAATAGTCATGAAATTGTTTTGCCTTTGGGAACCATAATATTTTTGGCTTCCAATATAATAATATTTAAAAACAAATTTGGAATTTGACATATTAAATTATGAATTTAGTTTCACATTAAACACAAATATAATTATCGCTTTTATACTATATTTTGAATTTTATAAAGTGTTGGATTAAAGAAAAACATTTTAATCTTAAGCATTTTTTTTATATTCAAAATTTAATTATGGGTATTAATTAGTTAAATTCGTTTTTATGATAAATTATGGTTAAAATCGCCGCTTCATTAAGGAATTTTCGTGATCGCATCAAAACATCGGTATCATTGAAAACTCGTAATGTTTTATTCTTTTTGGCAATATTTTTAGTTGTATTCTTAGCCATCGTTATTAGATTAAGCCCACTTATACATGAGGTTAGATTAATTAAAGCATTTGATCCTTGGATACAGTGGTATAATGCTGAATATTTGGATACTCATACATTATACGAATATTTTACTTGGAGAGACTATAAAAGCTGGTTTCCAGAGGGCCATTTTAGAGGTGGGTTACGACCTGGATTAACATTTTCTGTGGTTATTTTTCACAAGATCTGTGAATTTTTTGGAATACCAATTTCATTATATGATATATGTTTCTACTTTCCTGCTTTTATGGGTGGTTTAACAGTATTAGTAATATATTTTTTAGGCAAGGAAGTGCTAAATAGATCAACTGGATTATTTGCAGCATTTTTCTTAGCTTTTAATCCGGGATACTTGCAACGGACTACAGCTGGATTTTTTGATAATGAAACTATTGGAGTTTTTGCAACGCTAATGACATTCTTGTTCTTTTTAAAAGCTATTAGAACTGGCAAATTTTCATTTTCAGTTATTGGTGGGCTCTCTCTAGGATTTTTATCTCTAAGTTGGGGTGGATATCAATTTGTTTATTTAGTAATTCCTATAATTAGCATGATCCTAATTTTCACAAATAAATATAATGAAAATGTCTTGATTTCATACGCTGGAGTTCAAGGAACTGGTCTTTTGATTTTTTCTTTATTTTCAACATTTAATCATGGAAATCTATTCACAGATTTAGACATAGGAGGTATTTTTTTACTCTCTATTATTTTAATTTTTTTTCATATAATTCACACAAAAAAGAATGAGCATCCAAATTTATATTATAAGTTGATAAGCACAATAAAATGGGTTGTAATACCTGTTGTTCTTGTTTTTGCCGCACTAATTTGGATTGCTCCTGAAATTTTACCATTCGGATTTGGGACACGGTTTTGGACGATTCTAAATCCTCTAATTCGAGAAAATGTAAGTCTGGTTGCTTCAGTAGCAGAACAAAATCCTAGTGCTTGGAGTGTGTTTTATTATAATACATTAATTCCTTTAGTCCTTGTCCCATTAGGAATTTATTTCTGCTTCAAAAGGTTAAATGCAGCAGATATTTTAGTAATTTCCTTTGTTATCTTAATGTACTATTTTACAGGAAGCATGATTCGGATTATATTACTTTTTGCCCCAGCAGCTGCTTTAGCAGGGGCATATGGTTTAGCTAGTATATTAAAAATTTTTGGTAGTTTCATTGGAGAAAGAAAATTGGGTGTTAGTAGAAAAAGGAAGAGACAATTAAAGGGAACATTAGGAAACCCTGAAGTGTTTCTTGTTTATTTTCTGGTAGGAGTATTATTATATGCTCAAATTGCCCATACCACAGATATTGCTATTATCCAAATGTCAACTTCACAAATAGCCCCTGGTGGTGAAATTCATGACTGGGAAGAAACTTTAACATGGATGAAAACCAATCTGGAAGGAACAGATGTGGTGGTTTCATGGTGGGATTATGGTTATTGGCTTACTCCTATAGGTAATGTAACAACAGTAAATGACAATGCTACAAAGAATGGAACTAGAATAGGTTTAACAGGAATGGCACTTATGCAAACTAATGAACTTTATAGTCTTAAAGCATTACGCCGACTAAATGCTGATTATGTATTAGTATTCTGGGGATATTTATTCACACAATTAGGTGGTGATGAAGGTAAATGGACATGGATGGTAGAAATATGTAATGATCATTACGAAAAATACAAAAATTTGGGATGGGAAGAAGATAATTGGGCCGAAAATGCAGTTTTTGATATGAATGATTTTGTGAATCTAACTTCAGGGATAACAGAGGATGCATGGTTTGAATCTCAATTGGTGAAACTTATGTTTATGTGGGAAAAAACTACCGATGATGGCAATTTGAACTGGCTTGAACGAAATTATGTTACTCAAATAACTAATCGACTTGATGACGATGGCGATACATGGGTATCACATATTCCTGAGAATGGTCTTTATGAAACCAATGTATTTATTCCAGAGTATTTCTCTTTATCAAAGCTAGTAAAGCTTTATAAGATTGATTATACAATATTAGATTCCAAGTTTGTTATTCGAAATCCGAGAGTTACAGATAGTGGATATGCTACACTTAAACTACAGAATACAGGTACAAAAGATTTACGAATTAGGGAAATAGAAATTAATGGAACAAAATTTGACTTTTTCATGGCAAATAAAAATCTTAAAGCAGGTTCTGAGCAGTTAGTCTGGGTTAACACTACAGATGGAAATTTCCAATTGGATGATGTTGTTAACATAGAGGTAACTGCTCGCTCAGAAGCATTATACGAGAGGGAATACATCTTTACCAACTCTACTAGTAATTTCTTTGTAAGAGAGGCAGAAGAGGGAGCAATTAAAATTATTAAGGAAAATAGTATAATTATTCAAAAAGACTCTTCTACTGTTGATTTATACCTTGAAGTAGAAAATACAGGGAACTCTATTGTTGTTCTAGATAGATTTTATGTTAATGATGATATAACAGAAAATTGGATTGATGAAAATAAAATAACATATACAAGTGGATCTTCAGTTCTTGAACCATCTGGTAAAGCTAAAATTCTGATACAAGATGCTGAAATAGACTTCTATCCTATAAAAACATATAATAAGATTGGTGTAACGACTCCAAACAATATATTTGACGAAATTTTATTTACATCGAATGTAGAAAACTATTCTCTTTCAATTTTAAATGAGGATCGGACTATGTCACCTGAGGAATTAGCCATCCTTAACACTAATTTTAGGAAGCATATCCCTATCGATTTTAATAATTCTTATGCTTATTCTTATGATAATGAGACAGTCACACTAAATATTAAAATAAAAAACACTGGAGATATCATATTTGGGTTAGATTCAATCTATTTAAAAGAATCTTTAATTGAAGTTGATAGTGATGATTATTATACAAAAAGTGGACATCTTAACTTGCAAAGTAATGGAGAAGACGTTATTGTAGTAGAAATCGACCTAAATGACCCTGGTGATGCGAAATATGGACTTACTGGAGATGCTAATGAAGAGATTTTAATATGTGTAACTGGTGGTTTTGGAGAATTAGGAACAGTTGCTTCGGATATAGGATATATACATACAATTAAAGATAAGGCAAATATTAAAATTATAAAGAATGTTCAAGGTATTAAGTCATCTATTATATATGCTAATGAAACTGGACAACTATTAATTAAAAATACTGGAAATGAACCAATTACTCTTAGTAATATCTACGTGAACAATACTTTGGTAACTAATACTGAATATATTTACGGTGATTCTTCACTAGAGATGCAAGAATGTGCAATTATAACATTTGATATTCCGGACCTAAAGATTAATAAGTCAGATGAATGTATTGTAAAAGTAACAACAACTTCATTAGCAGAGACAAATGAAACGCTAAATGCATTTGTAGATTCGAACTATTATGATATCGCAATTAATGATGGAGGAACATCTGCATTTGACTTAGGATTTTTGACAATTTTAATCCAAAATGATGGGTTGTTTAATGTTACAGTTGATTCTGTCTATATTAATAACACATATTTTTCTGCAAGTGCATTCTCTTCTGACAACGGTTATGAAATTGGAGCTGATGGTTCATTAGAATTAACAATAGATGTGGATGCAATCGAATCCAAATTGGGCACTATTAATGTTAACGACATTTTGGAGATCTTGGTGATTACATTCGAAGGCGCTGAAGATATTCATGAAGAAATTGTGAAATAAATAATTTAAGATCCTATTCTTTTTTTCACTGTTTACTTTCCGTAAAAATCATAAGATAATATTTCATTAGAATACCTATAGACTTATCTCTTATATATTAACCTAGATGTATTAATAAAATTATATAAAAAATATATGTTAAATTCAATGAGTGTCAACTTTAAATTACAAACTAGTTTCAAACCTGCGGGGGATCAACCCTTAGCTATTTCCACATTGGCAAGTAATATAAAAGATGGTAAACGATTTCAAACACTATTAGGAGCTACTGGAACTGGGAAAACATTTTCAATCGCAAATATTATACAAGAAATTCAGAAACCAACTTTAATAATGGCGCCTAATAAAACATTAGCAGCTCAGTTATATAATGAATTAAAAGAGCTATTTCCTCATAACGCTGTGCATTACTTCGTTAGCTACTATGATTACTATCAGCCAGAATGGTAGGATCATAACGATCCACACCTCTGGACGCTTATATGCCCATTTCGGGATTATATATTGAAAAAGATTTTAGTGTTAACGAAGAAATCGAACGATTAAGACTTGCTGCAGCACATGCTGTCAGAACTCGGAGGGATGTAATAGTAGTTGCAACAGTATCGTGTATATATGGATTAGGAAATCCAGATCTTTGGGAAAAAATAGCTCTTTATGTAGAAACAGGAATGACAATTAAACGATCTGAAATTTTGAAAAAATTAATAAAAATGAATTATGAGCGAAATGAAATTGAATTTAAGCCGGGAATAGTACGAGTAAAAGGAGATATTGTCGATATTTATCCAGCTTATTTAACTAATGGTGTGCGAATTTCATTATTTGGAGATGAAATTGAATCT
Organism: Promethearchaeota archaeon; assembly: GCA_048941185.1. GTDB lineage: Archaea > Asgardarchaeota > Lokiarchaeia > Sigyniarchaeales > SOKP01 > Loki-b32. The sequence continues at coordinate 23,765 of JBHLNW010000002.1, forward strand.
ATTACAGAAATTCATCCATTGACTAATCATCCAATTAACAAAGTACCAAATTATAGAATTTTCCCTGCCACTCATTTCATTATTCCTGAAGAAAATAAATTAAGAGCATTAGAGCTAATAAGTGAGGAACTGGAAGAGCGTATCACATTTTTTAGGAACCAGAAAAAATATGCAGAAGCACAAAGGATTGAGAGAAGAGTCAAATTTGACTTAGAAATGATGAAAGAAATGGGGTGGTGTAAAGGAATAGAAAACTACTCCAGACCATTAGACGGTAGACCACCAGGTACACCACCTATGACGTTAGTTGATTATTTTCCAGAGGATTTTTTAATAGTAGTTGATGAATCTCATATTACTATACCACAGATCCATGGAATGATAGGTGGAGATCGTTCTCGTAAAAAAAATCTTGTGGATTTTGGTTGGCGGTTGCCTAGTGCATATGATAATAGACCACTAACTTTTGAAGAATGGGAATGTAAAATTGAAAATATTATTTTTATGAGTGCGACTCCAGGAGATTATGAATTAGAAAAAAGTGGAGGAATTTCAGCTGAACAAATAATTCGACCTACTGGTCTTGTTGATCCGATGGTAGAGGTAAGGCCTGCTAAAAATCAAATTGATGATTTATTAGGGGAGATCCGAAAAGTAATTAAGAAAAATGGTAGAACGCTTATAACCACTCTTACTAAGAGAATGTCTGAAGATATCGCTGAATATTACAATGAGATAGGCCTAAAGATTACATATTTACACTCAGAAGTAGACACAGTCGAAAGATTTGAGATTTTAAGGCAATTAAGAGATGGGACGTTTGATGTCCTTGTAGGAATTAATCTTCTGAGAGAAGGGCTTGACTTACCTGAAGTTCAATTAGTTGCTATTTTAGATGCAGATAAACTGGGATTTTTAAGAGATACTCGTTCATTAATTCAAACTATCGGTAGAGCTTCAAGAAATGTAGATGGAAGAGCAATTTTATATGCAGATAAGATTTCACCATCAATGAAAGCAGCAATAGAAGAGACCAATAGAAGAAGAAATAAACAAATTAAACATAACGAAGAAAATAATATTACACCTCAAACGATTAAGAAAAATATCTTACAATCTCTTTCAGAAGAACAAGAATTTAAAGACAGAGAAGTTAAAAAATTAAAGCAAACAGTTAAAGATAAGATAAAAGAATTAAAAGCTCAAGGAGATTTAGATATTGTAATACAATATTTAGAAGATAAAATGTTCCTGGCAGCGAAAGAACTTAGATTTGAAGATGCTGCCTATTTAAGGGATAAAATCAAAGTTATAAAGAAAGACTATAGTGTATAACTCTGTTTTGTTAATCCGTTAATATTCCTGAATGTAAATTTACTAGTCTCAAGCCAAAATTACTCATAATTAGAAAATCAATACACTTTAAGAGCAATAATAAGATCTTTAGGATTATAAATTAAAGCCATGAAATTTTTGTTGTATAAATGATTACATAAAATAGCCATAAAAATGAATCATAACTCAATCATTATTAAAGGAGCAAGGCAGAATAACCTTAAAAACATTGATGTTGTAATCCCACGTAATAAACTTGTAGTTATTACAGGGATCAGTGGTAGCGGAAAAAGCAGTTTGGCTATGGATACTTTATATGCTGAAGGTCAGAGAAGATTTCTTGAATCTTTATCAAGTTATGCCAGACAATTTCTAGGTGAAATGGACAAACCTGATGTAGATTCAATCGAAGGTTTATCTCCAGCGATTGCAATTGAGCAAAAACCACTATCAAAAAACCCAAGAAGTACAGTAGGCACTGTAACTGAAATATATGATTATTACAGATTACTATTTGCGAATATTGGAGTTCCACACTGTCCCAATTGTGGAAAAGAGATAAAACCTCAAACTCCTCAACAAATAATTGAGCAAATATTAAATTCTGTTGAGGAAAATCAAAAATTTATAATAAAAGCTCCAGTGATAAGAGATAGAAAAGGAGAGTATAAAGAGCTTTTACAGGATTTAAAAAAACAAGGATATGTAAGAGTAGAGGTTGATGGAATTCAGTATACTTTAGATGAAGATATCTCTATGCAGAAAAATGCTAAACACAATATCAATGTTATAATTGATAGGTTAATAATGCAAAAAGAGATCAAGACAAGACTCGCCGATTCAATTGAAACTGCGTTACAACTCACAGATGGTTTAGTAATTGTTGAAATTATTGAAAAAGAGGAACAAATTTATTCTGAACATCTCGCTTGTGTTGATTGTGGATTATCATTTCCACCTGTAGATCATAAAATGTTCTCATTTAACATTCCACATGGAAGTTGTAAATATTGTAGTGGTTTAGGTAATGTTATGGAATTTGATTATGGATTATTATTAGGAACTGATTTAGATATTCCTCTTGAAGAGACACCAATTAGAGATATTCCAGGATTTGGTTCTCAAAATGGATATTCATGGCAGACTATAGTTCAAGTTGCAAAGCACTATGGATTTGACACTAATAAAACACCAATTAAAGATGTAGACCCAAAGAAACTTCATAAAATATTATTTGGATCTGAAAATGAGGCTATTGATTTTCATTTTAAAAGTGATAATAATGAATATAGAAATCATAATGGTGAGTTTAAATCTTCTTGGCAAGTTAAAAGACCTTTTGAGGGTATAATCCCAATACTTCAGAGAAGGTATATGGAAACACGTTCAGAATGGGCCCGAGATGTTTATGAAAGTTTTATGAATCGAATAGATTGTCCTCAGTGTAAAGGGCAAAGATTGAAACCAGAAAGTCTAGCAGTTACAGTCAATAAACTCAATATTGCTGAATTATCTGCACTCTCAGTAAAAGATTCTTTAAAATACTTTAACGAATTACATTTAACTGAAATTGAAAAGAAAATTGTTAAAGAAGTGTTAAAAGAGATATTTGATAGATTATCTTTTCTTGAAAATGTCGGTTTAGATTATATTTCATTGAATCGACGTTCAGATACTCTGTCTATTGGAGAAGCTGAAAGAATTAGGTTAGCTACTCAATTAGGTTCTAGTTTGGTAGGGGTGTTATACGTCTTAGATGAGCCTAGCATAGGGCTTCATCAAAGAGATATCAATCGTCTTATTAATATGCTAAAAAAATTAAGAGATTTAGGGAATACTGTCATTGTGGTTGAACATGATGAAGCAATTATGCGAAATGCTGATCATATAATTGATTTAGGACCTTTAGCAGGTGAAAGGGGAGGAGAGATAGTTGCTGAAGGCCCATTAGATATTATTTTCAATTCAAAGACTTTAACAGGAGAATATCTATCAGGAAAAAGAAAGATTCTAGTTCCAAAAAAAAGAAGAAGAGTTGGTAAGGAATATATTGAAATAACTGGAGCAAAGGAAAACAATTTAAAAGCTATCGATATAAAAATCCCCTTGGGCTTATTTACTTGCGTATCAGGAGTTTCAGGAGCAGGAAAGACAAGCTTGATCATAGATTGTTTATTTAAAGGGCTTCATAATTTAATAAATACTCGAAGTTCAAGGATTATTGAGGGTCAATTTGATAAAATAATAGGATATGAGAAAATAGATAAAATTATAAATATTGATCAATCCCCTATAGGTAGAACTCCAAGATCAGTCCCTGCTACTTATACAAAAGCACTAGATTATATTAGAGAAATTTTCGCCACATTGCCAGAATCTAGAGAAAGGGGTTACAAGAAAGGAAGATTTAGTTTTAATACAAAATCTGGTCATTGTAAAAAATGTAAAGGTACAGGTTATATTTTGAAAGAAATGTATTTTTTACCTGATGTCTATATAAGATGTGATTTATGTAAAGGGAAAAGATACAATGCTGAAACTTTAAATATTAAATATCATGGAAAATCAATTTATGATATACTGAAAATGACTTTCCATCAAGCTTTAGAATTTTTTGATAATATTCCAAATTTAAAAAGAACTATTAAGACTGTAGTGGACGTTGGATTAGGATATTTAGAATTGGGTCAATCCTCCACTACTCTCAGTGGAGGAGAGTCACAACGGTTAAAGATTGCTAGAGAATTGAGAAAAACTAGTACGGGAAACACCCTTTATATTTTAGATGAGCCCACAACAGGACTAAGCTCTTTTGATATTAATTATCTCCTGAAGGTTCTTCAAAAATTAGTGGATAAAGGTAATACTGTCATCATTATAGAACATAATATGGATATTATAAAATCTGTTGATTATATAATTGATCTCGGTCCTGAAGGTGGAGAAAAAGGAGGTAATATTGTGGCAATAGGAACTCCCGAAGAAATTATTAAGCAAGATAATTCATTTACTGCTCAATATTTAAAACATTATCTTAACAACAATTAATCCAATATTTTTCTTTTATGTTTTCTAAGGTTTTTAAATAAAATTCTAAACTTATTGTGAATAATTTAATAATATAAGTATTGATGAAGATTTTTAAAAAAATAAATAGAGATTCGTGATAAAATATGAGTGAATATGAAAAAAAAGTAATCAGAGCACCAATTGTTTGTATACTTGGTCACATTGATCATGGAAAAACAACTATTTTAGATTATATTAGAGGTACTGTCGTTCAACAAAGAGAAGCTGCAGGAATTACTCAGCACATAGGGGCTTCTTATTTTCCCACACAAGATATAAAAGAATTTTTAAAGAAATCTAAACAAGAATTTGCCGACAAAGAGATAAAACTCCCGGGAATATTAGTTGTAGATACACCAGGTCATGCAGCCTTTTTAAATCTACGAAAGAGAGGAGGTGCGGTAGCAGATATCGCAATTTTGGTTGTAGATGTTACTGCTGGGACGATGCCTATCACTTGGGAATCTGTTCGAATCTTACGTGAGAGAAAAACACCGTTCGTTATTGCTGCTAATAAGATAGATAGAATCTCTGGATGGAAATCAAAAACAGATGCCGATTTTCTTGATACTTATAATTCTCAAAAACCGCATGTAAAAGAGTTTTTAGATGAGAAAATCTTTCAAATTATTGGAAATTTTTTAGAAGAGGGCTTTAAGGGAATCGATCGTTATGATAAAATAAAAGATTTCACTAAAAAAGTTGCTATAGTACCTACAAGTGGAAAAACAGGAGAGGGAATTTCAACACTTCTAATGATTTTAATGGGATTAGTTCAGCAATACTTAACTTCAAATCTAAGATTTTCTGAGGGATCAGCCAAAGGAGTTGTACTCGAGGTTAAAAAGGAGAAGGGTCAAGGTAAAACTATGGATGTCCTTATATATGATGGGCTTATTAAAAAAGGTGATGAGTTTATTGTTGGTGGTTTAGAAAAACCTATTAAGTCAAAAGTAAGAGCTTTATTAACTCCAAAACCATTAGATGAAATTCGAGACCCAAGACAAAAATTTGATTCTGTTGATGTTATTAGTGCTGCTGCGGGTATTAAAATTCTTGCTCCAAATATAGATGATGTTGTAGCAGGGTCTCCATTTAGAGGTATTCTTGATCCATTGGAAGAAGAAAAAGTCTATAATGAAATTGAATCTGAAGTAGAAAGCATTAGAATAAAAACTGATAAAGCAGGCGTAGTTTTAAAGGCAGATACTCTCGGCTCACTAGAAGCATTGGAAAACCATTTTACTAAAAATGGAGTGAAAATTAGCGTTGCTGATGTAGGTTCAATAAAGAAAGAAGATATTATGAATGCAAATATAGTCAAACAGTTAGACCCTTATTCAGCTGCAGTATTAGGATTTAATGTTCAGATATTACCCGAAGCTAAAGAGCAGGCAATTATTGATAATATAAGAATTTTTACAAATAATGTCATTTATCGATTATTAGAAGAATATATTGAATATGCAGAAACTAGAAGAGCTGAAGACACCGCTAAAGGATTAAGTGAACTTATTTTACCTGCAAAGGTTAAGATGCTTCCAGATTTTATCTTTCGTAATTCAGATCCTGCGGTTTTTGGTGTACGAGTTGAGGCTGGAACTTTATATCCAAAGGTCCAATTAATAACTGATAAAGGAAAAAGAGTTAGAAGGGTTCATCAAATTCAAGATAAAGGTCAAACAATTGAAAAAGCAGCTAAAGATTCAGAAGTTGCAATCTCTATTCGTGGAATTGAAATTGGTCGAGACATTGGTAAAGATGAAACTCTCTTTGTAAATGTTCCCGAATCTCATGTAAGACAATTAATGGGAAGGTTTATTAATGAATTAACAAGTGATCAAAAACAAGCTTTAAGAGATTTTGTTACTTTAATGCGAAAAACAAATCATCCCTGGTGGGGATTTTAACCACCATTTTAATAGCATACCTATTAACAAACATATAAGGTTTTAAAAAAAGGAGGGGCTTCAAGACAAATATATGGCTACTTTAAATAATATTTTTAGCGAAGTATTAAAAGAAATTACTCCAACAACTCAAGAAATTGATTTAATTAATGATATAACTAAATTGTTAGAAGAGTTATTAAAGAAAAAAGCTCAAGAATTAAAAATAAAATATAATAAAATTGAACCACAAGGATCAACTGGAATTAAACAAACCCAAGTTAAAAATGATTTTGATATTGATCTCTTTATTGGATTAAACTATAACGATTACAAAATAAAATATAAAGGTTTAAGCAAAAGTAAATTAAAAAAAAAATCAAAAAAAGATTTTTTAGAACTATGCAACAGTTGGATTCTTAAATCCCTAACATTAAATGAATTCCAAAATCCCCGACTTTTATATGCAGAGCATCCATATGTGACTGTTGATTATATTTTAAGGAATATAAAGATTAAAATTGATATTGTTTTATATTTTGATTTAGAATCAGACTATATTAAAGAATATGGACCTATTACTGCGGTTGATAGATCTCCATGGCATGGCTACTTTGTCAGAGATAAATTGAATCCTAAACAAAAGAATGATGTAAGACTTTTAAAACAGTTCTTTAAAGCTTGCTATAGTTATGGTGATAAAACTGCTATAGGTAAAGTTGGTTTTATTGGTTATAGTGCTGAGTTATTAATTTATTATTTTAATGATTTAATCAATCTATTTGAGAATTTTATTGAATTAGATAAGAAACCTCTAGACTATTATAACAGAAATGTGGAAGAATTAAATAAAATTGTCCATTTTCATAATGATTATCTTATTATTGTAGATCCTATTGATAAAAATCGAAATGTTGCTTCTGCAATATCTGATAGAGCATTTAAATATTGTAATCAAAGAATTAATGAATTCTTAGAACACCCAAGCCTAGAATATTTTAAAGTTAAACCAATTCCCGAAATTGACTTATCTGATAAAGAAGATCCACTTCTTTCAAAAATTTTTATTATAGAATTACAAAATACTGATTCTAAAATTCATTACACCATTAATAGAGACAAACTCTATTCATTTGGAGAAAGCCTTAAAGCTAATGGAGAAAAGGAATTTTCTCATATTGCTCGTTTTGAAAAAATTATATTTGAAGTATATTTTCAAGAGGAAAAAAATCAGTACAATATTGCTATTTATTGCGAAAAACCTCATATCTCTAAGTCTTATGTTCGTAGAGGCCCTCCAATTACAGAAAAAAAACATGTTATTAAGTTTAAGAAAAAAAATCCCGATTATTTTGAAGAAGAAGGCTACTTATGGGTAGAAACACAGAGAGAATTCAGTAAATTCTCTTTATTTTTAAAGGATTTTCTTAAAGATAAAATTCCTGAGAATTTTAGTTTAATTAATTTCTCAAATGCGATTAATGCCCAAACTTCTTCAGGAAAGAAAGCCCTCTACATATTAAAAAATATAGTTTTACCTTTCTACATCTAAAATACCATGTGCTTCAGGGATTAATAAATTAATTTTACTACCCTTTGTGTAATCACCTAAAACCTTATCCTCAATCCATACTTTCCCTGAAAGATTACCAATTACTTCATTTACCAATAATAATCCTAAGCCTATTCTCTTAAAATCTTTCGTTTTTTTATATACTGGCTGAAGTAGGTTCCTTTTCATCGAATCTGGCATTCCAACTCCATTATCAATGAACTCAATTCTTATATTTGAGCCAAAATCTTTAATTTCTTTAGAAATTTTAATTAAAATTTCCTTTATTTTATTATCATTATATTTTATTCCATTGATTATGATAATTCTGAATACATCTTCTAGTAGGATATTCGCATTTACAAAAATCTTTTCAAGATCACTCGAAATATCAATTTTTACCAAATAATCAGGGAATTTTGTTTTTATATCATTTATAACTTGATTTAATGTGTTAATTACTTCTATAGACTTATTTTTGATGACCCCTATCTCTAAGTCAGAAAGCTTCTTCACATTTAATCCTAACTCAGCCCCTCTATTCACTTGACCCTTAGCTATCATAATCAATTCCTCTAATTCATCTTTTTTATCATTATCTTCTAAATTTCGAGAAATTATTTCTAAGGAAAACTGCAGGTTTTGTAGAATATTATTAATGTCATGAACAAATAGATCTTTATAAAACTCAGCTCTATTAAACGCTAAACGATATTTTGTTTCAGAACTAACTAATTTTTGTTCTATCAGAGCAACTAACCCAGTTAGTAGCAGATTTGTAGCCATTACTATTGAGGAGAATTGAAAAAATTCTTCTGCTCCTTCCAAGCCCGCATCTCTCAAAGCAAGAGCTATTAAATTCAATATTCCACAAATTAAAATAAAGCAAAAAAATGCATGTGTAGGTGTTCTTTTTTTTAATGCGACCCTTAATATTAAGAACAATGCAGCTAATAAGAGAATTCCTATAATCACTTGTAATCCTATTGATAAAATTATTTGAAATTCTAAAATTTGAAAAATAGTAATAATCTTTTTTTTAGTTGTTTTATGAAATGTAGTATAATATTCACGAGAAACAGCTAAAATCATGAGTATCAATGTAAGAGAAGAAAAACCAAGGCCTATTAGATAATAAACATCATAATTTACTTCTGAAATTAACCTAAAAATTTCAGATAGAGAACCTACAATGTAGGCGGGGAGCCATGAAATTAAATCACGTCTTCTACTGCATACAAATGCAAAAATGATCGTTCCAATTATGAACATTATTGTTCTCGTGGCTTCAAGGATAAAGAATTGACTCAAATCTAATAACCCGTGCCTTAATTTTTTTTTATCACTGTTAAAATTATAATAGAATCAGATCTTTTTAAATAGATTTGAATTTTTTCCACCTCCTATTTTATGTTTTTATGGAAATTCCTAATTTAATTCTTAGAATCATAAAACTTTTATGATTTCTCGTATTCTTTTCTTCAATTATAACTAGATAATTAATCATAATTAGTACGATGTGAATATACAATGGTTAAAGTAAAGAACCCGGAGACTATAGCAAAATTGGTCACTGAAGGCTCTTATGAGAAAAAAAGAATCTTTAGTATAACAGCTCACATTGATCATGGAAAAACCACAGCAACAGATTACCTTCTACGTAGAGCTGGACTTATGCGACCCGAAGATGCTGGTCAACTCCAAATGACAGACTCAGATGACGAGGAACAAGAGAGAGGAATTACAATTTTTACGTCTGTAGTCCTCTTAGCTTTTAATGATCCCCGAAAACCTGAAGATGATGAGCCTTATATAATACAGCTTAACGATACACCAGGTCACATAAGTTTTACTGGTGAAGTATCTCGTGCTCTTAGAGGGTCCGATGGTGCTATAGTCTTGGTAGATGCTCTTGAAGGAGTCATGACTCAAACAGAAACAAATATCAGATTATCTGTTGGTGAAGAATATTGTAAACCTGTTCTTTTTATCAATAAAGTCGATAGACTAATAAGTGAATTAAAACTGAGTCCACAAGAAACTTTTGCAAAAATCGATAAAATTACACGAGAAGTCAATGATTTAATTAGAAAGGTTAGACCTGAAGGATCGGATTGGAGCATAGATTTTGCGAAGAATTCGGTAGCTGTGGGTTCTGCTAAGCATGGTTGGGGTTTTACTTATGAGATTTTACTCGAAAAGAACCTTAAACCTCAAGATGTTTTTGCTAAATATAATGAAGGAGACATTCAGTGGTTAAGGGATAATTTACCCCTAGATGAACCAATGTTAAGAATGATTGTCGACCATCTTCCAGACCCCATAACTGCCGCGACGTATAGGATACCTCATATCTGGGGAGGCGATTTAAAATCTGAGCTTGGCCAAGCTCTTGTTAAAAGCGACCCTAAGGGTCCACTTTATGGGATGATAACTAAGATTTTCCTAGATCCAAAGAGGAATTATCAAGCAACACTCATAGGTCGTGTTTTTTCTGGTACTTTTGATCAAAGTGATACACTATATCTGGTCAATAGTGATTCTCAAAGTCGGGTTAAGAGACTTGGAGTTATGGAAATTACAGATATTTTAGATATTCCTAAGATTCCCGCTGGCAATTTATTCGCATTATATGGATTTATCTCACCATCGGGAGAAACTTTCATTAATGCAAATGATGTGCCCAAGGATAAAGAAGAGAAGAAGAGAATTCCCTCCTTTGAAAGAATTCATTATGCGTGTGAAGCTGTTGTTTCAAGAAGCATCAAACCAAAAGATCCACATGAAATAGATAAATTAGATGAAGTTGTTAGTAAATGGCTAAAAGCTGATCCCACAGCAGAATATAGAAGGGACGAAGAATCAGGAGAGTTTATCTTATCTGGAATTGATCCATTACAAATAGAGATTTTAGTGAAGAGGATAAATAATCAAGTTCAAATTAACATTGGAGAACCAATAATCGTTTATAGAGAGAAAATTACAGAAAAGAGTCCAGATTATTATACAAAATCAGCAAACACGCATAATCGCATCTTATTATATATAGAACCTTTAGATGAAACAACTGAACATCTTATCGAAACGCGTAAGGTGAATGATTTGCAAAATGAGAAAGATCGGGCTCAAATACTTAGAGACGATGCTGGATGGGATGCTAAAGAAGCAAGACGTATAGTTGATCTCTACCATGGAAGTGTTCTTGTAAATGGTACTTCTGGATTACAAAGATTTGATCGTGTTAAATCATATTTAAGTGCCGCATTTAGGGATTGGCTTGGTAATTGTATTATTGCAAAAGAACCAGCTGCTGGAATTAAAGTCGTTTTTACGGATATGACAATCCATGAGGATCCTAGACATACACAATATGGGCAGATTGCAGGTATGTTCTTTTCAGCTGTGTCTTTGGCTATGCTAGATGCAAAACCGCATCTTTTTGAGCCAATCCAGAGAATAGATGTGAAATCGCCACAAGGAACTGAAGGAAGTGTAAGTACGATCATTACAAAACGGAGAGGGCGAATTACTAATGTTATTCCCGAGGGTGAGTATGTAAGAATTCAAGGTCAGATTCCTGCCTCAGAAACAATAGGGCTTGCTGATGATATCAGAGGTTCAACAGCAGGACGGGCGTTTTTCGGTTATGAATTTCTTGGCTTTGAGAAAGTGCCTCCTCAATTAGAAGAAAATATCATCATGGATATCCGCAAAAGAAAGGGAATGCCATTAGAACTTCCAAGTAAGAAGAGTTGGGAACGATTCATTTACAAAAGAACCTAAATACTTTTTTTATTGTTTACTTTATATTAATATTACAAATTTCTAAAAATTATTTTAAACTCAATTCAAAATTCAATCCTCATCCTCCACAACAACCGCTGTTCCACTGTAAAATTGATATTCACCTACAAATGCAAATCGAGCACCAGTAATAGCGTTAGCTCCTAACTTATATGCAATTTTCTTTAGTTCATCTGGAGCATTAAAGGCCCATTTTGAATGTTTATAAAAACCTAAGGATGCATCATGCTTGATTTTTAGATGTTTTATTGTCTTGATAATTTTTTTTCCTGGAACATCATCATTATCACTAATTATTACTTCCTCCCATGCTTTTTTTCTCATAAGCATACCTCTAGTACTATTGATTCATACTGATATCTATAATTAAAAAGCATTTATTATCCCAATATACAAATTGAATTAAAATTAGATTTAACAAAATGGGGACAAAAAGATAGTGAGAAATATTTTTAGTTTTTATCTTGTTGCTCGATGATATAATTTCCTGACTAATGTTTGAAAGGCTTCTTTAACACCTTGCCCTGTTAAAGCACTCGTCCTGAAATATTCACTAATATTATGATCTTGAGCAAATTTTTGAACATGAACATCAGAAGTTTCATAATCAGTAGTACTTGCTAAAGCATTTTGATCAACTAGATCCGCTTTATTACCAAACAACACTACAGGGATATTCCCACACGCTTGTTTAATATAAGATAACCAATTCTCGATATGATGATAAGTTTCAATATCCTCAGGAGCAAGAGAAAATACAATAATAGCACCTCTACTTCCTTTATAAAAACGATCACGTAGTGTAGCAAATGACTCTTGACCCGCTAAATCCCATAAAAATAATTCAACCATTATTCCACTTAAACTCTCCTCATATCTTGAAAATTGCATTCCTAATGTAGAAATATAATCTTTTTCAAATGTATTTGTTGTATATCTTTTAATTAAGGAAGTTTTTCCGACAGCAGCATCTCCTACTACAACTATTTTAAATCCAAAGGCTTTATCACTCATTATCTTAGATTAAAATTTTTTAATACTTCTTTTCTTTATAGTAAAAATAAGATCTTTTAAGCATTGCTAAAACATTTTTTTCCAATAAATCTATTCTTATTTGAAAGATGAGATTTATTAGATAGCTATTAAAAACGGTTTCTGAAGATGCTTTAATTTTTAATTTTTAGGCTGTTTTTTAGTTTTTCAGCTAAATTACCTAACTTAATAGCAGTTGCAGTTATTTCCCCTAATGATGAGGATTGTTGTAAAAATAGAAAAAATATATGTTTGATCTAATAAAATACAATTTCGTATTAATACTACAAAAATGGTTAAAAGATAAAACTGTAAACCTTCGAAATCAAATGTTGAAAAGTTCAATTAAATTTTCAGTATTATCTACTAATACGTCGGGTTTATGATCAAGTAATGTCTGTTTTTGAGCTAACCCACTAGCAACACAAATCATTTTAACTTTTGCGGCTTTTCCAGCATCCACATCAGTCGTCATATCTCCTATAAAAATTGCATCTGAAGGTTTCAGTTTCCATTTTTCAAGAATTTTTAAAATTCCTTCAGGATTCGGTTTTACTTCTGTCACATCGTTAAAACCTATTATTGTATCGAAATAATCTGAAAGATTAAATTTATCTAAGACTTCTTGAGCGTATTGACTTTTATTATTTGTTAATATAGCTAATTTTACATTTTTAGCTAGTTTCGCAATTAATTCGTCAACTCCTTTAAAAATGGTTGATTCTGCTTCCTTATATTTATTAAATTGGTTGAATAGGAAAATAGCAATTCGTAATTTTTTGAAAAAACTTATTCCTTCAAGAAATTGAACTTTTAATAACTCAAAGGAGTTTAGAAGGATTTTAGGTACAGGATAATTTTGAATTTCTTCAATTAGATGAGCAATTTCTTCCATTACATCATCACGATTTACATTCTCCAATTGATATTTTTCAATACCGTCATCTACTGCTTTTTTGATTGCTTCAGTGATATCATATATAACCCCATCTAAATCAAAAATTATCCCCTTATATTCTTCTAAATTAATTTTTTCCATATTAAAGTCTATTAATATTTAGGACAATTTTAATTATACGAATGTCAATAATTTAATTATACACATATCAAGAATTTTTTTAAAACTCAATCTCAATAACAATGAACGAAAACCAAGAAGAAGAAAACCAAAAGCAGAATGCTGAAGATCATCAATTGGAAGAAGATGATTTGGAAGCTTATTTGAGAGAGATGGAGGCGCTTGAGTCAGACTTTTCTGATATGACTGATCTAGATATGGATGAGCTTCAAGAAATACAAGAAGCAATTGAAATGGTCAAGGAGGGGAAAGAAGTGCTAGAAGCGCCTTATGTTTCCGAAGAACTCTCATCTCAAGAAGTAATTGGAGATCAATTAAGAAATCAAGAAGAAGTTAAAGAAACCATGATCTCTGATTTTTCTGATATGGATGAAATTGATTTTGATGAATTAAAAGAGATGCAAGAGGCTATTGAATCAGTAAAGCAAGAAGAAATAGACGGTTTGACCAACCAAGAAGGTGAAACTCAATACACTCAAGCAATTCCGAAAGAATTAGAAGAAAGAATTAAACAGGAGCTTTTAAAAAGAAAAAAAAAAGAAGAGAAAGAAATTATCACTCCTGAAAAGTTTTTAGACTATGTTAAAACTAGACGTGATAAAATATGGTACCATGCTCTGTATTATTTGGTTTTTAATATTGAAGATTACATTGCTTCAAAATCATTATTATATGATGTTTTAAAAGAAGTTACTAGCAAGAGTCCAATAGATCCTATTCCTGAATACCAATTTTATTTTGGTTTAGGTTATCTCTTAAGATTAAGCTTGAATGATAAACAAGTTGTAAGATTTCTAAGAGATGGAAAGTTTAAAATAAATGTTAATGTAGATATTTTAAAAGAACTATTAAAAGAAGCAGGGGAACCAATAAGTACGAGACCTATTATAAAAGAAGAAGAGAAGAAGAAGATGTTTAAAGATTTTTTAGACGATGATTTTCTTGATATATAATGGTTGAAATTTGTTTTATAATGAAATGACTCAAAAACCTTCATTATTAATTATAGGAAATTCGAATGTAGGGAAAAGTTCAATAACGAGACTTTTAGTACCAAATCCGAGAAAATTTAAGGGAAAAATAGGAAAAAGTCCGGGTAGCACATTATTGATCAAATCAATTAATCAAGAGAATTTAGCTTATAATATAGTCGATCTTCCTGGATTTGGATATGTTAGTCAATCAAGTCGGAGACGGGAAGAACATATAAAAAACCAAATTGTAATTCATATTGAAAAGCACTACAAAGATTATTTTTTAGGTTTAGTTGTAATAAATACCTTAAGGATTGAAGATGAATTAAAAAAATATTTTATTGAAAATGAGAAAACCATCCCTTTAAGCTTTGAATTAGTGAACTTTCTTAAAGAATTTAGTATTCCTCTTTTGATAATTATAAACAAAATTGATAAGATTTCAATTATTGATAAAAGAAGGATTATCACTTTTTTCATCAATTCAGCGAAATCTTATGGATTAGATTTTATTGAATTGAATAATTTTAATCCAAATAATAGAATCCAGATCCCTTTATTAGAATTTTCAGCATTAAAAAAGATAAATTTACACAAATTAAAAGAATTTATTCAAATAAACTTGAATAGAATTGATGTATAATCTAACTTTATTCTTCTTACTTCCTTTAAATAATTTGGTTAAATGTTAGTTATCTTGGGATCCTTATCTTTATCCCAATTTATAGCAAACAAAAAATCTCTACTTGCTTTATTTTTATAGATTAATGGAAACCCACTCACTTTCTCAAATTTTAACGCTAAATCTTCTAAATAGTCATATTCGGGAAAAAAAGTTTGAATTTGTTCTTCTGTTTTCAATCTTTCTTTTATTAATAAAGCTTTTGCTTGCAAAGTAAAACCTTTAATCTCAAAAAAGTTGGGATTTGCCCTCTCAATCATTTTAACGTATTCATTAATTAGGTTTTCATTTAGATTAAGATCTTTAATGGCAGTTAGTCTTACAACTGATCTACATGATATTGAATTAATTAAGTTTAAGCTATTCATTATATTATTCCAACCATTTCTAATCATAGGGCGACATATTTTTTTATAGATTTTTTCATTAGGAGCAGGTAAGGTAACATACAACTGAGTAGGCAAGGGATCTAATTTTCCAATTCTTTCAGGTAATGTTCCATTAGTAACAATGAAAGTGGTCATATTCCGATTTTTAAATTCTTGAACAAATTCAGATATTCTTGGATATAAAAGAGGTTCTCCATCTAGAGAAATTGCAGCATGATTTGGTACCAATGCTTCACTATGCGCTTGCATTATATCATCAGGCGAAGTTAATTCTCTATTGATCAATTTTTCTAACTCTTCTCTGGAACTGATACAACAATTCACATCATCATCTAATCTAAATGTATCTTCTGAAGAATTTACATACTTAATAAATTCTTGGTTCTTTAATAGCGTAACTGCCCGTTCAATCTTATTTTTTGAAACATGAATATTATTGCTAATGGAATTTATATTGTGAGTTTTATTCTGATTTAAAAGAAAATAATAGAGAATATCAATCATTATTTCATAATTATCAAGATAACGTTTTAATGGTAGATGATTTTTAATGATATCTTTATGATGTCGTATCATTTCGTCAATAAGAAATAAAGGATCATCAGGTTCAATAATGAATTCACTTCCAAGTGATCCAAACTCGATATCTCTCCAACAAAAGACGCATTGATGATTACAAAAAGGTAGTGAAGGTGTATTTTGCAGACATCTATGACTTTGTATTCCAAAAACACCTTTATAACAATTACGATTATCCCTTCCCGTTGATAACCTCTGCTCTAGCCAATGACAAGGTTTAATTGAGGAGTGTTTATTATTGCCAATTATCCTATATGTAGTTTTTGTATAAGTTTCAACAAACTTATTGGTGATCTTATTATCAACTATAAACCTATTTTTCATGGAAGGACCACTTAAAAATCAAAATTCTCACTAGTTTATATAAATAAATGTATTTTATTAAGATATTAAATCATATTCTTTAAAATTATAAGTACGTAAATAATTAGTATAATACTTATAGATTATAATTAAAATATCATGTTTGGTTTATTAAGATAAATAAAAATCTGGTTGAAAATGTTAAATAGAATAAAAAGTGAGCTGTTAAATGTAGGTTTGAAATTTATTTCAGTTGATGAAAAAATAGTTAGAATGTTATTAAAAACAAGTCCTTCAAACATAAATGAAATTGTCATTCTTCCAGCTATTAAAACAGTGATGAAGAAATTACTACAAAAATTACAAAATAAACGGAACTATGGAAGGGTATATAATGGAGAGTTAAATAACGTCAGAGTTAGTATAGTTCGTTCTTTAGTTGGAGCGCCTAATTGTGCTATGACTGTAGAGGCTTTAAAACGCTGCAAAACTAAAGTTATAATTAGAATTGATGTATGCGGTGGAATAGAAAATTATATGAATCCAATAAACATTGGAAATATAATAATCCCAAAATTAGCTTATTGTGATGATGGAACTTGTCCTCAATATTTCAGAGAGAACCCTTCTTTAGTAAATGAATTAGAGTCAATTGCTAATCCAACAAGTAAATTTCAAAATCTATTTACAGGGAATCAAACCGTATTTATATCAAAACCCAATGAAACATTGAAAGAAATATTTTTCAATCAAGGCGTATCATTATTAAAGGACAAAGTAAAATTAACTGATTTATGGACAACAGATGCCCTATTTTGTGAAAGTCTAGATTTCGTAAGGGCATTGAGTTCAATAAACATTCAATGTATTGATATGGAATCTTCAATATTATTTTTATTGGGAAAAATCTACAATCTAAAAACTGCTTCTATTCTTTCAGTTTCAGATTTGCCTGGGCATCCAAAATATGATTTGCTCAATTCGAATGAAATTCATCCTGATATGGAAAATGGAATTGATAATGCAATTAAATTATTAATTAATGCATTGCCTAAGGTCAATTTTATTCTTAAAGAATAAAGACAAATTTCAGAAAATTTAATTATGACAAATGATGTTATAAAAAGTCTGAATTCTTATGCTTATCTACGATCTTATAGACCTTTTAATAATTCTGAAAAGTCAGGTTCATCAAAAAAGTCATTATATTTTTTAAGAAGCTCAATATTAATAAGAAATAT
The DNA here is from genome assembly GCA_048941185.1 of Promethearchaeota archaeon. Classification (GTDB taxonomy): domain Archaea; phylum Asgardarchaeota; class Lokiarchaeia; order Sigyniarchaeales; family SOKP01; genus Loki-b32. Next base: position 41,692 of record JBHLNW010000002.1, read on the forward strand.
TTTTTTACCTGCTTTATTTTTTGCGGTTCTGACAAGATTGAGCTGTTTTAATTTCTTAATATGATATAAAATGGTACCGCTGTAAATATCAAGATTTTCTCCGATTTTTGAGACTGCTACTTCTTCATCCTTAAATATTTCTTCTAATATTTTAGGGATTAATGGATTTAAAAAAATAATTTTAAATTCTTCATAATCTTCAGGTACCTCACTTAAAAAGTAATGAAGAGTTTTACCTATTTTAGTAGATCTTATTAGTTCAAATCTCTCAAGAGTCATTACATGTTTTAAAAAAGGAGTTCTGGTTATACTTAATTCTTCTTCGATTTTTTCATCTCGTGCATGAATTCCTGGATATTTTTTTATGAAATCTAATATTTTTACAAGTTTTTCATTACTAAGTATCTCTAATTTAGTGCGTCTCTCATTTGTAACAATCCAATTCTTCTCTTCTAAACTCCGAATTGCTAAGAAAATATCTTCTTTACTATATCCTTTCTTATAAGAATACTTAGCAATACATTTAGCATATAATTTTTCGATTATAGGATATTTTTGGATTTGAGTTTCCGATACAATTTCAAATTCTGTATCATATCGTTTTAATTTCAATATATCTTCAGCAATTTCCAAAACATCCTTTTCTATTTCACTTAGCTCCTCGACTATTTCTTCTTTTATTTCTTCTTTGTCTAGTTTTTTTTTTCTCTTTTCTCCTAAAGGTTTAAAATCAAGACGTCTAAATGAACTTTCCTGTAGAGATTCCTTTTCTCTATTTCCTCTAGGTTCTCTTCTTTTTTCAAGGGACATCTTTAGGCGTTTTCCTCTAAGAATTGAACAAATTTAATTTGTTCATCATAATCCATATATTTTAATTCTTCAACAATTTTGTCATAATGTTTGGGTTTAACATTAGGAAGTTTGCGAATTCTGTTAATCAGCTTTTTGGGTATTTCTTTATATAAACTAACAATCGCTTCGATATATTTTACTTGCTCCTCTTTTGTTAAAAATGCAAGTTCTTCCAGTAGTTCTTTCTTTTCCTTTTTGGAAACTTTTAGGTCTAGTATTTGTTTTCTTAAATCTTTTGATAAAACAGCAAATATCTTTGAGAAATATTCTTTGACTAATTTTTTATCTTTTTCATCTTTTACGGGTAAGAGAGAATCATGTAATCTTAATTTAAAATCTTCTTCTCTTTTAGCTTTCTTTTCTTTATCAATTTTTTCTGATATCTCTTCAATTTTACTTGTTGATATTTCTTCCTTTTCTTCTTGTTCAATTTTAACTTCTACTTTTTCAGGAATTTCGGGTTTCTCAATTTCGCTTGCTTTTTCCACTTGTTTTAACTCAATATCTTCTTCTTCTATAAAAACTTTTTGGGGGGTCTCAATTTTTCTATATGGTGTAGGTGGCGTAGGTGGAGTGGGAAGGATGGGTGGTGTAGGAGCATATATTACTGGTTTTTCAATTTCAGGTGCTTTTTGAGCTTTATCTGATGGTCTGCCAAAACGTAAGAAAACTATTAATATTCCTTTTAGGAGGATAAATATACCTGCAGCATAAAACATTGTTCCTAAAATTCCTAAGATGATAAATTTAATTCCATCTTTTGCTACAAACTTTTGCTTTTCCTTGATTCCCTTTTTTGCTCCACTATCTATAAGTAAGACTATTATAGCAATGATCAATAGAACAATATATACTAAAATTGCTAAAGGGATTTGAATACCAAAAGGTAAATTTACAATAGTATTTCCTCCATCTGGGAGTAAAATCCTCCCAGTAATTAATCTATAAATGGCATATAGTATTATTATAAAACCTGCTTTGTTAGAGAAATAATTTAATGAATTCTTTGCTAGCAAACCATAATTATAGATTTTATAATCCTTATTTTGGGAATCTGTTAAGACATATATCATAATAAAAATTCCTTTGATAAGGATAATCACACCTAAACCATACATAATACTGCCTAATATTCCCCAACAAAAAGAATCTAGAAAAATTTCATTATATTTTTTCTCCTTAACTTTCACTGCAATGTGAGTTCTATCATAAATTATCAAAAATAGGCAAATTATGATTTGAGCGATAGGATCTAATAGATTATAAATTCCAACGAATGGAAATAGGTTAGTAAAAATCGATATTACATAAGTAAAGAAAAAAATAAACAACGGCAAAGAAGAAATTTTATTCAAGAATTGAATAAACTTGTCTAAACTAGATGATTTTTTTTCAGGTAAGGTATAATATGATTTTTTCTCCCTTATGTAGGGAGTTGGTGCAGGTCTGAATTTAACTCCCTCTAAAATAAAAGGAGAACCACATCTCTCACAATAAACTTGAATGTTATTTTCTATTAATTGAGAAAGTTCTTGAGGGAATACATATCCACATTCTCTGCAGACAAAAATTTTGCTCATACTTTTTAATTACACCTTTATTATTATCATTTACTTTTATTTTAATTTTTTTCGAATAAAATTGGTTAAAATATTATTAATAAGACACAGAAATAGGTTGAATTGTTTGTTCTCTTCTTAATCTTGTACCACAATTTACACAAAACACAACTTCATTTAATTCTAAGTGATTTTTCATTTTATTGGTGATTTTTCTTCCACATTCACGGCAATATTCCAATAAGACTTGTTGATTCTTACTATAATTATGCTGAGTATTGAATTGATTATTATTTTGTTTTTTAATTTTTGTTTTCCCCGAAACTAATAGGTAAAATCCTTCAAACAATTTAAAAATCCCATATCCAACATACTTAAGAAGATAAAAAATGCCTTTGATGCTATAATAGATTAAGTAAGAAATTCCTTTAATAATGTAATAAAGTAGTGTTACAGCTAAAGCTAATATTGCGATTATACCTATAAGGGCTAATATTTGACCATAAAGGGGTTGTTGGAGATACCAATCGACAAATGTATTATACCAAATACCAATATTTTCAAAAAAATTTTCCCAATCCATTATTGTTCAACCAAAATTTTAGTACCTTTACTAATAAAAAAAATGTTAAGAATTGATTTTAAAATTCTTGGAGTCCAATTTTTGAAATAAAAAATAATGAATTGAGATGATATTTATTTTTCTAGTATTAAAATGTTCCAATCTAAGTTTACAACAGTTTTATGAAGGGAATGATTATCGTCAACTATATTATATTTTAAATTTTTAAAAAGTTCTTTAGCACGGGCTTGAGACTGATTTAATGAAATTATTTTATCGTTCTTACCATGGTAAACTACAACGGGAACCTTTACCTTAGAATAAAGCTCAGGACTTAATTTGGGAGAAGACAGATAAGGAGCCAGTAAAATCAATTTTGATACCTTTTCAGGATTTTGACATGTAAAAAGAGCACCCATTAGACCTCCAAAACTAGAACCAATAATGATCCAAGGACTTTTTTCTTTCAATATTGATATTAATTGTTCCATACGGATTTCTAATAAGCTATTTATTGATATGTTTGGATTAAATTCTTCAAAATCTGGAGTAAGACATTCAGGTAGGGATTTTCGAAGAAGCTGTCCTTTAAAACCTTTTCCTGAACTCTCAAGTCCATGAATAAAAATAATATTTTGCATAATTTTGTAAGAATTTTAAGAATCTTTCTCAACAGAGATATTATTCATTTCTTCTTTCAACAGTCTCATTTCCTTTTTATGCCCAAAATATACAAGGAGAAAAAATACTGAAAAATAAAGAGTAAGAATTAATATTGTATAAAAATAATATTTTTGAGTATAGCTCATAAAATGTAAAGCTAAACCAATAATGAATCCCGTAAATAATCTAGATTCTGTAGAACTTTTTCTTAATTGCAATCTTTGGGTTCCCCAATCAATTAAACCTGGTATTGGAAGGATTATGCAAAGCAATAAGGCAATTTCGGCACTAAATTCAACTTGAAGGATTTTATATAAGATATAAGTCGTAAAAAGAGCTATTAATCCCCCAAGTATTACACCTGAACATCTTGAGCAAAAATAGATTTTGGTTCTACCAAATTTAAGATAAAATGTATGATCACTTGCTAATAGAGGATGATGTGTTAAAAAGATATTATATATTTGTCTTTCTTCCTTAGCCAGTACATTATCATATATAAATAATAGCAAAGGAATGAAAAATAAAACAGAAACTAGCATTGCGAATAAGAATTCTAAACCATAATTAATTAGAATAACATAAATTGAAACAACGGGATATAAAACTACTTGAAAAACAATTATAAGGAAAAAAGTAATGAAAGTGCCAATAATTAATGCTATGAAAGTATAAAATACATTTTTGATTTCATGATATTTTAAAGGGTGGTATTTATAGATACCAACTAGGAACCCATAAATTGCGATAATAAAACACCATTCAATATAAATTGTTCCATAAAAGGCCAATTGATACAACAATTCCCCTAAAAAACCAGAAATTAAACCATTAATAGGGCCCGCTAAAACAGAAAGAAATGAAAAAAGTAAAAGTGTTATCCCAAATTGAATTGAAAACTCTGGGTTATTTATAAAGTTAGTAGAGATGGAACCAAAAGGTTCAGAAATATATATATAAGTTATTGTAATGAAAGCAATAATTAATAAATTCAAAAAAATTCGTTTTATATAATTATATTGCTCATCATTATGAGTAGGTTCAATCACCATATCTTCTTAATTCTTTTTTATTTATATTACGTTTATCTAATTTGAGGAAATTTTAATTAAAAATTATATCCAGTTCTTCAATTAACTTCTCTTTAGTCATTTCAAAGCCCATACGTAATACTTTTAGAATTATGTTTCTTCCTACAGGGACTTTTAAAATTGAATCATCTTGTTCCACAATAGAGATTCCTTCATCATTGTAATCTAGTTGACGCTTTAATGCTTGATATGCTTTTTCTTTTGATTTAAATGTCACCCTTGATAATTCATTGTAATCCTTAACATCATCTTTTATCATAAAAAAAAGAATAGTTTCTTCTACTTGCGTAATGAAGCATTTTTTAGTAACTTCCTCCAACTTTTTATAGTTTCGGTGTGTATCTTTACACTGGATATATGTCTGGTCGTTTTTTAGGTAAATAGGGAAGTTTCTATTAATAATTCTATTGAATTGTTCTTTAGAGCCGTCTCCGTTTTGGATAAATTCTTTTGCAGAATCAAGAGTGACTCTTATTTGTTCTAATGTTCCCACTTTAGCATCTTTATCAGACCAGTATTTATAAAAAGATTTAACAATTGGTTTAATTACAAAATTTAGAGAACCCGCATCGACCTCAGACTCTATAAGATCTTTACCATAATTAAGACTAGTGTTCATCTGCTCAATCATCCGTTCTTTTACAATTCGGTAATTTCTCTGTAAGTAATCCATTATTTAACTCCAATCTATTTGATCTTAGTAATTTTTACAGGTTTGAATATTTATTCAATGTTATTATCTGAATTTAATTTTAAAAGTCTATTATGAAATTAATACTTTGACTAATTATTATTATATGTATCGTTCAGTGATGTAATAAACTCTTTTTTGGTCAAATTAAACCCTTGTCTAAGAGCCTTAACTATTATTTTACGCCCCATTGGGATTTTGAGAATTGTAGAATCTTCTTCAACTATTTTAATGCCTTTATCGGTATAATCTAGTTGTTTCATTAGATTTTGCTCAGCTATTTCTTTCGAAGGAAAGGCAACTCGGCATAAATCACCATAATCTTTTACTTCACTTTTTATTTCTAAAAGTCTTACTACTTCTTTTAAATAATTTGTAAAAGTGTCTTTTGCTACTTGCTTTAATTTATCATAGTTTTTGTGTGAGTGTGAACACTGATTAGACGTTTGATCCGCTTCAAGATACTTTGGGAAGTTCTCTTCAAGGATCTTATAAAAATTCTCCTCATCTTTGCCATTGAGTAATAGGTTCTTACCAGAATCTAAAGTAACTTTAATTTGTTTTAAAGTTCCTGATTTTGCCTCATTTTTTGCCCAATAATCATAAAAAGTTTTAACGATCGGTCTAACAATGAAGTTTAATAACCCCGTATCCAATTCTGTGTCTATAAGTTTTCTTCCTAATTCAAGGCTTTTGTTCATTTGCTCAATCATTCGCTCTTTTATAAGAAGATAATTTCGTTCTAGGTAATCCACTATTTAATCTCCAGTGAGTTTTAAAACAAAAATATTTATTCATTATCTCAATTAATTATTATTAAAAGAATTCTATTCTTTTAAAATAATTTCATAAGTTTTATAGTATTAATTTTATGTGTTAAAAAATCTTTATATCCCAGATAGAATCAATCATTTAATAAAAATCGCAAAATATTATCAATATTTCTAAAAGATGTCAATATATTATTTTAGAACTCTCATCCTTGGCTCCGATACAGATGCTATTCATTTTTATATTTCAAGAGCTTTTGGTGAACCAGGAGAAGATAAAGAAAAATATGTTTCATGGTATAATAGGGTGAAAGTTTTAGAAAATATCTGTGATGTAGAAATTGATGCATTAATAGACATCTCAGCTAATTTAGATGAATTAATTCCAATGGTAGATGGAATTATTTATTTTTTAAACCCAACAGTCCAGGAAGAATTAGAATTATTTGAAATGATATTACCAGATATCTTTTCGGTCAAACACGATATTCCCACGATTATAAATTTTCATGATCAGAATGGTATTCTTCCGATCACAGTAAACGAATTATTAACTCATATATGGGTTAATTTTCCTAATCTTGAAGCTTTTGTAAATCTTCCTCCTGATAATTTTCATCAAATCCTTCAGTGCTTGAGTTTAGCTATGATAAATGGCGATACACCATTAAATATAGAAAATGCTTGGATGAGATATCCAATCTTCATTCAAATGGCTAATATTTATTTTAAGAACAAAAATTTTTTTTATGCTGCTCAAGCTATTAGAAAAGCAGCTCAAATTGCCGATATCTATAATAAAGAAGAGTTTTTCATAATTAGCGAACAAGCAGCTTATCTATATTCTAAATTGAATCTCTTTTTAAAAGCGAGCGAAATGTTGGAAAAAATTGATAAAACTAAATCTCGAAACTTTAAAAAGAAACATGTAGATCAAATACTACGGGAGGCTAACATGTTTTTTAATAAATCGGAATACGAAAAAGCCGCTAGAAGTTATGAACAAGCTGCTCAATGGTCAAGTATAGAATTATTAGATCATAGATTTATTTATGAAGCTTTTATTTTAGCCATAAATTCTTGGATTTCAGCTTGTAGAGTTGAAGATGCTTTTAGAATTCTACAAAGTTTACCCCATAATGATGTAATAAATATCTTACGAGGGATTTCAGATAAAATTATTGCAGAAGCAAATTATTTAATAAGTATTAATAATTTAGAGTTAGCCGAAGAACAATTATATAGAGCTGTTAATAGATATCAATTGGAAGATCTTTTCGAAGAAATTGAAGATTTAACGAAAAAACTCGCGGAAATATTTATTAAATTACTAAAACGGCAGCTTAAAGAAAGAAAGAAGCATGCTGCTAAAAAAACCTATGATAAACTTGAGAACTTGTGGATGGGTACATATAAAGTTAAAAGAGTAAATATAGATCCATTTTTAGAAGAATTAATCACATTTTTTATCGAAGATAATAATTTTGAAACTGCTTCTGTTCTAATTGGTAAGTTAGAATCAAGAAATTTGAAAGAAAAGTTAGCAAAAATCAGGGATGACTATGAGGATAAATTTACTGCTTTGAAAAAGAAAGAAGTAGAAGAATATATCAATAAAGGTATCGACATCATTAGAGATTTTACTAAAACGGAATTAGAAATAATTGTAGAAGATAATTCTCAAAAAATATCAGAAGCAGATGAACTTACCCAGAAAAACAAATTTCTAAATGCAGCATATCTCTTAAAAAAACAAGCAGATTACCTTAAAAATATCGGAAAAGATGAGATAAAAGATCAAATTCTTACAAAATCCTTAGATATCTTACTTAATGGTTTAGAATTTGAGGCATTTTTTGTGTTTTTTGAAGAACTCTTAATCGATATGAAATCTAAATATTTAACTAGAATTTTTCCAAAATTCAATCAGAAATTAGAAGAACTTAGAAAAACTGACAACTACAAAAAATTGGATGAAATCTTCGAAAAAGCTAATAGAATTTATCGAACTCATATGTTATATGATCAATCAAAAGAAATTAGTTTACTTTTTATTAAAGTAATCAAAAGCGAGGCATTAAGAATTTTAAATAATGAAAATGATCAAGCTGCTGTTAATAACGCAGAATTACTCATAAAGAAAGCTTTAAACCTAGCAGCAGCATATCTGGAAAAAGAAGAAACTCTTAAAATCACTTTCAATAAGATTTATAAGAAAATTACCGAAATCTATATTGAATTTGATAATTTACACTTAGCCCATGTTTATAATGATAAGATTGAAAAACCGGCTTATAAAACAGAACTTCATAAGAAAATAGAGATGCTTGAAGCTAAAAAAAGTGAAATTAGATCCAAAAAGGCTATAGAAACTCGAAAAGGAGAGGAATTACAGGAAAAAGATTCAATTATTGAAAAAAGATCACAAGAAGCCAGACTAGATAAAGAAAATGATATGAAAGAAAGAAAAGGGTTAAAAAGAGGATATTTCAAAGATGGTCTGACTTATATAAGTAATCAACAATATGATGAGGCTCTTGAGACATATAAAAATACTATGAATCGATTAAATTTAACTAACAAATACAAGTTAGCAGGAGTTTCTCTAGCTATCGCGGGTATAATTCTTATGAAACAGAATAGATTTGAAGATGCTAAAAAATTATTAGATGAGACAAAAACAAAATTATCAGGATTGGGTAAATCATTTTTTGAAGTATTTGCTGTTACTCTAATTGAATATGTTATCGATCTAAAAAGATTTCAAGATGAAGAAAAATTCAAAAAATCATTAAAATATTTCGAAGATCTCCCATTATTTAATGAGGAATTGGTGTTATTAAATGAATTAATTGGTGAAGAATACCAAAAGGAAATTTTACCAACCAAACTGAGTGAAGACGTGATTTTAAAAGAAGAACATAAAGAAATTCTATCCAGAGAAGATTTTGGAGAGAGATCTAAACTTCAAATAAATATCAATCAAAGATATGGGAAATTACAAACAAAATTATTAGATGCTAAACGAGATCAAAAGCGTATTTTAAAAAAGAGAAACCCTATGATAAAGAGATATTATTCATCGATATTAGAATTATTAAAGTCCCAGAATTTTAAAGAAGCAGCAGCAGAATACTTAAAATTGGGGAATAAATTTTTCTCAAAAATAAAAGATATTGAAACTAGTTCATTAATGGTAACACTACACGGATTAGCTCTTCTAAAAGCAGGAGAACCTATAAAATTGACTAAAATGAATATCAATAACCATTTAAATAATTTAGGTGTTAATAAAAAATTAGTGGAAGAAACTTTTAACATAACACTTATTTTATTCCTTATTGATATACGACTATATGATTTTGATAATTATATATCTAAAATAAAAGAAATGCTCGAAATCCTTCCTTTATTCGAAGAAGAGAAAATCTTAATCGAATTTTAAGTCTAAAAAGATTTTTTAATCTACCATATTCGCATATTTTTGTAAATCTTTAACCCTCATTCTTAAGGTAACTTCTGTAACTCGAGCTAATTTACTTATCTCTTTTTGAGTTCGATTTTCATTACATATCTTCGAGCCAATATAAATCGCTGCTGCTGCTATTCCTTTAGGATCTTTACCAGCTGAATTAAATCCACTTTCTCTAGCTTTTCCAATAATTTTAACTGCTATATTTCGACATTTCATAGAAAGCTTTAATTCTTCATTAAATTTATCCACATAACGCTCACTAGAAAAGTGAGTTACTTTCAAACCTAATTTAGGTAAGACTTCCATTAAAATTAAACGATAACTTTTAATTACTTTTTTTTTTGGAATTTGTGCTACTTTTGTTATTTCCTCAGCCGTTCTGGGTATTCCATGAACTCTTAAAGCTGCAAAAATCGAAGCAGATAATAAAGTATCAATACTGCGGCCCATTGTTAATTTCTTTTTTACAGTTTGAGTATAAATCCGAAGTGCATCTTCTGCTACAGCATCTGGAATACCAAGTCTCTTTTGCAAACGTTGTAAATTTGGTAATGCGATCCATAAATTTCTCTCATAACTAGTTGTTAAGGATCTATGAATCTTAGCTAATCTATTAAATTTTGATTTGTACTTAGGGCTTAATAATGTTCCACGTGCATCTCTTGATCCTTTTATTATCGTTCTTGGACCTATTGGGCTGTAAACTCTCTCATTACTCTTTCTTTTTTGTATTTCTTCTTGAGTAAAAGCTCTTCGAGGGCTATCATCAAGAATACGGGAATATACAAACCCACAATTCAAACACACATAGAAGCCATCCTCTTCGCTTATCTTGGGGCTGTCACAACAAGGAGGTCCTTCCTCTGCTCCATCTTCAAAAAAATCATCATCTTCAAAATGAGCTGGCATGAGTTTTGAAATGCAAAGGGATGTTAATTGAATTTTTAATTTTTTTCCTTAGACATACATAAATTAGAAAATATATAAGTATGATCTATTTGAAAATAACTTGTGAAAATTTATATCTTTATCTTTTTAACTAGTATAGTAATAAATAATAATAAAAATTAAATCAACCTATTAATATTATAGAAAAATCGTTATTTGCAATGTCTACAGAAATCTCTAGCTTGATAAAAGTAATCTCTAAATTTTTAGACCCTAAATCTGCTAAAATTGATAAATTAAAAGATATTGACGACATTTTAAAGCTACATCTTGATTCTTTTAAATTCATTGATAATGAAGAGTTTACAATTATTAAGCAACTCTTTGATATCAAGACTATTGGAGATGCCTCAAAATTAAATAAAGATAATCCTTTTGGGAGTCTTATTGAAATTGAAGAAACAGACGATTCTATTGAATTAGCAATTGACCTACAAAAAAAAATTGAGGAATTAAAAGAAAAATACCCAAAACTTGAAACTAAGTTAAAAAAAACAGGCACAATTAGCTCTCTTATTGCAAGTATTAAAGAAGAAAAAGAAGGAATAGATACTTCAGGCCAAAAGGTTCTTGTGTGTGGTTTAGACGCAGCAGGTAAAACATCATTGTTATCCAAATTTGGTGGGCGTTTAGGAATCAGCGATATGATTTCAACACACCCAACAAAAGGAGTAGTAAGAATGAAATTTGGTACAAGCAATTTGAATCTATATATATGGGATTTGGGAGGACAAGAGGAATATAGAGAGAGATATTTAAGTAATCCGGAGCAATATTTCGTTCAATTAGATCTTTTAATGTTTGTAATTGATGTGCAAGATCCAGATAGATTTGAAGAATCTCTCCAGTATTTTAATAAAATATTAGATTCGATTATCTTGTTAGAGGAAACACCCTATATATTATTATTTATTCATAAGTATGATCCTGATTTGAAAAATGACCCAAAAATACTCTTAAATATTGAGCTCTTAAAGGATGACTTAAATGAACTTTTAAAAAGTAAAAGGGTCGAATTTGATCTCGAGATTTATTTAACATCAATTTATTCTCTTATTTCTCGTGAACCTCAATTTGCTAAATATGTAAAAAATCTGATGAGTACAAGTCATTCTTTAACCGACCCAACCGTTAGAAAGGTGGAGGGTCTAGGAAAAACTTTAGAAGAAACCTTGAATGCTGTAATTCGTTTATCAGAAAGCATTTCAATGCAGCTTAATGATATTGATAATCGTCTTCGGGCTATAGAGTCAGGAGCTTTTCAAGTTGCTCAAAGTGGTATTCCAATTGAAATTGCAAATCCAAACCAACCAAACCCTCGGCGTCAAGAAAACACTCGTTTAAATGTCCTTAATGAATTAAAGGATTTATTTAGTAAGAGAAAAAGCTTGGATCTTTAAAATTTCCACTTATTTATTCAGAAAAAACTCTCTTAATTTTTTATAGAAAGCAAGCAAAAAGATGGTAAAAAGTATACCAATTAAGAGGAATAAATAACCTATATTTTCAATCAACATTGTATTGATTTTTTGATATTGAATTTCAAATAACATAAATTGCTCTAAGTAAGTTAATATTCCGAAAATTATTGGACCAGTCAAATAGAGCGCAATTAAAAATCCAAATATTCCAAAAATGCAGCCAAACAACACATCTGTAGGATAATGAACACCAAGTTGAATTCTTGAAAATGATACCAAAATAACAAGTAAAAGCAATAAAAAGTAAATGATGGGTGAATTATTCATAAAAACCAAACCAAATAATAAACCTTGTGACATAACATTATAAGAATGCCAGGATGGAAAACTTCTCGATGTAGGTTTTCGTTCAAAAACTATTATCTTACTTTCAAGTCTTTCAAATGGTCTTTTTCTTTTGACTACTTTTTTTATTATTAATATAAGTATTAATCCAGTTAGAAAAGTCGCAGATATATAGGCTAATAAAAAGGGATCATACCAGACAAATAAATAAAAAGCAATTAGAAAAAGCCATATAGTCTCTCTTCCAAAAAAAGAAATAAATCTTAAGATGATTGTGAATGGCTTACCCCCAAAACCATTGTATTTTAAAAGAATTTTTTGGTCCCATTGATCAATTTTATTTGAAAAATCTTTGAATTCCATGCTTTCATATTTAATTTTTTAATTTGGATTTAATAATTTATAAGCTTCTATGACTTTTGGGATTTTTTTTTCAAAATAGTCTAATGAATGTGAATCAGATCCTACAAAATATTCTACTCCTTCTTTCTTCAACTGTTTCATAACATTCATCGATGGAAACGTTCTCTTTATTGGAAATCGAAGTCCAGATAAATTTAGTTCTACTCTCAGTTTATTTTTAATACATAAGCGGCCTAATTCTATTACTCGATTATCCGATACATCACAATTGTTCGTAGGAATAAGATCATTATCATTAATATAACGAAATATAGTGTCTATATGACAGACATTTTTGAAAATTCGGGAGTTAATCATTTTTTTACTTATTTCAAAATATTTGTCTATTACCTTATTCATTGGAATTTTTTCTAACAATTTAGTTAATCCTTTTTTTGTTGTAATAGGATATCCAATTATCCATTCATGAATAGATGCTCCAATAAAATCGAATTCTTTCTTATAATCATCCATAAATTCTATTAATTGAATTTCTTTATCTTCATAATATTCAATTTCTAAGCCACTAAGTATGAAATCATATGTTTCTTTATATGCATCGATCTCTTCAAGATAATCATTAACTCTTCCGTTATAAAAGGGATTAGTCTTATCATTTTCCACATAATATAGTTCATAATGATCAAGAAAACAAATATTAATCTGATGTTCTTCTGCTAATTTTATATAATCTCCAAATGCAGGACCGTCTTCTGTTACGTCTGTACTCCAGTCTTTAGTGTGTAAATGATAATCTGTAAACTTAAATCTCATATAATCTCAAGATTGATAATAATAGAAGAAAAATAAAAATTTAGATTAATCAACTTAGTGAGTCTTCTTTATCAAAAAATACACGATAGAATAACTCCTTTTCACCCTCTTCTGGAGGCGTTATCTTAGTATAACCACCTTTGTGAATAATACGAATTGTACCTTTATTTTGAATATGAATATTGCCATAAAAGCCCTTTATGCCCTTTTCTTTAGCAACAATTATTATATGTTGGTAAAGAAAGGTTCCCACTCCTTTTCCTCTATAATCTTCTCTGACCAAAAAGCTATATTCTGCCATATTCATTTGAGGGTTAAAATAATAAGTTGCACTCCCTATCATTTCTTCTTTACCAATTTCCCCAATAAATGCGCCTAATGAAAAAACGTTATAATAATCAATATTTACCTCACTCTGTGTTTTTGAATGAGTGAATTCTTTCCTCAATTCAAAAAACCGTAAATATCTATCTCTCTCATTTAATGAATAATATAATTCTTTAAGTGCTTGTTCATCTGTGGTTTTAACCGGTCTAATTTTAATTTTTTCTTTATCTCTTGTTGTAAAAATAGTTTCATATTCTGAAGGATATAAACATATACGACCATCTTCATCACAGGGAAGCATTTGATCAGAAAATACATAATTCAATTTTTTTGCTTCATCCAATAACGATTGTCGGAATTTTGGGTGTGCTATACAAACTAATTCAAGAACTCTTTCGCGAATAGTCTTACCATGAAGGTAGGCTACTCCCCATTCAGTTACAACATAATGAACATCACCACGAGATAATAAAATTCCAGCTCCTTCATCTAAATGAGGAACAATCCGTGATTTTTGACCATCTCTAGAAGTTGAAGGTATTATTATTATAGGCTTTCCTCCTTTAGAAAATGCTGCGCCTCTCATAAAATCAATAGTCTCTCCTAATCCTGAATAAAAACTATAACCTTCCGTTGCTGCATTTACTTGTCCCGTTAAATCTATTTGTCTAGCAGAGTTAATGGATACCATCTTTTTATTCATTCCAATATGTTTAGGATTACATATGTAATCAGATGGATAAAATTCTATATAGGGATTGTTATTCACAAAATCATACAATTTTTTAGTTCCTAATGCAAAACTAGTAAGAATTTTTTCAGGATGGTAATTTTTCTTTCTGCAAGTCAATACTCCTCCCTCAATGAGAGGTATTATATTATCTGTAATATAATGAGAATGCATTCCTAGATCTTTTTTTTCTACTAGGAATTTTAGAACAGCATTTGGTAAGTCCCCAAAACCTACATGAATTGTAGATTTATTTTCAATTAAATTAGCTAAATTTTGTCCAATTCTTTCAGCAATTTCATCAGGTTGGTCGAAATGAAATTCTAATAACGGAGTGTCATTATATACGAAATGATCGATTTCTTTCATATGCATAAAAGAGTTTCCTAAAGTTCTTGGCATTTTTGGGTTAATTTCAACGATAGTTAAGTAAGCTGATTGAGCTATTGGCTTCGCAATATCTACATTAATTCCTAACGAGCAGAACCCATAAGAATCAGGTGGAGTAACTTGAATAAGTGCAACATCGACGTGTTTCCTCCCGGTTAAAAATAAAGATGGAATTTCACTAGTGAAAATAGGTGTATAATCTGCTTGACCTTTGTTAATTTCCTCTCTGAGTGTTTTCCCAATAAAAAATGCATTATGTCTGAAGAGGTCTTCTGCTTTATCCTTAAAATATTTTTCTGGGCCTATAGTTAAAAAGTGAACTATTTCGGTATCAATTAGATTCTCTGAATTCTTAATTAATTCTGATGTGAGCAACTGTGGCTCTGAACATCCAGAATCAATGAAGACTCTATTCCCGGGAATTATTTTATTAATTGCTTCCTCACATGTTATTTCCTTATCTTTCCATTTTTCTCTCCAGTCTTCAATCATAATATTAACCTTATCTTTTTTAATGATTTAATTCTATTCTTTCAAATATAAATTTAGTATCCAATTTCTTTATTAATTGTCTCACCATCAATATAATGTTTTTGGAATTATAAATAAAATGTTTAAATTTTATATATATCTTATTTGAATTAGTATTATTCGCTATAAACTAATAATTTTTAATATCAATAATTAAAAAAACCCAAAAATATAGATTTGTGAAATTGTAAAATAACGAAATTCAAAAATGTGAAAAAAAATGTCAAAAGAAGAAAGAATGGAAAGTATTCTAACTGAAACCAGAGTATTTAATCCTGTAAATCTCAATCCTGAATATTCAAAAACTGGAATGTCTATGGAGGAATATCAAAAACTATATAAAAAGTCTATTGAAGATATGGAAGGTTTTTGGGATGAACAAGCAAAATCTCTTGATTGGATCAAACCATATGATAAAGTATGGGAAAAGACAGAGTTATTCCCGGGTAAATGGTTTGTAGGAGGAAAAATTAATGTAAGTTATAATACAATTGATAGACATGTTAAAGCAGGAAACGGGGATAAAATTGCCCTGATCTGGGAAGCAGATGAACCTGGGCATATACGGAAGTTTACCTACAATGAACTTTTGAAAGAAGTGAGCAAAGTAGCCAATGGAATGAGAGATTTAGGATTAAAAAAGGGAGATCGAGTAACAATTTGGTTACCTATGGTTCCAGAACTTGCAATAATTATGTTAGCTTGTGCTCGGATAGGTGTCATTCATTCGATTGTTTTTGGAGGATTTTCAAAAGAAGCAGTTAAAGATAGAATCGAAGATTCTAATTCCCGCCTTTTATTCACAAGTGATGAAACATTGAGAGCTGGTAAATATTATCCAAAAATGTCTGATGTTGTTCAAATTATAGATGAAGTTCCCACCATAGAACATGTTATTGTAGTAAAACGTTCTGGAAGAGATGTACCTCATACTGATAAAGACATTTGGTATCATGATTTCATTGAGGGAATGAGTGAAGAATGTGAACCTGAAGAAATGGATTCTGAGGATACCTTATTTATTTTATACACGAGTGGAACCACTGGGAAACCGAAGGGAGTAAAGCATACCACAGCAGGATATATACTTTATACAGCCTTCACTCATAAGGTAGTATTCAATTATCATGAGGGAGATATTTGGTATTGTACTGCTGATATTGGATGGATAACCGGACATTCATACATAGTTTATGGGCCATTAGCAAATGGTGCTACTTCTTTAATGTTTGAAGGAGTCCCTACATACCCAGATGTTGATCGTTTCTGGGATATTGTTGAACGTCATAAAGTTACTCATTTTTATACAGCACCTACAGCAATTCGCGCTTTAATGAGGTTTGGGGATGAACCCGCTAAAAAGCATGATCTAAGTTCATTACGAGTTCTTGGAACTGTTGGTGAACCAATAAATCCAGAAGCTTGGACATGGTATCATCGTGTAATAGGTAAAGAACGTTGCCCTATTGTTGATACTTACTGGCAAACAGAAACTGGAGGCTTTATCATGACTCCAATAGCAACCGCAACCCCCACAAAACCAGGTTCCTGCTGTATGCCATTTTTAGGTATTAAACCTGCTATTTTTGATTTAGAGGGCGATGAAATTACAGAACCTAATGAAGGTGGATATTTTGCTATGGCTCAACCTTGGCCAGGAATGTTAAGAGATGTTTGGGGGAATACAGAAAGATTTATATCAACCTATCTTGAACGTTATCCCGGGTATTATTATACTGGGGATGGTGCAAGACGAGATGAAGATGGATATTATTGGATTTTAGGTAGACTTGACGATGTTATTAAAGTCTCTGGACATAGAATAGGAACTATGGAAGTAGAATCTGCTTTAGTAAGTCATCCAAAAGTAGCTGAAGCCGCGGTCGCCCCTTTTCCGCATAAAATTAAGGGTCAAGCAATATGGGCCTTTGTCACATTAATACAAGGGGTTGAAAAATCAGCGAAGTTATCTAAAGAGATAAGGAATCATGTTAGGGAAGAAATTGGACCGGTTTTTCAACCAGATGTCATTCAATTCGCTGATGACTTACCAAAAACAAGAAGTGGAAAGATTATGCGTAGAATTTTAAAAGCAATTGCAGCAGGAACTGAAATTGGCAATGTAACTACCTTAGCAGATCCATCTGTTGTAAATGCTTTATTAGAAGAACGAAAAAAGATGGATGTGGAAATAGATTAAATTTTATCTTTACTTTTTTTTATAATTTATAGTAAATATAAGAAATAAAAACTATTAATGATTTTCTTTCATTTACATTTTCAAAAGTTTAAGAGCTTCATTTACGATCCTTTCTTTATTTGGTAAAACTAAATCTTCTAATTTTCTTGAGTAAGGGATGGTAGTTTCAGTACAAACACGACCGAATTTAAATAATAAATCGTTTTCTAAAAGTACTGCTGAAATTTCTCCTGAAAGACCGAAACTTCTGTAATCCTCATCAATTACTAATATTCTTCTAGTCTTTTCTACAGAATTTTTCAATCCTTCAACATCTAACGGAGCGATACACCTTAGATCTAAAACTTCGGCTGAAATACCTTTTTCTTCTAAAATTTTAGCAGCTTCCATAGAGTGATGAACACCAACACCAACGCTCACTATTGTGATATCATTTCCTCCTTTCATTTGATTTAATTTGCCTAATGGAATCGGCTCCCATTTATCAGGTACTTCTCCTTCTAATCCATCTTCTGGAACCTCAAAAGACACTGTTGTTCTTCCACCACTGCCCATAGAATCTAACCAGTAGTCTGCTAGTAATTTATGTTCGAAATAAATAACTGGATTATCTAAATAAATGGAAGAAAGCATCAATCCACCTGCATCGGCAGGATTGGATGGAACAACAATGCTTAGTCCTGGTATATGAGCCAACCACCCCCATAAACTCTGTTCATGTTGACCAGCATCACCATAACCTCCGCCACATGCGGTTCTTATAACTATAGGCACATTCCATTTATTATCAGAGAAGAATGATATTTTTGCTGCATGATTTAGAATAGCATCCATAGCTACACCAATAAAATCTACTAGCATAATTTCAACAATAGGACGTAATCCTGCCATGGCAGCTGAGACTGCTGCACCAACAAAAGCGCTCTCACTTATTGGTGTGGGCATTATTCTTTCTCTACCAAATCGAGCAAATAAATTTAACCGTAGTCCATGAACATCTTCTCCCAAAATAATAATATTTTCATCTTCTTCCATAGCTTTAGCAATTACACTTTCAATTGCTTGCGCAAATCCCATTTTAGCCATTTTTTACACCTCCTTCAAAAATTTCTAACGTTTTATTGATTTTCTGCTCTATTTCCATACTTACTTCTTCTTCTATTTGTTTAAGACGATCTGGGTTGTTTTTCAACTTTTTCTGTATAATAACAATTGGATCTAGTTTTTTCTTAGTTTGACCTCCAATTTTCCGTAAAAGTAAAAGAACCTCATCTAAACTTTTACCAGCATATTTTTTAAGAGAGTCTGCTACTTCAGCCAATAAATTAGGATTTCGATTGAATCTGAGTAGTAGATCACCGAGAAAATGCCCTTCTGTGTGCACACAACGTGCATGAATAAATTGAGGTCGGCCATTATTACGGATTTTGGAGATAACCTCGTTTGCTACCTTCCAGACAGCTTCCACATCCGTCCCATCAACTTCATATCCATCAATACCAAAACCTTTAGCTCTTTCTATTAAATTTCCTCCTGTAACCTCATTGGTAATTGTAGAAACCGCCCAATTATTATCTTTACAAACGAAGAGGACTGGTAAATTCCAAATAGAAGCCAAATTCATTGATTCAAGCATCATACCTTGATTTATTGCACCCTCTCCAAAGAATGCAACTGCGATATTTCTCGACTTTTTATATTTTAAAGCTAAAGCAAATCCCGTGGCTGCCGGACCTGATGATCCTACAATACCTGAAGAGGCAATCAAATGCTCTTTCGAAAAAAGATGCATATGACCTCCTTTTCCTGCACATAAACCTTTAGAATGACCTAAAAATTCTAACAGCAATAAAGTTGGATCAATCCCTCGCATTATAAAGGGAGGTGTCCCACGATGATCAACTGCTATAGCATCACCCTGTTCTAATTGCGATACTATACCTGCTATAATTGCTTCCTCGCCAGTTCCAAGATGCATTTCACCTGAAATCTTTCCTTTTTCCCATAAATCCATTACAGCATTCTCAAAAAGGCGACTATGCAACATAATTCTATATAATTGCCAAATCTCGGCTTCAACCATACTTTTCACATAAATTATATTTTTTAAATTCTTTTTGATTGATTTTTTTTAAATTTCATTTATTCTTATTTTTTTAGTTTTTGATTTATTTAATTTGACTCCACAATTTAGTCAACAAAATTGGGACTTTTATTTCTTCAGCTGTTCCATTAGAAGTAGATATTTTACTTATAGAATGTATAAAATCGATGTAGAATCGTTTAAAAAATGTTTTTTTATATTGCTTTTATTTCTGAAATAATTCCTTTGATATCAATATTCCATGTTTTAGTATCACGATTATAAAGCCCATATAATTCAGGATTTCTAGCCCTTGGATTTTCAAATATAAACTGTATAAAATATGATTCAATGTAATCTTTCAATATTTCAAAACCATTTATGAAAGATATCATATCCTTCCTTGAAATATTTAATCTAATACAAAATTTATTCTCTGAATTGAAAATAAACATAAAAGAAAAGGGAATCTGACAAATTTTTTTAATAAATTCATTTCTAAGTTTACCAACTTCAATAAAACAATAAAGATATAACATTTGATCTTTGGGAATGGGTGAGAAAATCGGTTTAAAAACTTTAATAATATTTTTTTTCTTAAGGCTAAGAATCCTTTTTCTAATTTGGGTTTTTGATAAGTTTAAAATATTACCAAGTTGTTCCAGTGTGATTGATCCATCAATAGAAAGTTGTTGCAATATTAAAATATCCTTATAATCAAAGTCTACTAATTGAGAACCTTCATTTAGATTTATATCTAATATATCCGAAATTACTTCTAGATTATCAATACTTTTAAACCACTCATCCCAATTCGTAGTCCAACCTGATCTAGGCAAATATTTTTTATAATTCATACTTTTATGATAATAATCAGCCATTTGGAAAATCTGATAATCTTTAATCAAATTCTTTTTTGTCATTTCAGAGATAATTTTTGAATTACTATCAGGTTTAGATAAATCAAATATAGAATGCACAAGAAAGCCGTTAAACTTTCCATATGTATGTGCATGCCAATAAAATGTTGGAGATGAGTTTAAAATTTGTAAAATCTTTAACCTAGACTTTTTATTTTCTTCCAGAATTAACATTTGCTCCCCTAATCCTAATTTACGTCCATTTATGAAAACAAATGCAGGAATCAATAAATTTTTTTCCTTTAATTTAGCTAGCCTATAACGAATTGTTCTTGCAGGAATATTAAGATTAGAACTAATTTGGGTAGCTGGTATTTGAGGACCATATTTATCTAATTCGTTAAGAATGTTAAGATCTTTTAATTTAAACTCTAGCATTTTTTTATCTTATTCATTTCTAATATATAATATGGTAAAATTTATAAATAATTTTTGCCATTTATAAACTGTATGAACGGTAATTATTGCAACATTATTTTGCCGTTCATAATATTAACTACAAAATATAATAAAACAATGAAGAAATATGACAAATCAAAAAAATAATAAAATAAGGTTATTGATTGTTAGTGGAGGAGCATCCTTTGAGAACACTATTTTCAGGAATTTTAGTGTAATAGATGAGATAGAATGGACTCATATCGATTCTGATAAGGAAGCCTTTAAATCAGATTTACGAGAGAAGTATGATGTTCTTATAATGTATAACTTGAATCAAAATCCAGATGAGAATGTAATGAGCAATTTGAAACAATTTATTGAAGCAAACAAAGGAGTAATAATATTACATCATGCAATAGCGACCTATAATTCATGGCAATGGTGGTATGAAGAAGTTGTGGGAGGAAGGTATCTAATGCAACCAGATGGAGATTTACCTTCTTCAAAATACATGAGTCATCAAGAAATCATAGGGATTCCAGTAGGGAAACATCCTATTACTTCGAGTTTAAATGGACTACCTGTTCATTTGTATGATGAAACTTATAAAAATATGTGGTTATCTCCAAAAATTGAGGTTGTTCTACAAACTAACCTCTTTACAAGTGACAAACCATTAATTTGGATTAGTCCATATGAAAAATCTAGAGTTGTAGTTATAATCCCTGGACATGGATGGGGTGCTCATTATAATTTAGGTTTTAGAAATTTGCTTAAAGATGCTATCCTATGGGTAGGTTATAAAACCTAATACTTTTTTTTATACGATCCAAATTTTCATCAGCCTTTCGCAAAAGTACCTATTGCGTATAATAAATCTAATTTAGTTTTAACTTCTTTGCCTAATATCATCTTTACACTAGCTCTATTTTCTAGTTCAGTCAAATTTAATGATTCAAAAAACCTATTCGGTAAGTATTGATGTTCAGCAACGATCATATGATCAGCTCCTAAAGTAATGCTCCTATTAATTATCTGTAAAGCTATATCTAAGTTTGTTGCAATTAATGGTCCTAACCGTTTATTCGCTAATATTCCATATCCTTCATTTTCAATAGCTAGAATCCTAGCACCTAACTTAATTCTCAAGTTTAAATAATTATTTCTATTAAATCCCATTGCATTCTCATCTAGAGCTAATACCCAATCTGGAACTGTAGTTAAAACCCTTATATATTTATCCACAATTCCTAATTCTTGAGGTTGTATTGGTAACTGACACATCTTACCATAAAATCTTCTTTTAAAACCAAATTTTTTATAAATGGGCTCTCCTAACTCTGAAGCATAAAGAATCATTGATTCACAATTCATTTTATTAGCAATTTCTAATAAATTCCTAAAGATCTCGGTTCCTATTCCATTTCCCCTATATTCTTGCAATACACCCATATATCCAAAACTACTAACTTTCTCGAACAAAAATACTCCACCAATACCAAATATCCTTCCTTTCTCTTCAGCAATTAGGAATTTTCCGATCTCCCATTCTATTAAGGCTTTCCATATTTTTTCTTCATCTTTAATATTTATTGGAGGAGATCTACCAAAAGCAGAGTACAAAACAGTAATACATTTTATGATTTCTTTATTAGTTGGTTCTCTAATACTATAATTTATCATAATTAATTTCATTCACTTTGTTTAAAAGAATAAACATAAAAAACCATTTTTATATTAATAATTCAAAGATTTTTTTGTTTTCTATACTTTGTATATGCTTATCATTTTATAAGGTGTTGATATTGAGTTTTAATAGTGATCAATTAAGTGAAAAGATAAAGACAATGGAAAAAGATCAAGCTAGAAATATGCTCATTTCAATAGTTTCTTCATCTCAAAATGTAGAAAATAAATTGAAAGCGGCTGAACTCTTAGTCTCTTATGAGGATACCGAAAATAAACATATTCAAGATATAAAAAATGTATTTTTAAATGATCGACATCCTCAATTGAGACTTAAGTTAATCGATTTATTGCCATCCTGGTATGAAAAAGAAGGGATTCAATTTTTAAAAGAACAATACAAAAATTGTAAAGATGGATCAGTTAGAAAAAACCTTATTGAAAAGGTTGGACAAGAAAATCTAAATGATTCAATATCCTTTTTTATTGAATCTTTAAATGATCCTGATTTTGAAGTAAAAAAGCAAGCAATTATATTATTAGGAAAAACTGATGCTAGTGAAGCATTAATACCCTTAATCAATATACTTCATTTTAGAAATGTTGAAATATATGATTCTTTGATAAATACAATTGTGAAAATTGGGAGAAAAGGAAATTTACACATAATTAATGGTTTTATTAACACAGAAGATCTTTATATCAAAAGAGAAATACCTGTGATTCTTGGAAAAATAAAAAAAAAAGAGAGTGAGAATATTTTAATTAACTTTTTACAAGATCAAGATTCTATCATAAGGAAAAATTCAGTAAAAGCGTTGGATGGAATAATCGAAGTGAAAAATGTAAAATATATTATAGATCTACTAAAAGATCAAAATGTTGAGGTAAAAAAAGAAGCTATTCAAGCATTAGGAGTTATTGGAAGTAAAAAAGCAATCAAGCCATTAATAGAATTATTAAAAGAAAATGATACTAAGTTAAGAAATCTCGCAAAAAATACACTTTATAAAATTCTTAAAAAATCCAAATCCTATGAACCCATTTATGAGATTGTCAAAGGTAGAAATATAAATGCAAGAAGAGAAGCAATAAAACTATTAGGCATGTTAAAGGATGTTAATGCCATTAATTTATTGATGCCTATTTTTAATAGTCAAGTACCAAGTTTAAGAAGTTCTGCTTATAGATCCATATTAAGAATTTTAGATAATAAAATTGATAATAAGATTATCAACGCATTATCAGATAAATCTTGGCGAATAAGAATGTTTTGCGTCAAAATTGTAGGTGAAATTGCTGAGCCGAGCACTATCGATTACTTATTTAATTTAATCGAGGATGAAAATGGAAGTGTAAGAAATGTAGTTATAGATGCATTAGTTAAATTTGATATTAATAAAGTAAATGCTTTTGCTACTGAATCTTTAAAGAATCCTAATTGGAAAACACGTAGAGCTGCAGTAAGTTTATTATTACATACTGGAAGTAAGGAATCACTTGATTCTCTGATTTCTTGTTTAAATGATGAGGACGTTTATATAAAAAGCTGGGCTGCCATGGCATTAGGAAAACTTAAAGCTGTAGACTCTATTGAACCTTTTATTCAATTATTAAAAGAAAAGGATGACAAAATTCGAATATCGGCAATTAAAGCATTAGGTGAAATTGGAAATAAAGAAGCAATTAAACCATTAATTAATATCTTGGGAGATTATAATTGGGATGTAAGAAAAGAAATAGAGAATGCTCTTAATCAGATTGATCCAGATTGGATGAGTTACTTATAAATCTTGATTTATATATCCAAAATGAAAGTTTAAGATAATCTAAAGTTAGAACTAATACATGTTAATAATTTTTTCTTTTAGTTCCTCTAATTTGAATAAAACATAAGATACTTTAGATTCACTGTTAATGATAAGTATCAAAAATGTATTTTTATCACTTTCCAAGATGAGTATTGTTTTCTCCTCTAATTCAGCAATTATCATATTAATTTCTTGATTACTTAATGTTTCTCCAATTTTTACTGCACTTTCCAAAACAGAAGCACACATAGATACGAATTCTTTACTTTTGAAATCATATCCTAAATTTTCTATTATAAGCCCTCCATCTCTATATGCAAAAATAATCCCATCTAGACCTCCCTTGTTTTTCAGTTCATTAAGGAGTAGAGATAACTCATTAAAACGCTCTAAATTAGAATTATTCATGGTATTCATTAAATAAATATAGACAATTAAATAAAACTATTTAATTATTATATTATATATGGAAATCGCAAATTCAGAATCGTATATAATAGATTTAATAAAAAATTCAAATAACCAGTTTATAGAAAATGACTTGTTTCGATTTCTAAAAATTCCAAGCAATACTCTAAATCAAGAAGGAATAGAAAAAGCTAAAAACTTTCTTATCTCTTACATTTCTGAAATTTCTGAGGAAATAGATGAATTAAAAGGTATAATAAATCCATTAATTCTTGCTAAAGTAGATGGTAAAATCAAGGAATCACTCTTAATATATATGATGTATGATACTCAACCTGTTAATAAAGAAAAAGAATGGATAAGTGACCCATTTGGGGCAGAAATTAAAATATTACCTCCTCCGCTTAATAGATTAGGAAAATGCATTATCGCAAGGGGCGCTTATAATTCAAAAACTCCCTTATTATGCTTTTTGAATATCATAAAAATCTTGAAAAAGAATGACAACCTACCTATGTCCCTATTACTTCTATTTGATGGCGAGGAAGAACAAGGCTCGCCTTCTCTTCTAAAATTTATTGAAAATAATATGCACCAAAATACTTTAAGGGATTGTAGAGACGCTTATTATCCGGCTACAAAACAAGATCTTAACGGAAAGTTAATTTTAAAATTAGGATACAAAGGGATTCTATCCCTAACAATTAAAATTTTATCAAAAAATAAAGAACCACACTCAGCCTTTAGTGGTATGATACCTAATCCAGCGACTGATCTAGTCTTTTTGCTTAATACGATTTTTTCAGATAATGAATTTCAGATTGAAAGCCTGAAAAATCCTTATGAACTCACTGATGATGAGAAGTCGCTTACTAGTACACTTATAAAAGAGCTTGATATTGAAAGAATTAAAAAGAAAGCGGGAATAGAACAAACTAATGAAGAAGATCCTCAAAAAGCATTCCTTAATTATCTATTTAATCCTACTTTTAATATTTCAACACTAAAGTCGGGCTTTTTGGAAAAAGGAACAAAAAATTATGTAGCTAATGAAGCTATATGTAATATAGATATTCGATTCGCTCATGATATTACAACTGAGGATATTTTTGATGAAATTAAAGAAAAATTAGATGAATTCTCCGGTAAGACTAAATCTCAAATTAAAATCACTAAAAATATAGGTTATGAAAGTTCACGAATTCAAAAAGATTCCTCATTAGTAAAGAGCCTTAAAGAAAGCGCTCATGTTTTAGGAGTATCAACTGAACTGTGGCCATTAAGTGCGGCAGCTGCTCCTTTAAGTAAACTTCAGAGAAGTTTAGGATTGAATTTCATCACGGGAGGGTTAGGTATTGGGGGATTTGCACATTCTGCTAATGAGTTTATTCAATATGACTCAATCATTAATACAAGATTAGCTAATTATTATTTTCTAAAACAATATTCAGAATTAATAAGAAGAAATTTATGAATTAATCAAAAAGCCCTGCTAAACCCCTACTTTTTGCTTCAATAGCACTTTCGGGACATAATTCAGAACAGCAAAGACAAGAAATACACTTTTTCCTTGAAAAAATTGGTAAGTTACCTTCGATAAAATCAATTGCTTCTGCAGGACAAATTTGAGCACATTGACCACATTGTACGCATTTTTCTTTAACTAGATTAGGAATTTTTTTAATTATTTTGTAAGCAAGATGTCCAGACATATAACTAATGAAACTTGTCATAGTACTTCCTGGGACATTGAATTTAGGTGTTTGCATTTTCGCTTCCTCAAGAGACATTCCTACAATCTCGATATTTTCTAAATTTCCTACTCCTAAGTTTCGCTCTTTTGCATTTTTCACATGAGGCACATTTTTTACTTTAACTTTTCCGATTTCAAGTGCTACAACATCTAAAGCTAATTCATCTGTTCCAGTAAGAATTAAATCCCATTTTTTCATTGATCCACCTCCGGGACCAGCCATTCCTTCCATTATCTCTTGTAAATCATATACAATTAACCTGTTTGGTTTATTTTTTACAATCCATGAAAAATTATCCGCCAGAACTTCTCCAAACTGCTCAGCATTTTTCCCTAATAAATGATATTTTGCCTTTAAACCTCCTTGTATAATTCCCCAATAATTTTTCATCGCACCTGTCATTGTCGCTTCTATATGGGATTTTAAGCGGGGTAAATTGATCAATATATCACAATCTTTAACAACCTTTGCAACGCGAATCTCTTTTAGCCTTAAAGCTCCTTCAATCTTTTCAATTATGGGGACATCACTTTCAAAGTCAACAAGTTTTATGCCATTTTCCTGACAAATTTTGAGTAAACCAATTTTTTCAGCTACATCGGTAGCTGTTTTTCCCTGTTGTCCGGGAGAATCTCCAACAGATACATTTTCCATAGAAATTCCCTTTTCTTTTAAATAAGAAATAACACCTTCAACAAAACTTGGTTGAGTACAAGCTTCCTTTTTCGACGTTAGTAAATTTGGTTTTAAAAGAATTTTTGTAGAATTAGAAAAATCAAAACGTATCTTATCTTCGATTAATTTAATAGCACCAACTACGGCATTAGGAATAGATTTATAATCTTTAACATTTACAATACTAACTCTTGTAGACATAGTTTATAATGAATGAATTATTTGTTTATTGAATTATTTCAATTTATAAATTGTAAAAAATATTTTAAATTTAAGATTATTAGGTATCTAAAAACAATTATTTTTAAAAATCTAATTTATTATATTTAATAAAAAATTTGTATCAAACATATTTTAAAAAAAGACAACCACTAATTTTTGATAATTTACTTTAAAAAATAATAAATTTAATGATAGGCTGGAGAAAATGGCAGAAGCAATGTTTATGTTTAAGATTGTTTTTTTCGGAGACGGTGGGGTTGGAAAAACAACTCTAATTAACCGGTATCTTACAGGAGTTTTCAAGAGTGATTCTTCGATTACAATTGGGGTGGATTTCCATGTAAAAAAAGTCGATATTGATGGAAAGCGTGTGAGTTTACAAATCTGGGATTTTGCTGGAGAAGATAGGTTTAGATTTCTTATGCCTAGTTATGTTGTGGGAGCTTCTGGAGGAATCTTTATGTATGATATAACAAGGTATACTAGTCTTAAAAATTTTAATGATTGGATTGAAATTTTTAAAAAGGGATACAAAGGGGATAATCATCAAATACCTGTTCTAATGGTTGGCAGTAAACTCGATCTTGAATATAAAAGAGCAGTGTCTAGAGAGGAAGCATTCGAAATGGCTAAAAAAAATAATCTATTTGGCTATATGGAATGTTCTGCGAAGAGTGGTGAAAACGTGGGGGAAATTTTTGAAGAAATAAGTCGATTAATGATGATAAAATCGGGACTGGTATAGAACTCAAGAAATAAAAATTACTTCTAAGTTTTTAATTACTATATCTGGAATTAAATTCTTATCAATATTTTCAGTTTTCATCAATCTGACTTTTAAATCTTCTATCATATCCACAGTAGTAACTCCTGTTAAAACAGCTATTGTTTTTATCCCTGCTCGATTACCTGCTAGAATATCTGTATTTAAGCGATCCCCAAATATACATGCTTTATTAATCGGGACTTCATTATCATCTAATATCAAATTAATACCAAATGGTTCTGGTTTTCCAAAAATTCTTACTGGTTCTTTACTTGTACATGTTATTAGTGCATTCACCATAACACCAGCTCCTGGTTTAAGACCACGAGCTACCGGTAAGGTTGAATCCGCATTTGTGGCATAAAATTTAGCATTACCTTCCAAAATGCATTTTTGAGCTGTAGCTAGTTTTTGATAATTAAATTCTCTGTCAAGACCTACAATAACAAAATCAATATCATTAAAATTAGAAACTTCTTCAATTACAGTATGGCCAAACGCTTTAAGTTCTGATTTCAATCCAATTTCTCCAATCACGAAAATTTTGGCATTTTTTCTAATTTTTGTTATTTCTGCTGAAGTAATTGAAGCGCTTGTATAAAAATCAGACACTTCACTTTCTATATTGAATTTCTTCAACCGATCAACATATGTTTGTCGAGTTGCTGTGGAATTATTAGAATTATACACAATTTTGATATTGTGCTCTTTAAGTTCATTGATAATAGTATCAACATTTCGTATTAATTCTTCTCCACGATAAACTACTCCATCTAAGTCAAAAATAGCTAATTTTATATCTTTCAGTTCATCAATTAGAGGTCGCATGTTAGATTTAAAACCATCCTACTGGTAATCCTAATAGAACTATAAAAAGTTGAATACCCACTGGAATAAAAATGGGATTTAAAATATTATCCGCTGTGTAGATAGGAAAATAATCTGTTAAAAAGAATATTATTGCTCCAATTATTGCATAAACTGGACCTACAAGTATTAATCCTATTAAATATGCAACTACTGTCCCTGCTAAAAAACCTTCAACTGATTTCGTATCTTTACTTCTCACTTTAACCTTATGTTTTCCAAACTTTCTTCCCATTAAAGCAGCCGCAGCATCTGCAAGACAAGCTATTAAAATTCCTGCAAAAAATGGTAATATTTCGATTAAACCTGCTAAATATAACATGTAAGAGAATATAAATCCTGTAATTATATAAATTTGTGGACCAGTAGCATTAATTTCTTTATTTCTTAACATTGATCTTGTCAAAAAATTAAATATTGAGTATTCTGGGCCTTTAAGTATTCTAATTAAATCCGATATTATCGCAAACATAAGGGCACCGATTAATGCCATCATAGTTAAGTGTTTGAGTCCAAGAGGATCTCCAATTGCATATGGGAATAAAGTTACATCCCCCCATAGAAATTCATAAGCAGGTTGAATATCGTGTATAAGAATGACTACACTATCACTTATTAATTGTATAAGCGGTGGTAAAATGAAAAATCCAAAATATCCTATAACTAATAATAAACCCATTAAATGAAAACTTTTTCTGATTAATTCCATTTTAAAAGAAATCTCTTCCCTGTATGGATTTTCTTTTCTTAATCTTTCCACATATCTTCTTAGAACTGATTTCTTCTTAGTACTCGATTCTATATTGTTAATCTTTGAATCCATCTTATTAATCAC
This sequence comes from Promethearchaeota archaeon, assembly GCA_048941185.1. Classification (GTDB taxonomy): domain Archaea; phylum Asgardarchaeota; class Lokiarchaeia; order Sigyniarchaeales; family SOKP01; genus Loki-b32. Next base: position 71,831 of record JBHLNW010000002.1, read on the forward strand.
TCTTTTGATTAGTAAGATAAAAATCCAAGCAGCTAATAGATTAAAGCCAATCCACCAAACCATAAACCCATTATACGGGTAATGAAAAAAACCAATAAATAAATTGTAAAATCCAAAAATTAGAAAACAAAATCCACAAACAATTGTGGAAGTTCCTCCATACTTATTATTTACTTTAATTCCCTGTCGACCTATTTCAAACATCAAACCCATAAGGATAAAAAAGGAAATAGATAATGAAATATTATAAATTATATCAACAATCATCCAATAGGTCATATTCAACTAGGAAAAAATTGTATTAATTATTGAAATAATTTATAATCTAATAATTAATTTAGCTTTAATTATGCATGAGCATAAAACTGATTTCGTTAAAGCATTATCAAAAGAATTTACATCCCGAATTCCATTATATTGCACAGGATACCCTGAATTAGAATTTATCGATCAATATATTGATCAATATAATCTTAAGACTAACAACGTAGACTTAATATTAAATAATAAGAACTATACCATAATTGAACAAATGGGTTTTGATGCTATTTCTTTATGGGATTTCAGACGAGGAGAAGGGGGTTATAACTTAGATGCTGAGAGAAGAGTAGATGGATGGGGGCGTATATATAAAGGAGACTGGTACTTATGGGATGGAGTTTTTAGAAGTGAAAAAATAATTCAAGATTGGGAGCATCTCAAACTTCCATCGAAAGAAAATCTCAAAAAATTAAAAATCTTTTTAAAAAGATCAAATACTTGCCTGGAATTTGTATATTCTTTACCAGGTCTTTTTGAAAAGACTTGGCAATCAATGGGTTTTAATTATTTTGCTAAATGTTTAAAAAGAAATAATTTAAATTTTATAAAAGATGTAGTGCAATTTTTCACGGATTATATAAAAAAGTTAATTAAATTACTCCAAGCAGCTGAAGCAAAAACATTTCTTATAACTGATGACTTTGGGTATAAAAACAGAACGTTCATACCCAAAGAGCTATGGAAAAGGCTGTTCTATAAATCATACAGTGAGATTATTAATTTGATACATCAAATGAATCAAAAAATAATTATCCATTCCGATGGCTATATCTCTGACATGATTGGGATTTTCATTGATTTAGGGTTGGATGGAGTTCAAAGTTTAGAACCTAACGCAGGAGTTGATATCTTTAGCCTCTTCAAGAAATATGGAAACAAGATTTGCTTCATTGGAAATCTAGATATTAGTCTTCTCTCTTTTGGTACACCACAAGAAGTAAAGACCTATACCACAAAATTAATTACAAAAGCAAAAGAAAATTATTGCTCACTAATAGTATCCCCATCACAGCAAATCAACAAAAAATGTAAACCCATAAATATTAATACGATGATAGAAATGACTAAAATATTTAAATAATAATTTTGATAATTAGTACAAATATATAGTAAATTAAAATAATAACAGTGCTTAAGGTAATTTAGTACAAAATTTCCAAAATTAATTAATAAGGAAATAATAATATAATTTATTAGAGAATAAGAAATAAAAAAAAATAAATAAAATTAAAATAACTAAATTATATCTTATATAGTAAGTAAGATTAAAACACAATATTATCCTCACATTATATCCTATTTTAAATTATCAGAATAAAATGATAAACGTGGAACCAACTACCGAGAATTTGGATGACATCCTTAAAAAACTTCTCGCAGCAATTCCAGAAGTGAAGGCTGCCGCGATCGTATCTGCTGAGGGTCTACCAATCGCTTCTGCGCTTCCTCAAGGAGTTGACGAGACGAGGATAGCTGCAATGACTGCTGCATTACTCTCCTTAGCAGAAAGATCAGTTATCGAGATGGAGAAAGGGGAATTTGATCAATTATATGTCAAGGGAAGCGATGGATATCTCCTAGTCTTACAAGCTGGCCCCAATGCCGTATTAACTGTTTCTACAACGAAAGATGTAAGATTGGGATTAATATTTTTAGACTGCAAGCGAACTTGCGAAAAAATTGCGAAATTAATATAATCTTCTTCTAAATTGTAACATCTATTACATCATAAGATTTCTAACACAAGGTATTCTAAGAAGATTGAAAGATTATTCTTTTACTGTTAACTTATGTAAAAGTAAACAATTGAAACAAAATATAATTTAATATAAAAAATTTGAGTTGGACACTATACTTTTAGATTGCTAAATTAATCTTCTCCTGTGGATTTCTTATGATGGGCTCAAAACAAACGCTACATAAAAAGTCATGCCCTTTAGAGGTTAAATTATCAATATAGCTATCCAGTTTTTTTATCTCTTTTTTGATCTTCCTTCGCTTTATAATAAAAATTAAGAAGCTTAAGGCAATAAATCCAATGAAAGAAATAAGTATTATAAGTGTTGCATAATAATTCTCGATTGTAGTGTAAGTCTCAATAGAATAAGGAATTGCCCCAATTAGGCCAATTATAAAAACAATTAACCAAATCGCTGAGCAGTAGAAAAAAAAGCTAACTTTAGGGTTTTTGATTTTCATGAGAGAATCATTTCGCATTACATCCAAAGGAACTCCATATTGTTCTCGATTACATTTAGAGCAGTACATTACTCTTGTCCTTTCTCTTCTTTGTTGGTCTTCTTGATTAAGTGAATGAGTGATAAGAAAATGTCCACAATTCGTACAAACAGCTTTTTTTGTTTTTTTAGAAATTTCTATGTTTCGGTTACAAAATTCACAGTAATACAATGCCAATTTTATCTCCTAAAATAATTCATTTGATTTTCTAAAAAGCAATCTTGAAGAAAATTTAAAGTTTGTGCTTTTAAACTAAAGGTAACTCTTTAAAATTAATTTTCTAATCTTTAAATCTACCTAACGAAAAATTCGGCTCATAAGTTATTAAATAAATTAAAAAGTATAATCTAAAACCTATGAAATTAAGTATTCAGCGTCAAATATTCATTATCAAGTGATTTTGAGATTTTCAGGTTTGAGAGTTATAAGAAATCAACTAGCCATTTTTTTTGAGAAATTAATTTAATTTTTTTCTATTGTCGTCTCATTAATCACATCGTAATAAAGATAGATATATGAATGTTTTAACACTTTACACTTTTTAAGCTTTAAAGCCTTAATATTAAATAAATCTTCGGCCATTCGTGGAGCTGTTCCATCTATTGAAGTGGGAGTTGATTTTCCACCAATCAGACAGGGCGCTATTATAAGTGAGATATGATCTATAAGATTAAGTTTCAGAAATAAAGAGTTCAATGTTCCTCCTGATTGAATAGATAACTTTTCAATCTTATAATCTTGCTTTAGTTTTCCAAATAATTCCTTTATATTGATTTCATCTTGAAAATAGATGATATTAATTTCTTTATTATTTGTCAAGAGGAGAGCTGGATGATTCTTATTATTTGTTATAATATAAATAGATTTAAATGAATTTAACAGATAATTGACACCCTTATTTGTAAGATGTGGTTTGCGATCAATGATAATTAAGCTGACATCTTTATAGTCATCAGCTTTTTCACGTGAGTTAATACCAACTTTAGCTAATACTTTTCCGCTTATTAATGCATGTCTATCAGTCTCAAGTAAAAGTTGATAGTATTGATAATTCCCTTCTTTAATTCCTTTTATTTTAGGAAAGTCAATTTCTTGATCACGCTCATCAACATCCCCTGTCGAAATTTTTCCGTCTAATGACTGCATTAGAAAAAGTGTTGTTTCAGGTCGATTCATTTCCATTGAACTATCACTTTTAATATCTTTTTAATAACTTGCACCATTTAATGTAGTAAGAAATTCATTAATAAAATCATTACCAATTGATTTAATAAATGCTAATAATTAATGTAGAATAGAGTTGATTTAAATGGAAAATAAAGAAATTAAATATTTTATTAATAAAGAAGATGCTCCTAAATTCATCCAAATGGAAGGATTAGAGACAACAATCCTTAATGGATTACATGGTGAAAAAATGATGATGACGCTAAATGCCACATTACCAGGGCATTCAGTTCCTACTCATTCTCATAAACACGAACAAGTTGGTATGGTTTACGCTGGTGAGGCAAAATTAAAGATTGGAAATGAAGAAAAGGTCGTAAAGAGAGGAGATTTTTATTGTATTCCTGCTAACACACCTCATTCAGATATATGTATTGGTGATCAGCCCTTTATAATGTTTGATATTTTTTATCCTATAAGAAAAGATTTTATAAAAAAAGAAAAAAAAAGTAGAAGTTAGACCAATTTCTTAACCATTTGCTGAATTGATTTTGCATTTGGAATTAATGCTTTTTCTAATTTATCTGCATAAGGAATTGGTACATCTGGAGTATTTAACCTGATAATATTTTTCTTTAAAAATTGAAATCCTTCTTCTGCAACAATTGCAGCAATTTCTGCGCTAACTGAACATGTTTTGCAGCCCTCATCAACAATAAGCAGCCTTCCTGTCTTCTCAACTGAATTTAGGATGGAATCTTTATCTAATGGTACTAAGGTTCTTGGATCTATTACTTCACATGAAATATTCTCCTCTGCTAATTTTCTCGTAGCATTAACACTTTCTGAAACCATAGCTCCTGTTGCTATTATAGTTACATCCTCACCCTCAGTAAATTTCCTTGCTTTACCAAATGGAATTTTATAATTCTTATCTAAAGGAACCTCACCAGTATGGTAATAAGTTCTTTTATTTTCAAAAAAGATTACAGGATCATCATCACGTATGGCGGTTTTCAATAGACCTTTAAAATCACTTGGAGTCGATGGCAACACAACCTTCAAGCCAGGTACATGCATAAACCAAGACTCAAAACATTGTGAATGTTGTGCAGCACCCATTATACCAGATCCAAATGGAACTCTAATAGTAACTGGCACATTAATTTGGCCTCCATACATAAATCTTGCTTTTGCAGCTTGGTTTACAATCATCTCCATACATACAGTTAAAAAATCAGCAAACATTATTTCCGCAATTGGATGCATTCCAACCATAGCAGCTCCAATAGCGCAGCCCAAAATTGCATTTTCACTGATTGGAGTCTCACGAACTCTCTCAGAGCCGAATTTATCCAGTAAACCCTCTGTTACAAAAAAGGCTCCTCCAAACCTCCCAATATCTTCTCCAATTAAGAATACAGATTCATCAAGTTCCATTTCCTCTTCAATGGCTAACCGTATCGCCTCCAAACCTCTCATTGTTTTTGTTTCTTCATTCATGTTAAGTTCCTCCTTGATTTATTGGATTCTTAAAAATATCATCTAAGATTGTATTAGTATCTGGTTTTGAACTTTTTTTAGCTATTTTGAAACTTGACTCGATTTGTTCTGAAGTTTCTTCCTCAATTTGTTGAATAATAGCTCGATCAATAACTTCGTTCTTGATAAGTTTTATTTTATAGGATTCAATTGGGCATTTTCTCATCCATTCCTCTTTTTCTTCATTTGAACGGTATTTATCAGCATCTATTATCGTTTGACCATCCCACCTATAAGTTTTGCATTCAATTAATGTGGGTCCACCTCCTTTTCTTGCTAGATTGACAGCCTCTTTAATTGTCTTATAAACTTTAATTACATCATTACCATCAATAGTAATTCCTTTCATCCCATAGCCTTGTGCACGAATTGAAAGATCTTCAATGGCTGTAGCATAACGAACTGGTGTGCTCCAACCATACTGATTATTTTCCAACACAAAAATAATAGGAAGTTGCCATATAGCAGCTAGATTCATTGATTCATGTAACATACCTTGGTTTGCAGCACCATCACCAAAGAAAGTAAGAACAACTTTACCTTCATTTCTCATTTTTGAAGCTAAGGCAACTCCAAGGGCTAGAGGAGGGCCTGCTCCGACAATTCCATTAGCACCAAGCATATTTTTAGAAAAATCAGCAACATGCATCGAACCACCACGACCTTTGCATATTCCACCTTCCTTTCCATAAACTTCTGCCATTAACGAATTAATATTCCCTCCTTTTGCAATGAAATGGCCATGACCTCTATGTGTAGAAGTAATGTAATCAGTATCATTGATTGCCGCACAAGCTCCAACAGCTATAGCTTCTTCACCCGTATAAGTATGAACTAATGGTGATTTGATTTTACCTGCATCTTTTTTAATTCTTCGTTCAAATTCACGAATTAATACCATCCTTTTATAGAGATTAATTAATTCATCTGGACTCATATCTTTAGGTAATTCATAAATGCTCATCATTAAACACTCTAATTTTTAATATAAACTATAATATCTATTAATTTACGCTATAGAATTCTTTTTTCTTAGAATTTAATCAAGAATATTTAATTCTTTCTTTTCATTGATTAATATATCATCGTAATAAAGATTTTTTAAAAAGCTGAAAAATAATCATGACCAAGTTGAATCATTATTATGCAATCATCAAACCTTATCGTCAAGATTTTATTACAAACCCAAAGGAAAAGGAAAATAAAATCATGGAAGATCATTTTTATTATTTAAAATCGTTATTAAACCAAAAAAAGCTTTTTTTAGCTGGTCCAACATTAATCCCCAAGGACCCATTTGGTCTTATAATTTTAGAATCCAATTCAGAAGAAGAGGCTAAAATTTTACTTCAAAATGATCCCTCAATTAAAGCAGGAATTCAAAAAGTTATAGATTTTAGACCCATTAGGTTATCCCTTACGAGAAAGTAAATAGATTATCCACCCACTGTGAAGAACCATAAAAAATTAAATATTGCATTAAAATAGTATAAGATTAATATTCCAAGAATAATATAAACTATTCTCCTATAAATTTGAAAATCAACTAACTTTCTAATCCCCTGTTTATTACTAATTTTAAAAGCATTAATAAGTTTTGATGATTGGTAAGCCATAATTGTGGCAATCATACAATATGGTACTACCCATTTATGAGGAAAACCAATCATCCCAATTACTAATCCAGTTTCATAGTCAATGATTAAAACCGTATCTGTGAATAAGTTACTGACAATGATATTACCATTTTCTGTCATATCCGCTTCATAAGGATTTGCTAACAATGGTGATTTTATCTCCCTCACAATTTTCTGAGATACCATATCATATATAAGTAGGCGATTATTTCCAGAATCAGTTATTAATCTCAATTCATTTCCGATATCATCACAATCTCTCGCAAGTCTAAATTTTCCTTTTGGAAATTCTAACTTTAATTCCCAAACTACTTCTTTTGTCGTAGTATTAACCTCAATTATTCTTTCATTTCCAGTGTCGCATATTACAGTGTTTCCGTTTTCATATCGATCTGGATTATGTTGATGATTGATAATTGTTAGATTCGTAGGCTGCCCATACCACCAGATCATTTCTTTGGTTTCACTATAGTTAATTTCAACAACTAAGTTAAAATTACTTAAAGAAATTAATACTGAATCAAAATTCCTTCCAAATTTTGACCCATTAATAAAGTCTACGTCATTTAAATGTGTCCAAGAACTTATCAGGGATGATTGCCTCTCTAAAAATGAGAGGTCATTCCAACCTTGATCATAACTAAATTTTGTCCAATTTATGTCTAAACTATTTGAAGCGTCCCAACTCCATATTATGTTTGAAGGATTATTAATATCTACCTCAATTACTCTGTTAGCAGATGTATCTGCCATAAGAATATTACCATTTGGTAAAACATCACTGTCATGTAAGAAAAAGTTATTTTCTTGACTCCTCCATTTAACAATCCCTTTTTGATCAACAATTACTACATCACCCCAAATAGGGGATACCAAATAACAACCAGCAAAATTGCCATTTGAAACATAATCTACATCACAAGGACTGCTAAATGGCATAAGATTAGGAATTATTGCATAAAATAATATTGATAAAACTGAGAATATACTAACTAAACCGATTATCGCTCTTTTTATTGATACTTCCATAGTTAATCTGAACTAAAATTTAATTAAAATCCAATATAAAATGTTAAACTAGCACTAATCATGAAAACTACAATGAATATAAAGGAAAATCTTACGGAAAATCTCCAAACATTTTCATCTCTAGGGATTAATTTTTGAAATTTCCTTCGCAAAACTATTAAAGTGAAAACAATCAAAAAATGGATAAATGAAATATAAGCAAAAATAACACCATTTATGAATAATCCACGCAAAAGATAATGAACATTAAAACTTCCACTAAAAAACAAAATACGTTGAATAAAGTAATGAGTTGTCCCTCCAACTATACCAAAGAATATTTTTAACCAAAATAGGAGGATTAATGGATGATTTTCGTATTTATAGATTCTTATATTCTTATTTTTATTCCTAATTTCGTTCATAATTGAATCAGATTTAGAAAAAATAACCTTTTAAATACTTTAAAAACACATATTTCTATATTAATTTTAAGAATATATAACTCTATGATTTACAAAAAAGGGAAAAAAATTGGTTAATTTTGATAATATTAAAGGAAATTTATGGTTAATCACTATTATTGGCGGAATTCTAGGTGTTATTTCAATTTTTACACCTGCTTGGGGCGAATTCTCTGGAAGTAGTTTTTTAATAGTTTGGTATTCGAATTTATATTACGTTAGCTCAAGTGGTTTTCACTGGATACCCCCCGATGAACTTTTTTTCTCTTTAGATCTCTTTGCTTTAATTTTTATTGCAATAGCAACATGTATTTTATTAGTAGCAGGTATCCTTGATAGAGTTAAGGATAAGAAATTGTACATCCTAAATATAATAGGCGGGATCTTACTAATTTTAGCACCTACGATTTTGTTAGCAGGTGTAGGAATTGTTGAAGCTGGCTTCTGGTTCTACTACAATGTCAGTATAGCTATGATCTTACCTTTCATAGGGGGCGTATTGGGAATTTTATCTGGAATAATGGGTATTATGGAAAAGCGGACTGGATAAACTATTTATTCATCATAACTTCTTTTTTTTATTTCTATGAGGATAAAACCATAAACTATTAATTTTTTTATACACTTTATCAATTACTTAACTTCATTAAATTTCATTATTTTTACGTGTAAGTTTTTATGTTCAAATTATACACCATCGAAGGAAAAATCGAAATACCTCCATTTCTTTTTGGACAAGAGAAAGACATAAGTGCAAGAATAATCCTTTCAGAAGACTATGAGGGCATCATCACCCGAGATTATGGATTTATAATTGCAGTTGTAGATGTTCTTAATGTCGGAAAAGGAATAATCATTCCAGGCAATGCAAATACTTTTCATGAAGTGGAATTCACTATCTTAGCATTTAAACCGACTGTTTCCGAAGTGGTCGAAGGAACTGTCGTAGAAATTGTTGATTTCGGTTCATTTGTCCGTTTAGGTCCATTAGATGGATTAGTTCATGTATCACAAATCTGCGATGACTATATCTCTTATGAGCAGGTTGGAAACCGATTTATAGGTAAAGAAACAGGAAAAATTTTAGAAGTTAACGACCAAGTAAGAGCTAAAATTATTGCGGTTTCATTAGGTACTGGGAGAAGTGGAAAACTTGGTTTAACAATGAGGCAAAAGTTTCTCGGAAAAGAAGATTGGATCAAGGAAGACATCGAAGAAATATTTGCTGAAAAGGAAGAGAAGAAAGCAGGATCAAGTGAAAGGGAAAATAAGCAGGAATAATAATTAATAAAAAAAGGAAATAAAAATGAAAGAGAAAGCGTGCAAAAATTGCCATTTGATAACTAAAAATGAGACTATTTGCCCGAAGTGTAAAACTCATACTCTAAGTGAAGATTTCACCGGAGAGGTTATTATTATCAATCCTCAAGAGTCTAAATTCGCCGAATATTTAAAAATCCATTTCCCTGGAAAATACGCTTTAAGAGTACGATAATCTCCAAGATTCTAATTATCCTCCAGCTAATTAGATTACTGGAATAACTCTTAAATAATAGTTTCTTTACCTAATCATACAATAAGATGGAAAAAAAACAATTTATTTATATATTAGACAAAATTTAATAGGTCATTATTTTTATTTTTGTTAATATTTTATATTTTGATTTAAATGGATTTTAATTTACGGATTCCTCAAAATCAAAGGCATCTATTTGCTGAGCCTCTTGATATATTAATTGCTGGATCTCGAGAGGCAACAATTCCTCAAGTGGAGAATATTTTTAAGGAACAATTAACTTCTGGAATGGAAATTAACTTTTACATTGTTGGAGATATTGTAGCTAGAGATTTTTTAGCTAATCAATTTCTAAAAAATTTCATAAAAGTTTGTATAGTTGATGAAAAAACTCAAAGAAAACATACAACATTAAACTTTATAGAATTTTTTGAACAAACTGTTGAAATTCAGAATTCTGAAGGAACAATTAACAAGGATTGTTGGAAACTTCTAAGAGACATCATAACTTCGGAGAAGAGGACTTTAATTAAAATCACCGAAGGAGAAGAGGATTTATTAATACTACCTCTTGTACTTGAAATTCCTTTATTAAGAGGAGTAAAAAATTTCTGCTTTTATGGTCAACCACCAATTACTGACTCTAATTTTATAATTCCAGAAGGAATCGTAATTGTTGATGTCGATAAAAACATCCAAGAAAAAGTTAAAAAGGTTATATCATTAATGGAAAAGTTCTAAATATTTCCTTGCAAGTTCTTAATTATAATTAAACTTTTCCCTATAGTAAAAAGCAAAATTTTATTTTTTATCTACTCTTTTGAATTTTATAAAATAGAAATAATCATTATTTAATAGATGTTATAAAAGTTTATCTGTTGAAAATGTCGTTAAATATAGAAATACTGGAAGAGAAGAAAAACCCTTTAATAGAGCGAACAGAAATAAAATTTAGAATCAACAATTTTGGAGTAGGTACTCCAAACAGATTAGATGTTAAGAAAAAAGTTGCTGCAATGCTAGGGAGCGAAGAAAAATTAACTATAGTTAAAAAATTAGGTGCTCATTTTGGGGCTTCTTATACTATTGGAGTCGTTTACATCTATAAAAATACTAAAGAGCTACAATACTTTGAACCTTTCCATATTCAAGTACGCAATCTTGATAAGGAAAAAAGAACCCAAATTATTCAATTGAAAAAAAGAAGAGAACCTTATAAACATCTATTTGAATATTAATTATAAAATTTAGGATCAAGATGAATTCTTCGAATTATTATAAAATTGAAGGAAATAAGTTAGTTAGAACCCATAGATCATGCCCTAAATGTGGTCCAAGTTTTTTTCTCGCAAACCATTATGACAGGTTTTAAGGTTTACTTAAAATCCATAAAAGATGGTCTTGCGGGAATTGTGGATACACTGTATTTAAAAGGAAAGGTACCCCAAAAACAAAAACCACGAGACGAGCTCCTCGAAAACGCCAAAAAGCATAGATTACTTAATTTTTAAATTCTATATTCAATTGTAAAAATAAATTTAACCCACTTATTTGAAATTAATCTATTTATTGTAAAAATTACTAGTCTAAATTGATCATTTGGCGAAATTAATGAGAAGGTTATGTTTAGGTATTGAGTCCACCGCACATACTTTTTCAGTAGGAATCATTGATTTTAATGGTAATGTATTAAGTCTAATAAATGATATTTTCATACCTGATAAAGGAGGGTTACACCCTGCCTTGGTTAGAGAACAACACCTAAATAACTTTATGAGCATCATAAATAGAGCTCTAATTGAAGCAAAAATCTCAATAAAAGAGATTAATTTAATAGCCTTTAGTCAAAGTCCTGGCTTAGGTCCTGTTTTAAGAATCGGTGCATTAATAGCAAGGATATTGAGTCAACTTTTAAATATTCCTATTGTTGGAGTGAATCACTGTGTAGCACACATAGAAATTGGTAGATTAATGTGTAAAATTGAAGATCCCCTAACCTTGTATGTTAGTGGAGGGAATACTATTGTGAGTGCATATGAATCTAATAGATACCAAATATTTGGAGAAACACTTGATTTAGCAATTGGTAATATGATTGACTCTTTTGCAAGAGACGCTGGTTTACAACATCCAGGCGGTCCTAAAATAGAAAAAATTGCTTTAGAATCTAAGAAAAAATATCTCCCATTACCATATATAGTAAAAGGCATGGATTTATCATTTTCTGGACTTTATACCGCAGCAAAATATATGCTTCAATCTGAAGATTATGATCAGAAATATAATTTAGGCGATATTGCTTATTCTTTACAAGAAACGGCTTTTGGAATGTTAACGGAAGTAACTGAAAGAGCATTAGCTCATACGGAAAAAAAGGAAGTTCTTCTCACTGGGGGTGTGGCTGCAAACAAAAGGTTGCGATCCATGATAGAATATATCAGTAAGGAGCATGATGCAAGATTTGATGCAGTACCATTAAAGTATGCCGGCGATAATGGCGCAATGATAGGTTGGACAGGTATCTTAAGATATCAAATAGAAGGAGGCCATGAAATCTCTGAAACAATTATTAAACCAAAAGAGAGAATGGATCAGATTACTATCCCATGGAGGTCGTAAAAATTGTTGAGTTCTGACATTGAGATGGAAAAAATCATACGCAAAGGGGCAGAGGCAAATCTATATTATGGTCACTGGTTCGGAAAAGAAGCTATATTTAAGTATAGAATTCCAAAAAAATACCGAATAGAAGAATTAGACAAGAGAATAAGAATAGAAAGAACTCTAAATGAAGCTCGTGCATTAATAAGAGTAAAAGATTATGGAATAAATGTTCCCCCAGTTTTTGATCTAGATACATTGAAATCAATAATCATTATGAAATACATTCAAGGAACCAAGCTAAAAGAAATTCTGCCCAATCTAGATGAAACTAAAAAGCAACAATATTTTAGTGAAATAGGTAGAACTATAGCCAATTTACATAAAAATGGACATATTCATGGAGATATTACTACAAGTAATATTATAATCACTCCTAAAGAAAGTATATTTCTCATAGATTTTGGATTACATGAATATTCTGATACCATAGAGGATAAAAGTGTTGATCTTCATCTCTTTAAAAGAGTTTTAATCTCATCACATGGTAAAGATTATAAAAATTGTTTTGATACATTTATTGAAAGTTATATCTCAGAATACAAGAAGAATGGCTTAAATGAGTGGAAAGATATTATTAATAACATAGATGCGATTGAAAGTCGTGGAAGATATATAAAATCAGCAGAACGATTATAATATTATGTTAATTACCCTTCTGATTATCTTGAAAGAGATCTTCCAAAATTTATAAAATATTTTCAACTAGGCTATTAATTTATAATACAAAATGTTCATCTAAGTAATTAAATAATCAAAATAATTTATACCTAAGACAGATTGGTTTAAATAGCTTTAAATACTCCAACAATCTTTATATAGATACTTAACTTATAATATTATATTGGAAAAGAGTGAATAATTAAGGGCAAAGAATATATCTTCTTTCTAATTCACTTTTATCATTAGAAATAAGAGAATTTTAGAAACAGAAATTCTTGGAGCAAAGTAAATGGCAGATAACGATGATAAGAAAAAAAAGAAGAAAATGATAAATATAACCATTAATTTGCCCGATATTTATGACGAAAATATTAAAAAGCTTATTGGTATGAAGATTGTAGCCTCAAGATCAGAAGCAATTCGCACTGCCTTGCGTGATTTCCTCCATACGGAGTATAACAATCTTAAACTACTCGGTTATTTTGAGAATAGTCCTTAAATAAACTCTTGTTATTTTTTCCCCGAAATAAATATTTATATCATTAATTTACTTATTTTTACTATATTATACTTAATTAAGTGCAGAATTACAATGCTTTTATATAGTATTGCTGAGAATGGTGCTTTAAGAAAGATTACTAAAGTAGATTTTCAGGCAGAAAAAATATTTTTAATTGATGATTATAAAACATTGTATTTATGGATTGGATCAAAAGCATCTGAAAAAAAGAAGGATTTAAGTATAAAGAGAACTGAAAAACTGAAAAATCAAAAAGAAAAGTCCGTTAAAATTCAAATTATTTATCAGAATAAAGAATTTGGTTCTTTTTTAGCGATAATGGACATTTTAAAGAAAGGCTTTAAATCCATTGAATCTGTTGAGAAAAGACCTGAATTAAAAATTGATTATAAAAAAACTATGGAACTCATTGAAGCGGGAATTGATCCTGATCTAGAAGCTGAAATAACCTTACTAGCCCATCAGCTTGCCTTAAAAAAAAATAGTTATGAAGATCTCTGCAAAAAGCTTGCAGAATTACAATTGAATTTCTTGAAAGGTAAAGGAAAAGCCTCCGAAAAAGATATACAGAAAAAATGTGAAGAAATATATAAATCTTCGTCAACATATGAAGAATTATGTTGGCTAATTTCAGAGTTAAGTGTATTATTTGAAAAAAAATTCTGAGTTTAATGAGTGGCTCTGCATTTAATTGTTAGGGGTGTATGACTGTTATCAAAAATGATATGCTTATCCATCAATTCATTTATAGCTTTAATGTAACAACCGCGCTCACCCACTGCAATGTGATAAATATTTAATTCTCTCAAAAAGCAAATTGATATTTCATATTTTCCTTTTACCTTATTGATTTCTATTTCAATATCATCAATACATAAATCTGGAAATAAATTGAAAATCAGATTTATTAGAATATTATCAAATCTTATTATCATTACCTTTTTGCTACTAATGTTGTGTCTTATTGAATTTAGATAAGTTGTCGCTTGAAAGTACTTATCTTGCCTTATAAAGAAAAATATAAAATCTATTTGCTCAATTTTGATGAGAATTATATACGATGGGTCTATTTGAGTTTTATCATAGAAATAGCTATGAAGTTTAAGCTCATAATTTGAATATTTTGAAGGTTTGATTGCGATTTGCTGATAAAGAATTAAATCATCGAGAATTGTGTAAAACATATAAAAAATATCTCAGAACAGATTTATAAACTCCTATGAAATTGATTTTATTAAATGACCATACATACTCCAAGTGCATTTGAAAGTAGAGTAGCAAAGAATATCTGAATTATAGTAAACGAAATTAGAACAACCAAATAGAAGGAATTTATATTTTGAAAAATCTTTGTATTTAATAGAATAACTAACAATAAAATCATATACATTGATATACCTGAAGGAAAGAATGATAATTTTTGTGTCATTAACATCAAGCTGATGATCAATATAGCTGCTATAATCATTATTAATCTATTCTTATTCTTAATGAAGTTTAGTTTTGGATAAATTACTTTTCTAAGTAAGATTTCAATCGAGAAAAATAGAGGAAATATAAGATAACCCAAGAGAAAGTCAACAATAAAGTTAGAAGGCCATATAAAACTAAAAGGGTAATAGAATGAGAAGATCATATATATAATTATGAAATAAATAACAGAACTCATCATAAATATTACATATTTAAAGTTGAATTGCATTTTCAAAATTTTCTTTAAATTAAATTTATATCTTATATCTTTATAATTTTTAAAGTGATTATAAAATCTTTTAACTGTAAAGATGAAGATCATAGTCAATGAGCTATAAAGGAGTCCAATTGTACCAAAAATCTTCTCAAATATTAACCAATTCAATATGAAAACTGTTATATAGAACATTATTTTAATAGATTGCTTAAATTTATCTGATTTATTAATTGACATATCATAACTAATTGAATTTAGCGTCTTATTTTTTTCTTTTTTCCTAAAAAAGATTCTACTTGACACAGAAATCAGAGAAATAACCATTGTGAATATTAGAAAAATATTCAAAAATATTAACAGATAATTTAAATAAAACG
Organism: Promethearchaeota archaeon; assembly: GCA_048941185.1. GTDB lineage: Archaea > Asgardarchaeota > Lokiarchaeia > Sigyniarchaeales > SOKP01 > Loki-b32. The sequence goes on from JBHLNW010000002.1 coordinate 87,635, forward strand.
TAATAATAATTGGTCCATTTATAACTAAGGAATCAAAAAAGTGATATTCAAACCAATTTATTGATTTGATGAGAACATCATTAGAGAATAATTGATGAGCGCCTCCTAATAAGAATCCAGAAACAGGAATCAAGCTGCAATTTGTTAATTCTTTTGCTATTAAAGCATTTTCAGAGAAGTCTAATGCTTCATCATTAATATGATGAATAATTAATAAATTTTGAGAGTTTTGTTCATTCAATAGATTTATTGGGATATAATTAATGTCAAAATTTTCATTAAATCCATATTTAGGAGGAACAAAATTAACTAAGGGAGCCAGCGCAATAGTGACTATAAAACGAGGATCTAAAGCTTGATTCATAAGAACAACCATCCCCCCGAGAGAATGTCCAATCAATCCAATTTGAGAAATATTCACCGTTGAATAAAACGGTAATTTTTCTAGCTTATCTAAGAGTCTAGAGCAGTCTTGAGCTAGTGCAGGAATACCTGTGTCAGGATCTACATTATTAATATTTCCACCACTCTCACCATGGCCTTGATAATCAAGAGCAGCAACATAAAACCCTCTTTTAGTAAGTTCAATAGGGATTCTAAGGTCAAAATCTCGCTTCAACCCTATTCCATGACAATAAATTATAAGTGGTCTTTGCTCTTGAAAATCTAATTGTTTAGAAGGATAATATAAATTCGAATAAAGAGTGACTCCAGCTGATTCAAATTGAACTCTCTCATACTTCTCATAACTTATCAATTTATTAAAATGTAAAAATGAGAGGCTAAAAATCAAAATCAATATGAAGACTAAGATTTTTCTAAGGTCTGAATGATCCTTATAGGTCATCTCATCAATGATGAGGAATTCAGTCTCTTCCAAAACATTTTTTTGTTTTTTTGATATAATTTTTTATCACCAAATTTTATGAATCTTAATTTTCAAACTTTGTGAAACTCAACTAGTAAATTAAAAACATATTATTTAAATGTTTTCATATTTTTTGAAATTTGTAAAAATATCTTTTTTGATTATCCAAAATTTATAATTTAATATGCTGAAATTAATACAGATTGGAGCTCTAATAAGAACATGTTCATTACTGCGGAAAAAAATATTATCAATGATTAATAATATTAAATAGGAAGAATAACAATTAATTGTCAAAATTCCAAAAGTTTAAATTAAAAATTACTTAGAAATCTCTTTAAATAACATTATTTTTCACTGAAGTGGACATAAAATAATACAAAAAATACCAAATTGTTTTCTATTTGGTTAAAATTTGGGAATGTAATCTAATTTTTTTTTTTGTACTAAGTATCTAACAAAAAGTTGCATCATAATATTTAAAAACAGATTCAAACACTAATTAGGCAAATTAGTGTTTGACTTCGATGGAAGAAGTATCATCAACGGCAAATTAATTAGGAACTCTAGCAGAAGATTTAAAAAATGAATTAATAAGATTTAAAGCTTAAAAAGTTATTTTATTAAAAATTAGAATTTCTATAGAATAATATTGAATATATAATAGATTTTAACGACGTCCTCGAATTTTTCGTGCTTCTCTTTCTACTTCCCTTAATATCACAATATCATTCATTTTAACAGGTCCTTTTACATTTCGAGTTAATATTCTGTTTTTATCTGGTCCTTCAAGAATGCGTACCTTGATCTGTGTAATTTCTCCAGTGAGCCCAGTTCGTCCAATAATTTGAATAACTTGTGCTGGAATGGATGAATCTTGGACTGAAACTCCTTTTGATTTGTCTAATTTAACCACAAATATTCACCAAATTCTTGCTTTTTATTTTTTTATTTCCTCTAATTTCTTCACAACATCATTTAAAACACCATCATTTCCAGTCCCTGCATTTTCGATGGCGATGGCACTTGAAGAAACGTTAATTCTGACTGTATTTCCAAGTTCTTTTTTAGTAGAAAGATACCCATAAGGAATACCTTTCTCTTCGCACAGTAGCGGAATATGAAAAAGAATCTCTGGTGGGCTCACATCTTCTGCCATAACGATTAGTTTCGCTTGTACTCGTTCAATTGATTTAGTGACTTCATTCATTCCTTTTCGAATTTTTGAATCTCTTGATTCTGCTATTTGACTCAACGCATTCTTAATTTGTGTTTTCAATTTATCAGGAATCTTAAATTTAACATATGAAATTTTTAATCATCTCCTTCAAATATATATAATTTTAGATATATTTTCATAAATCATCGAGATAGTATGAGAACAGTAGTAAAGGATATTAAATAAAATTTTTGATTTAATTTGCTGTGAGTAATGGAATTTGAAGCAAAATGAGATATTTGAATAGAATTAAACAAGAAAATTTTTTGTGATTTTAAATGTGCTCAAATTCCAAAAATAATACAAGCGAAAGTAAAAGTTTATATTACTAATTTTCAAATTTTCTAATAATATTAAAGATCAGAAATTCAATTAAACCTGTTTTAAAATAAATAGATGATAAGTATGGATAGAAAAATTGGATTTTTTTTGCCAATATTAATCTTTGGCTTTTGTTCTCTAATCACCATTAGGCGAATTGATTTGTATCTTGAATGGATCTTTGGATGGACATCAATATCTAGTAATTCTGAAGTATTTAGTAATGTTTTATATTCTTTTTTTTTTGGTTGTTTTGCATGGTCAATTGTGTCATATTATTTAGGAACTATTAATTTGGAAAGGTTTAGACGAGGAATTAAGTTTATCTCCTTGTTTTATCCATTCTGGTTATGTATAAGTGTATTTTTAGGCAATCTTGGATTGTCTTCATTTTCTAACGTTTGGATTGTACTCCATATTCTAATACGATTTTGGGTCGGTTTAGGGCTTCTAATAGCAAGTATGATGATTTTGAATTTTTTAGCATATCGAATTTATAAACCAATTTTTAAAAATAGATTAACAAGAGCATCACTGGAAAGAAAAACAATAGATACAGAAATTAGATCATCTTTTTATAGATTTATTGGTTTCTTAGAAAAACACCAACTTGAAATTTTAGTATTTATAATATTAGTTTTGGGTGCCTTTTTTATCATATCCGCTGCTTTAGGGGAAGGAACTAACTACCTTACAGCGATATATTTATTTTTCGTAATTATTATTATCAATTTTCTCTATGATATCGATTACATCTTTTCAAGAAAGAAAAAATACACTGAACATATTAAAATTAGGAGGGACATACCGTATACAGATAAGTTTGATAATCTATTAAATAGATTTAAAAAAGTAATAGACGAAGGAGACAAATTTTATTCAGAAGAGTCGTATGAATCAGCAATAAAAAACTGGAAAGAAGCGGTTCAAATTTATTGGCAATTATCTAAAATGGTTATCCAAAAAAAGATTATTAAGGTAAATCTTAGAACAATAAAAGAAAAACTATATAATGCGTATAAAGGTGCTTATATTGTTCATCTTAAAAATGCTCAAGTAGCATACACAAATTTAGATTTAGTGAAAGCCGAAGATGAATGGAACTTAGCGATGAAAGATCTTTATTCTATCCGTAGATTAAGAATGTATGGAAAATCTAAAATACCTTCCAAAGAAATTGAACTAAATATAAAAGAAATAAACTTAAATCTAAAACGTTTGGATATTGAAATTATTATCAAAAAAGCAGATGATGATTTGAAATCAGCTCATTTACTACAAGATCAAGAATTAGCTAAAACAATTATATTAACTGACAAGATTATTCTAAAGTATTCAAAAGCAAAAAAGAAAGCACAGAACTATAAAATTTATAAAGATTATGCCGAAAAGATACAAAATCGTCTATTGAATATTCGTGTATTTCAAGAAAAACTCCAAGAAAAACTAGACACATCAATGGGTATTAAACCTTTGGAAAAACGAGTGAAATTCGATGTAAATGAGCTTAGTGAGTTTGAAATCGCTTCAGTAATAAAAGATGAGGTCATAAAACAAATACTTTCAGTTGTTAGAGAATATGAATTTATAGCAGGTCAAGTAAGATTTAAAATTGGTTTAGTAAACAACATAAAGTATCCATTAACTAATTTAAGGATTACTTTTGACTTACCCAAATCGTTAAAATGGATAATGCATGAACCTAATTACGAAAGAAAAGGAGACAGTATACTAATTCCAAAATTGGGAGCAAAAGAAAAGAGGGCAGTTTCTCTTTATTTTGAGCCCCTTAATTGTATGGAAAGTCATATAAATGCTACTGTCAGCTTTTTTGATATAAAGGATAAACCCCATGCAATGTCTATGAAACCTAAAAGGATTGCTATTTCATGTCCAATTTTCTTCACCGAAAGTGATGCAAATTTAGCAAGGGTTAAAAGTTTAAGACGCAACCTTACACACCGAGATAAAAAAGTGTTTCCTATCATTGATTCTGAAAAAGCACACTCGATTTTTAATTCGATTCTTTCAGTATTGGAACAATTTGACATAAAATTAATTTCTAATGAGTTTTTTGAAGAAAACAATTTTGGAGAAGCTTGGTTTTTTGGTATAACGAAAGTAAAAAAAGAGAGAATAGTAATGAATGTTCTATTAGATGGAGAAAGAAAAACTTTAGAATTTGAAGTATCAGGAAATAATGAGGAGCAAATAACAGCATTTTTAGCTGAAATAGGAGATCGTGTACGACAAAAACTTATTGAAAATAACATAATCAGTTCTGAAGAAGGATTTTATGATATGAGGATCGCTATTTTATCTTGCTTGTGTCCTTATTGTTATACGTTAATGTCTTCTGAATCTGTTGAAAAATTTCGTAATGGTGAAATAATTGAATGTGAGAATTGTTGTGTAAATATCAAAATAGATTAGATTAAGAAAATTTCAATTAAAAGTAAATTTATATAGATTTGAGGGATTATATGCGAAAAAGAGTAAGCTCACTTTTCTTTCTAATAATCATTATCTTTCTATTAAGTAGTAGTTTTTATTTGGGTATCCAGATTTTAATTTATCTGAATAATATACATATAAATCTACATTATTTTGTTTTAAATTGGTTTTATATAACTGATGAATATCTGTTAAACATTAATAGTTTCTTTCTCTTATCTCTTGGATGTTTTTTTTGGACTATTATTGTTTTTTATATTTTAAATAATAAAACTACACAATTCAGAGGTATTGTTAAATCTATAGGCTTATTTCCCTTATTTTGGTTTAATTTAATCTTCTTTGCTTGGATTGCTGGATTAACTTTGTACCGAAATATACGGTTAATGTTACATATTTTTATAGTATTTTGGATTAGTTTAGGGGTATTTTTTTCAATTTTAATTATAATCTTAACTTTTTCAAGAAGTTTAAAATCCAAATTTTATGCAAGATTTCATAGAATACCCAATGTGAAATTTGTATATATAATGGATAAGTATGAATCCAGCTTTTTGATATTTATACAACTTTTATTAGGATTTTATTTATGTATAACTGACAGTACTTACTCCACCCGAATCCATGAGTATTATTCTTATTTAACTCCTTTAATCATTTTCATATTCACAATAATTGCTATAGATTTGCTTTTTTTATTTAATTTCATTTTATCTACTAGTAAAGGCAAGACTCTTTTCACTGCAAAAGAAAAGGAATTGTTTTATCAAAATCGATTACAGTTTGTGTTAAATCATACTCATAAAGTAATTTCTAAAAAGAGTATCAAATATTCTAAGCAATTACTTGACAGAATAATAAATTTTTTAGTAGAAGGAATTGAAAATTTTAAAAGTTCTGAAACAGAGCAAGATATCAGTTTATCAAAAGAAATTAATTTATCATTAATTAAAGCTTATGAAAAAAGAGGAAGAATCAATGACTCGAAGGGTTTAAAATTTTATAATAAACTTAAACTATCACGCGCTCAAAAAATATGGACATTAGCCGTAAATGATTATAAAAAATGCTTAAAATTATGTAGAACAGAAAACCGTGATGATCTAATAGAAGACTTGGTACTAAGAATCTCAGAAATAAAAAATAAAATAAAAGGATACGAAATTAAAGTTAAGATTGTAGAAATTGATAAAGAATTAAAGCAGGTAAAGAAATTACAAAAAATGGATTTACCAAAGGCAATTGAGTTAGTAAATAGTATTATAGCTTCCTATTCAGAAATTAAGGAAAAATCAGAAGAATCTGATGAATTCAAAAATTTTATTGAGAAAATAGAATCAAAAATTAAAAACGCTCAATTTTTACGATCACAAATTCAAGAGAAAAGAGATGACGATATCGGGTTAAAGAAAATACCTGCTATTCTCAAAGATGGAGATCAAGATAATATCTTATCCATTATCAGAGAATATGAATTTATTGGTGGTCAAATAAGGTTTAAAGTAGGAGTAATAAATAATACAAGTCTAACATTTACTAATTTAAGACTTGCTTTTGATCTCCCTATAGCATTAAAGTGGATTATGCATGAACCCAATTATGAACGAAAAGGAGATAGTCTTCTTCTTGCTAAATTGGGACCTCATGAAAAGCAAGCTGTCTCACTATATCTTGAACCAGTTAATTGTATGGAGAGTTCTGTGAATGTGACGGTAAGTTTCTTTGATGCAAAAGAAAAGCCACATGCTATACCAATGAAGCCTAAAATGATAGGAATTTCATGTCCAATATTTTTTACTGAGCAAGAAGCAAACTTAGCAAGAGTTAAGAGTCTAGTGCGTTCACTTGCTAATCGGGATAAAAAAGTTTTCCCTATTGCTGATCCTAAAAAGGGAAATCTAGTTTTTTCATCAATCGTATCAGTTCTTGGCAAATTTGATATAAAACTAGTTTATAAAGAATTTGATGACGAAAATAATTTTGGTGAAGCTTGGTTTTATGGAATAACTAAAGTCAAAAAACAAAGAATTATCCCATATGTTATGTTTGATGGTGAAAATAAAGTGTTAGAATTAGAAGTTTCTGGTGATGAAGCAGAACAAATAACAGCTTTTCTAGCTGAAGTAGGTGACCGCGTGAGACAAAAATTAATCATTGAAAAAATAATAAAACCAGAAGAAAGATTTTATGATATGAGAATTACTGTAATGTCGAATTTTTGTCCTTATTGTTATACATTACTCTCAAGTGAATTGGTACAGAAATTCCTGACCGGTGATTCAATTCAGTGTAAAAATTGTTATGCAAAAATATATTTGGATGAACGTTAAAGTAAATTAAAAATTTCGTACAAGAAAAGATATTATTAAAAATGAAACAAAAATAAAACAAAATCCCCCAAAAATGGCTCCTTCCTCCATTGGCGTAGGCTCATAATTTGAGCTAATGCCAACAGTCATTAGTGATATTAAACCAATCAAAGTAAAAAGAATAATTAGACATAGTTCCAAACTATTCATAGTTTCATTTTTCATTTGGATTTCCAATTTTCCCTTTATATATTGTATTATTTTAAAATAATATCAAAAACACTTTTTAATCTTTTTTGTGAAAAAAATTTATTTCTAAATATTTTAATATTAGAGTGCTAGATTACTTTAGAACTTAGGATAGTGATATTCATAGCTATTATGAAACTAAGAATTATGATTCGAAAAGATAAATTAAAAATTAAATTCAGAAGATTTCCAAAGTAAAATTTCGGATATAAATTTCAATTTTTTTTTTTTTAATATGATAAAATAGTAAATTTTTTTTATCTTCTTTAATTAATCTTGAATGATAATTAATAATAATATTTACAACTTTTTAGCATCTTACCAAGACTAAAAATTAGGAGGAGATGTAACATTATCATACCAATCCGCTGCTTTAGTTGCGGAAAACTCATAGCACACGTATATAAACCATATTTAGAACTTTTAGAAAAAGGCGAACCTTCTGAGAAAGCCTTTAAAGAATTAGGAATTGAGCGATTCTGTTGTAAACGAATGATTGTTTCACATGTAGACTTGATTGATGAGCTATTGAAGTTTCCTCGACTTCAATAATATCATGACATTTATGTCTTTTAAAGGTAAATTTTTAAATTGGTATATATCCCTTTAAGATCAAAAGAAAAGAAATCATTTTTTTTTTTGATATGAGAAATCCAAGAATTTTGAGTTTTTATTTTCTTTTTTTCATTCTTAATCTAAATTTGATAACTCAAATAAAACCAGTTTTTTCTTTTGAGCCTGATATAATAGCAAATTCGAGCAATCCTGACTCCTGGGAGAGATTAATTAATCCAGCACATAATATATTTTACCCTAATATTAAAGTATTGAATGAAAGCATATATTTTGCTGGACAAATGGAAAGAAATTACGATTATGCAATATACATAGCAAGATTTAATGAATCAGGAGAAAAGCTATGGGAAAATATTTGGGATACATCATATGAAGATGAATTACAAGGATTTGAATTTGATTCAGAACAAAATCTTTATATTTTAAGCCTAGCAAACACTAATTCCCCTGGAGATAGACTTGAAAAAATTTATTTATTAAAATACTCTAATTCAGGTGAACTTTTATGGGCAAAAGTAATTATTCAAAGTCGAACGTGTGTTGGTTATTCTATTAAATTGGATTCAAATGATTTCATTTATGTTGCAGGGTATGTATGGAACCAAACTACTTTTTACAATTTTCTTCTAAAATTAGACAGTTCTGGTAATGTGTTATGGAATCAGCAGTTAGAATGGGCAGATTTGCAACTTAAAATAGATTTGGATAACAACATTTATATAATTGGGCACAAATATCCAAAATTTTATCTTTGTAAATATAATAGTTCTGGTTCAAAACCAGAATGGTCTTTAGAATTAGGAGAAATATATTACATATACTCAATGGATTTTGATTCATGGGGAAATATCATATTAAAAGGTATTACATACAATGAGACTACTAGAAGTGATAAATTATGGTTTATGAAGTATAATAACTCTGGATCTTATATAAATAAATTAGAAGTCTTAAATATAAGTTCTGATTATTATTACGTATGTAGATATTGGTTTATCGATGATAATGTTTATGTTTTTATAAATTATCCCTTATCTCCGGATTATTTTTTATTAAAATATAATTCTACTTTCCACATTTGTTGGAATGTTTCTTTAAACGAGTATTATATAACTCCCTATTATTATTATATGAATATTGCTACTACTATCGGAATTGATTCTCAAGATAATATTTTATTTTTATATAACAATCCCAGAGGTAAAGATACAAATCAAGACGACATGAAAAAATACGATTCTGAAGATATTTCAATATTAAAACTTAATAGTTCAGGGCAAGTATTATCTCATTACTATTGGGGTGGTTCTTATCATGATGACCCTATTCAGGTTGTAATGGATCCTCAAGATAATATATATTTATTATGTACTTGTAGATATGTCGATATTTGGAATGTACCCCGAGATCGTTTGGTTTTAGTAAAAAATCCTGAAATTAATGGAATCCCCCCTCAATTTTGGTTTACTGATATTAATAGTTATTACATATTTTCATTAATGAGTGTTATGAGTGTTATCTCTCTATTTCTTTTAATCTCAATCATTCGCCCTAAAAGAAGTTATAGAAAGGGAAATTGAGATTATCTTTAAAACTAATAACTCACCATGAGTGCACTAGGAATAAATGATATTAATCCCACTAGAAATGATAAACAATTAGCCTCTATTGAACCAATTAGAATTTTTTTTGATACAAACCTTTGGGGATCTGCTAAAGTCTCAGAGGATTTAACACGGTGTTTAAATTCAATTTTATATAATCCCCATTCAATGTTTATTACGAGAACTTCAATTAAGATAACATATAACCAAAAATATCCTAGTGCATACACATAGATAATATAAGCTAATATTTGTGCGATTGGAAATGTGATAAAATTTATTTTAAAACACGATTTTAGAAATATTCGCCGTTCAGATTTCTCAATTTTAAAATTTAATTTGAGAACTCCATATTCAATGCCAGTACCTAAAAAAAATACAAAAAATATTAAAATTGAACGCATTATTGGATTTTCAATAGGGTACCAAATAGGCATTCCATTGGCGTATACCCCATTAATTAAAGGAATGGAATATAATATGAATATATAAAAAATATAAAAATAAAATCGCCTTGTCACAAAGTTTAGTTGGATAAAAGATTTTATAAGGTTTTGTGCTAAATTTAGCATTAAAATTTATATTAAATCAAAAATTAGAAATTTAAAAAGTAAATATTCACTAATTATTTCGATTCTTACAATAAATTAAATAACAGAAAGAAGGAATCCGATTATATCTGTTATTGCTTCCCGTAATGGGCAGTCCATCTTGTTCTTCTTGCTTTTTTGTTATAATCAAGCATTGCTTTTCGGCACTTATTAGTACAAAAATTTAAAACTATTCCATCTCTTTTCACAAACATAACGCCTTTACCTATTGGAATATCAAAACCGCAGAAACTGCATTTTTTTACTTTAACCATAAAAGATCACGCTAGAATTTGTTTAATCTCATTCCTTCTTAAAAAGTTCAGCTTCACCGTATTTTAAAATCTTCAAATTAATCAATGTCATATCATGAGTTACTTCATTGCCTCGAACTGTTTTTCTCCTCTTTTGACCCTTCCTTTTGGGCTTATATCCAATACCTCTTTTTGATACTAAAATCTTTTTTTTTACTGGACCATGAACACTCTTTCTCATTGGAAATCCACTTGAATCGCAACCTCCAGTAATTTCTAATTCATAATTTGGAAATCCTATCACTCCTCCTTTAATGGTGTCTCCGATCTTCATCCCTTCAAATCGAAATTTCTTTTCATCAATCTCGATTATCTTAGATAATCCTTTTCCGGGACCTTCACTTCCACCACTAATATTCAATTTGTAGACTATTTTTTCAGAACTCATGATGCATCAATATCGAACTTAAAAAAGCAAGATTAACTTCTAAAATGTATATTTTCATAAAAATTTTATGGATATTTCTAAAGAAACAATGTGTTAAAAGTAGTCCTCAAATTTAGAATGAAAATAATGATCTATTGGAAGTTGTCTGAATGATTGTAGACAATGAAATTTATTTTAATGTATTACCTATTAAAATTATATAAGAAATTAATGGATATTCCTGTATGCAAATATTTGAAGTTGTTGAATTATCAGAATTCCCTTATATGGAAACTAAAGAAGTAGCCGAAGGACAAGTTGTAAGTGATATTTTGAATGAAAACAACAATGAAAATGTATATTTACTTGTAGATCATGATATTAAGAGGATATGGGCATATAATGGATCAAAAAGTTCATTGAAAATCCAGATATATGGTGGGATCTTAGCTGGAATGTTGAAAAAGCAGCTACGAGGATTTTATAGGGTTTATCCACTCAATATGTATTCACGAGAATCTAAAGAATTTCAAGAAGTTCTTGAAAAACCAATTGGGGGAGGAAGAGCTAATCCGATCGAAAAAAAAGATTTTTCAGAAACTACTCTAGATAAATTTGTTACAGATATTTCGATTTCAAACCCGAAAATAAATAAAGCTATAGAGGATATCAATGAACTCCCTAATCCAGATAATCTTCTAAGGAGATTCATGATAATAGGGGGATCAATATTTACTGACGAAGAAATCACTGAAACTTTTTTAAAAGATGAAAAAACGAGTTTAAAAACTATTAAACTAGGAAGATTGAATAATGGTTTTACTTTTTTTCAAGATCATAATTATTCTACTCGATTAATCATAAAAGAAAGAAATATTCAAGGAATTGAGTTATTCATTCCTAAAGATGATAAATCTCCTACCTTTAAAATTGACATCCCAGTTATCCATGAAGATAAATTTAGTAAACCGGGTTCTATAGACTCATTAATTAAAGCGTTTCAAATCCCTAAGCAAATTAAATTTCCCGAAAATACTGAAAAAGATACTCAAGAAAATAATCGTTATACTTAAAATGATTCTACTCATTAATCCTAGAACTTCAAAACCTTCAGATGCTCGTACACAATTTTTTAGAGAGCCAAATTTAGGAATGCTCTACTTAGCTGCAATTTTAGATTTAAATGATATTCCAGTAGAAATTTTAGATCTTGAGCAATTTATTGATTTAAATGATAATGAGTTAAAAGAGTTAATCGAAGAAAAAGTAAGTAATTACAAAATATTTGGTATTACTTCCCTTACAAATACCATTCATCTTGCATTAAATATAGCAAGAATCATAAAAAATCGAGATAAAGAGAGTTATATAATCTTAGGTGGACCACATGTCTCGTTTACTTATAAAGATATTTTGGAACATGATAAAAAGAATGAAGATTTAATCGATTATATTTGTATAGGGGAAGCTGAAAATTCTTTTCTACAACTGGTTAAGATACTTTTATCAACACTCTTAAATAAAAAAAACTTAAGAAACTCAGAAACTCAACTAAAAACTATTAATGGTCTAGCCTTTATCGATTCTAAAGGTAATTTGGTTGCTAATCCTAATATGGATATAATAAAATTAGAGGATTTACCACTGCCTGCTAGGTTTAAATTATCTCAAGAACGTTATTATTACACGGTAGCTAATGTAATAGTTAATAGAGGATGCCCAAATCAATGTTCTTTTTGCTCAAGACAAAATCTTTTTAAAACATCAAGAATTAGAACGATTGAATCAATCCTAAGGGAGATTAGAGATATTCAATCTCTACAAACATATAATCATATTAATTTTTACGATAATATAAATATTAATAAAGAATTCTTCAGAAATTTCTGTAAAGCATTTATTGAAAATAATATAACAATTCCTTGGGGTTGTGAACTTCGCGTAGATACAATTACTTATGAAGAAGCTCGATTATTGAAAGAAGCAGGATGTAGATTGGTAGCAACTGGCATAGAATCGGCAAATGAGATTGTTCTAAAAACAAATTTTAAATATCAAGATCCAGAACAAGTTAGAAATGGGATTATATATCTAAAAAATAATAATATCAATATTCAAGCTTATTTTGTATTAGGGCTACCTGGAGAAACTGAAAAAAGCTTTTCTGAAACGGTTGAATATATAAAATCTTTACCATTAGATGAAAATGACGAGTTAAATTATTTTGTGGCAACTCCATACCCTGGATCTCGTTTATGGGATGAAAAAGAGTATTTTCAAATAAATATTTTCGAAGAGAACTTTACTAAATATGATTGTAATCATATTATATTCGAAACAAAAGAATTAAATAAAGAGAAATTAGAAGTACTATATAACTATGCAAAAAGTATTGAAAAAGAATACCAGCGAAAAATATAAATCAAATCAATAATCTAAAATGGTGTATATCAATCCCAAGTGATTTTACAGAACAAATTATTCATATTATTAAATCTATACCAAAGGGATACGTTCTCACTTATGGATTTATTGCTAAATTAGCAGGTAATCCTAGAGCTGCTAGACAAGTCTCATGGATTCTACATTCATCCTCTAAAAAATACAATTTACCATGGCATCGCGTCATTAGCTCAAGTGGAAAAATTTCACTTAATTCATTTGAAGATCGCCTATATCAAAAAATTTTGCTTGAACAAGAAGGGATTAAGGTATTAGAGGGATTTAAGGTGGATCTTAGCAAACATTTATGGAAAATTAATTCCATTGAAAAAATGTAAAATGAAATTCTCGAAATTATAGATTCTGTGATCTATGTGGTAAACAGCTTGGAAATGTTCGAAAAAATACCGAAAAAGCAATACTTTCTTTACCTTCTTGAAGCAATTTTTTAACTTTTTCTAAATTTTCTTTCTGGATGATAATTTCTTTATTAGGAGTCCCCAATTGTTCAAGCATTTTAACTCTTGAGTTAAAATATTCGATTAATCTATTTTCATTATCTTTTTTAAAATTTCTGAAATCTTTTCTACATGCTACCACAATATTTCCATAACTCGGCTTTTTGGGATGTTTTCCCTCTGTCGTTGTATATACCACTTATATTTCACCCTTTAATCTTAAAATTATAATTTTTTATTTTGATATAAATGTCAATTCACATATTTAAAATTTGTGAATTCATTGGAAAAAACCCCATAAACAGTAATTATAAATGGTCTTTACAAATTTTTCTCTATAATTTTTTAAATTTCACTTAGGATAATTTTAATAATAGAACATTACCTCTAGAATAATGTAAATCCTTAATAATCTATTATGATTTAACACTCAGAACATATTCAAATTCTTTCAAAATATGATAGATGTAGTATTAATAAATCCTTGCCAGAGAAAAAGATTTTCACTAGGGGCATACAGAGATAAAATCAAGTTTCCTGTACTTAGTTTATTATCGTTGGCATCTTACTTGGAAAAAGAGGGATATAAAGTAGATATTCTGGATTTAAACATTAAACTACTGAGAAATAGAAGTCTTTTAAAACTAATTAAAGAAAAAAATCCATTAGTAATGGGAATCACATCGATTACTGCATCAATTTATGAAGCTTATAGATTAGCTAAATTAATTAAATCAAATATTAACATTCCCTTAATTATTGGGGGATCTCATGCTACATTTTCCGATGATCAAATCTTAAATGAATCTCCCTTTGATATTGTTGTAAGGGGAGAGGGTGAAGAGACTTTTAAAGAAATTGTTGAATCTTATAAGAAAGGGAAAACTTTTGAGGATATTAAAGGAATCAGTTATAAAAAAGATGGAAAGATCATTAGGAATGAATCTAGAAACTACATAACAAATCTGGATAAATTACCTTTTCCAGCAAGGCATTTGGTTAAGATTAAGAAATATGGAGCCCACGCTTTTACCATTATGACTTCAAGGGGATGCCCTTTTAGATGTAAATTCTGCCAAGTTTCGGCAAAAGATGGTTTAAAGTGGAGACATAGATCAGCAGCTAATATTATTGAAGAGATTAAAGAATTAATAAAATTATATCCAAGAGTGAAGAAAGTAAGTGGACCAGAAGGCAAAAGACCAATATTTTTTTTTGTCGACGATAATTTTATGGTGTCTATCGAAAGAATTGAAGAAATTTGTAACAAGATCATTGAAGAAGGACTTGAAATTTATTGGGATGCCAATGCTAGAGTCGACACTATAGCGAATATCAGTGAATATATATTGGATTTATTGAGAAAATCCGGTTGTTTACACTTATTTTTAGGTATTGAGTCAGGTTCCGAAAAAATTCTGAAATCCTACAATAAACAAATTTTACTAAAGGATGCTTTAAAATCTGCTGAGAGATTAAAAGAAAAGGGAATTTATTTTACTGGGGCTTTCATGTTAGGGTATAAAGAAGAAAAAGAATCTGATTTAAACGCAACGATAAAATTTGCTAAAAGGATGGATCCTACAACCGTAGCTTTCAGAATTTTAGTCCCCTTGCCCGGAACAAGAATTTATGAAGAATACATAAAAGAAGATTTAATCATAGACTTCAATTATGCGAATTACACCTCTGGCAAACAAATCATAAAACATAATGAGAATTTGGAGAGATGGGTGTTAAAATTTTATTTAATGTATTATTTAAGACTAAGAAAAAGTTATTTAGATTTAGGAATGTGGAAAATGATATTCCAAATATATAGTTAGGCATAGTTTTTATATTTTTAGCCATAAAGCATTCTCAATTCAATCTGCTATAAATTCCAATCAAGGATAATTTTATTAATAAAAGATTAACTCTAGAATAATGTAGATAATCAATTTTTTATGTTATCTATAAAACACACTATTATAAATAAAAAATATCTACAAAATATACAAAAAAATAGATTTATAGTAAAAATTAATTATTGTGATATTTATGCCTAAAGCTGTTGATTATTTTATCGGTGAGGCTCTTGTGGGAGATGCGGAAGACCCAAATTTGGCTCACATTGATCTAATAATAGGTTCTAAAGATGGTCCTGTAGGAGTTTCGTTTGCAAATGCACTCAGTACTCCTTCTAAGGGTCATGGAGGATTACTTGCAGGAATTCGCCCAAACCTACTTGCAAAACCAGTTTCCCTAATTGTTCCTAAAGTTACGGTTGCTAAGATGGAGGATGCAAGTAAGATTTTTGGCCCTGCTCAAGCCGCTGTTGCTAAAGGTATTGCTGATGCAGTTGAAGAAGGTCTAATTCCGATGAATAAATTAGAAGATTGGTTAATAATAGCAAGTGTATATATTCATCCTGCTGCTAACGATTACCGTAAAATTTATCAATATAACTATGGTGCTACGAAATTAGCAATCCAAAGAGCTTTAAAATCATATCCTCCAATTGAGAAAATATTTTATGATAAAGATAGAGCTAAGCATCCTGTTGCCGGAATAAGAGTGCCAAGGTTATGGAGACCGCCCTATATACAGGTAGCGTTAGATCATCCTGCTTTGGAGAGACAAATGAAAGTAGTTAAAGAATTACCTAAGAGTGATCGTATTATTTTGGAAGTTGGTACTCCATTTCTCAAAAAATATGGTGTAGAATCGATTAAGAAAATTCGAGAAGTTGCTAAAGATAAATTTATTGTAGCTGATTTGAAGACTTTAGACGTTGGAAAATTAGAAGTTGACTTTGCATTTGATGCTACTGCAGATGGAGTTGTAGCAAGTGGTTTAGCCTCCTCTGCCTCACTCGATAAATTTATTTTAGAAGCACAACGCCTAGGTATTCATGCCTTTGTTGATACAATGGAAGTTACAAACCCAATTGAGAAATTACAATCCTTGAGACAAATACCTGATGTTGTTATAATTCATAGAGCTATTGATGTTGAACAATCTGCAGAAGGAGATAAATCTCCTGATGCTGCACAAAGAACTAGATGGGGTTTAGTTCCAAAAATCAAAGAAATTTATGCCAGTAAAAAGAAAGCTTCAGGTAGAGATCGGGTGTTAGTTGCAGTTGCAGGAGGTATTGAGCCTAGTACTGCAACATATGCGATAGATCAGGGCGCTGATATTTTAATAGTAGGAAGATTTATTGCTTCAGCAAAGGATGTTGAATTTGCAATGAGAAGAATGTTGGGAGTTCTTCCAGGTTATCAGGATATAGATCTAAAACGTATTCACTCAGAAGATGATGATGAAAGCATAAAAAAACCAACTTGGGACTGAGATTTTCTTATTTTGGTAAAAATTGTCAACTTTTTAGACCTTCTTTTTTATAATCAGAAATAAAACTTATTTTAAGAATAAGACAGTTTTTTCAAACTAACTATTATTTTAAGACCAGATCTATGATAAGAAGACAATCTACACTTGTTCTAATTTGAAAATTTTATCATTTTTTTTAACAGGCTTATTAACAGTAATTCCCACTGTTATTCGGCCTTCCTTAGAAGAAATATATGGAGTCTCGGTTAAGTTTTTCTTTTGCTTAATTTGAATAGAATTTATTTCCTGCCTTAAATATGTCTCTGTGTGTGTCCCGATAATAAAAATTTCATCCTTTAATTTAAGTTGACCTGATGTTAAAAGAATTTTGGCTGCTTTCTTTTCTGGAAAGTAATTTAAGACTTTACCAATCTCTATTTTTTTATAGTTAGAGATATTGCCATCATATTCTCTCTGAATTTCACTCCCCTTTGGTAGCCCAAAATAAAATCCTGTGGAAAAGCCTCGATTATATACTTTATTTAACCGATCTAGCCAATTTTTTACCTTTTCTTGTGTAAAACTTTTATCATAATAGGCATCAATAGCTTCTTTGTAACAGGAAGTTGTCTCCTCAATATAGATTGGATCTCTCATTCTACCTTCAATTTTAAACGCATCTATCTTCGCATCAATTAATTCTGGAATGTATTTAATCATACATAGATCTTTTGTGTTAATGAAGAATACTCCATCATATAGCAGTTCATCATTCTGATCGTCAATAACTCGCCATTTTCTTCTACATGGTTGAATACATTTCCCTCTATTGGCTGAGTAGTCTTGGGATTGACAAATTTCAGCAGAGAAATAGCATCGACCAGATATTGAAGTACATTGTGCTCCATGAACGAAGGTTTCGATTTCACAGTTATTTAAGTTATTTTTAATTTCTTTTATTTGATCTAGCGATAATTCACGTGCAAGAATTAATCTTTTAGCCCCCAAATTTTCATAAAATATTGCAGTTCGAGAATTAGAAATATTAGCTTGGGTTGATATATGAAAATTTAAACCTTTTTCTTTTGCCAACTGAATAGCACCGATATCATGAATTATTACAGCATCAATTTCTGCTTCTACCGCCTTATCTAAAATCTTATCCAAAAGATGCAATTCATTTTCGTAAATCACAACATTTGTAGTAAGATAAGCATGAATGTTATTATCATGACACGTCTTTACTATATCATTTAAGTCTTGTAATTTAAAATTGTCACTATACATTCTCATGTTAAAGGATTCAACACCAAAATACACAGCATCAGCTTTCTCTAAAACTGCATTTAATGATTTATAATTCCTTAAGGGAGCCATTAATTCGACTCTCTTTCCAGTCATATCTTTCATTTTAAATTTTTAAACTAAAATTTGAATCTATAATTAATTAATTGAAACTAGTATGGCATTCTCTAAATATTTAATATCTATATGTTTAATGACAGGATTTTCCTAGAAAGTAAAGAAATTTTTATCAAAAAATCTATATATCCTAAAATAAAAATTGATTTATCATAAGAATTATATATAATTTAAATTAAAGGATAATAATCCAATTTAATGAAATTGATCAGGTCTTATTTATGAAAAAAACTCTTCAAGTGGTTATAATTTTAAGTATTGTTACTGGTGCTGTAATTGGAATCGGATTAGGTATGGTTATTGTAAAATACGTTAATCTGCCAACATTTTCAAAGATTACTTTAGCAATTAATTTTACAGAACCTGGACGGATTTTTGGAACGGATGTTGATGGAGATGATGATATTGATGTGATTTCGGCATCATCTGGTCTTGGTGATATTGCTTGGTGGGAAAATAATGATTTAAGCTTTACCCAACACCTTATTGCTAATAACTTTCCCCAAGTATTCTTTATTAATGTAGGTGATGTCGACTTAGATGGAGATCCAGATGTTTTAGGGCCAAGCTGGTCTGGTGATGAGATAGCCTGGTGGGAAAACAATGATTCTACATTTATAAAACACACAATAGCATCAAATTATGAATGTGCTTACAGTATTAATACCATCGATGTTGATTTGGATGGCGATAATGATATTTTAAGTACTGGTATAGGAGAAGTCACTTGGTGGGAGAATGACAGCAATCAAACATTTACAGAACATACAATCTCACTAGGGTATCCTGAAGTATCACAAGAGGGGCATGCTTCCATTTTTGCTGCAGATTTAGATAATGATAATGACGTAGATATTGTCACTGGCTCTACTTCTTCAACAGATACTGGAGAAATATGTTGTTGGGAAAATGATGGCGAAGAGAATTTTACTAAAATTAAACTCACAAATAGCTATGCTCGGGTTCATGATCTTCAATTTATTGACATGGATAATGATGGTGATATTGACATCATTAGCAACTCAGTAACACTCAACACCATTGACTGGTTTGAAAATATTGGAAATTTGGTATTTATTCGACATAAAATTTCTGGTTTTAATGGACCAAATTCTGTTTTTCCAATCGATCTCGATAAAGATGGAGATTTCGATATCATTGCTACTGCAATTTTCGGAGATAGAGTAAGTTGGTTTGAGAATTATGGAAACATGGGATTTTCTGAACATATTATTTCAAGTAACTTTGATGGCGCCTCAAGTTGTTCTGCTATTGATATCGATGGTGACCATGATATTGATGTACTAAGTACTGCTTGGGATGCTGATGAGGTTGCTATTTGGATTCACCAATAAATAAGGAAAATTTAATTATTTTTTTAAAGTCTTTCCTATATTTTTAGAGAATTAGGGATCCCCATTAGATATAATATTTATTCCAGATTCAACTTCTTTTACAGTATCTAGTGCTCGAATATTAGATAAAAGGTACATGAGAGTAATTGTATAAATTGTTAAAACGGAGCAAATCAAGAAGAGAGGAGGTGTTCCTAAAGCAATTGCTAGGGGACCTGCTATTAAAGTACCTAAGGGCATTGCAATAAACGATAAAGTCGTATCAATTGATACGACTCTTCCCACTTTATCATGAGGTACTTTTAGATGAATTATCGTAAAATAGAGAGAATTTATTATCGGTATGGTAAAACCACCCATAGCAGAATAAATCATTAAAAGTGGAAAATTTCCTACGGGAGTCGTCGCCAATAGAATCTGTCCTATAGACGCGAAGATATAGGCAAGGTATATTACACGAATTTTGTGCTTCCAATTTTTCTTTACTGTTGTGAGGAATCCACCTAGAAGCGTCCCAATATTTAAGGTCATAGAAATTAGCGAAAAATGTAGTACAGTACCTCCATGATCCGCTTTAATAAATAAAGCTAATAATGTACCCACTGGTTGATGAAGAAAGTTAAGAATCATAAAAACAATCATCATACTAAGAAGTCCTGTTATATTCCTAATTATGCTTAGACCTTCTTTAAAAGAATCCATAAAAGATTCACTTCCATGAGTTTCACCGCGCTTTTTCACACGCGGTATATCAATTAATAATAATGGGACTAATGAGATGAAAAAAGTAATTACATCTATCCATAAAGCTTGTCCAACTGTGAAGAATAACAATAAAAATCCTCCAACAATAGGTCCTATCACATTAACAAAACTCGTGAAAAAGGCATTAATACCATTGATTCTACTCAAATGTTCCTTTGGAACCATAGTTGGGATAACAGCATTCGCATTTGGTCCATGAAATGCCTGACAAATGCTTCTAATAACTATAAATAATAATATAATCCAAAATTTTATCAAGCTAAATATAAAGAAAAAAGTTAGAATTACTGTAGAGAATGCTTGAAGTGAATCTACTAACAATATCACCTTCTTCCTATCATAACGATCAGCTACAATCCCAGCAATCGGAGAAAAAATAATCATAGGTATAAAATAACTGAAAACTGCAATTGAAATTGCAATTGGATCTACTGTAGTATCAGTTATCCACCATATTAATACAAAAAATACTACACTTGAACCAAAAATTGAAAATACTTGGCCTACCCAAAAAAATAAGTAGCTTTTAAAGGTTTTATTATCTGCTTGTATTCCCAAGGCTTACCAACATTATTAATTAATAAAAAAGGAAAGAAAGTAGCTAATAAAAACTTAATTAAAACACATCTGCGAAAGAATTCTCACTAGTTCTAAATCCCCGTATAAAACTGTGATATATATTCCAATATTACATTTAATTATTTACAATCTTTCTCTTTATTTATTTAAATAATAATATACTCATTTTAAACTGTGTCTGTAAAAAGTAAGAGCTATATCAATTTACACCCTAATTATACTAAATTTCTGCCTAAAGTCCATACCAAAAATGGGACTTATATTTTTCATCCTGGGTTTATCTATCAATCCCTCCTAAAGGAAACCAATATTTCAAAATTAAATGCGAAAAAAATAACAGGACAAGTAGTAAGATTTCTCGTTACTACAAATTTGAATTTGATAACTGCCCCTCTTATCAGAGAAGTAGTAAACGTTTATTTGCTCAAAAATGGATTTGAGAAAGAGCGATTGCAGTATACTAGAATAGGGTTGCCGGTTTATGATCTAGACCTAATTTTTAATGAAAAAATTGCTTCAAAAGATGTCATCTCAGAAATAATGAATTGGGTAATTACTGAATTTCATGAAGTTCATAAGTTAATTAAGAAGAACGATTAATTTTTTGGAATTCTTTAAAATATATAAAAAAGAGAGGAAAAAACTTAATTTATTTAATAGGCCTCGAGTTTGCAAGAAAGATAGGACCGATAAACTGGGAATATAACTTTGAGTAGCCCACCTGATCTGACACAATTGAGATCATTTCCGACTCCTTTTCTGTTGCCGGAGCAAGGATTACCTCTTCAGCATCTCTAGCAACTGCGAAATATTCTCCCGCTGTTTGTAATTGGCGGAATTGGATATTTCCCAGCTGTTTCATCTTTCCTATAATTCCACTATATTGCTGTAAGTCCCAATGTGATGTAAGCATAAATCGCACAGCTTTCTTTTGGAAAGCATATTCAGAAACTACTTGTAAAATATCAGGAACTACGTAGGGAGTAACAATGATAATCGTGGATTTTACTCGATAAATAGCATCTTTTATTGCTGCAATCATAGCTTCTTTTCCAACTACTGGCCAAGTTGTAATCTTAGATATTTCTGGAATTGAGCTTGAAGCTTGATGAATATCATTTAATTTTCCTTCATTGTTTTCAGCGAGTTCAGTAGCGTCATCAATTGAGTTCATAAATTGCAGAGTAAAATCTGCAATAGCATCCTTAACATTTTGAATAGTATCTCTTGTAGTATTGGATAAACTATTCTGAAGGGTTTTTGCATTCTGTTCATATTTAGACTTATGGTCTGCAAGCATGTCTGATAAATTAGTATCCATATCTTTCGCTTCAGCATTCCATAATCTTATTTCACTATCTATTTTTTCTGAACAATTTCTTTTACCATTTTCAAAGTCAGTATTGACATCTCTCGTCCAATCGGCACTAATTCTCTTAATTTCAAGATCAAAATCAGTATAATGTTTTAACGAATTATCTTTATGATTCTCTATTGCATCATCATATTGTCTATGATGTGTTTTAAGTGAGCTTTCTAGAGAATCTTTTAACTTTATTCTTGTATCAGAGCAATCTTTTACACCAGTCTGGAGTGTATCATCTACTTCTCCAGCTAAATCTGTAGCAAGTGTTTCTAGTTGTGCTTCTATGGTTTCTTGAGCCCTATAATCGAGATCATTAGTTTCATTAGCTAATCCATCATTTTCATTTGTCATAGTATCAGTTACATCAATTTTAATAGAATCTGTGGTACCTCGAGTATCTGCTACATAATCATCGCAAGTTTTAATAAAATCAGGCTTCATTGGTTCCGAGTATTTTAATATATTTTGTATTGTTGTTTCATGTCTAGCTTTATATTTCTTCTTTTTACCCATCCAAAAAAATCCTTTTTTTGCCATATCCTCTGAGAAATCAGTAAATCTATTAGCATGTTCTAGTAGATTATCAATTAAAGTTAATGTCGTACTTTTAAAATCATTTGTTTGGTCGGTTAATGTTCGATGCCTATCATCAACTATAGCTTTTAGTTTAGTTTGAAGGGTATCTGTAGTATTTTTTACGTGAGTAATATGTTCTTTTAATATATTAGAAATTTTAGCTTTTAAGTCAGTAACAACCTTTTCCATACGTTCTAAATACTTCTCAAGGATTTGTTCCATTTTTGGTTTAAGTTGGTTTGCAGTGTTTTTATGTCTTTCTACATGCTCATCAAGTTCCATTTTTAGTTCTTTTTCCATATTTTCGACTCTAGTCGAAAAATCGTTTAATAAGTTTGAAATTAAAGTAGTTAAGTTATCTTTAGTTGTAGTTATCTCTGTTTCATTTTTATTTACACTTGTGTCTGAAATATCTTTTAAATTTGAATTTAGTTTGTCCATAATGGTATGAATATTGCTTTCTAATGTCTTGGTAGTTTTAGTAAACCTACCTGTAGCACTATCTATTCGATTCCTTTTGGTGTTATTCTTTGAATCAGAATCTTCAAAAAAAGTAGTGACTTGCTTGTCAACAGCAGTCTCTACTTCCCCAATACTTTTATTCTGAATCGTTTCAAGCTTTTCAAATCGATCAGATTGATCAGCTAAGATAGTATCTTTTATTTTGGCAATTTCATCCCTAAATTTTTCTGATTCGTTAGTAAATAATTCGAAATATGGCTGGAGAGGAATGTATCTATCAACAATACCTTCAACTCTTTTGAGGAAACCTTTCTCAACTAACCAATTAGTGACTTCTAATACAGTTTCATATGTTAAAGATTCATTACTTTCTGTTAAAGTCATGAATACTTCAGAAGGTGTTGCACGTGGAACTCTTAAATACACTAAATAGATGTTGATATGTTCCTCAGTAAAACCATATCGTGTAAATACTTCTTTCGTGAAATCTTTTAACGACATAAATTTTTCTCCATGAATTTGAATTTGAATTCAAATTAAGTTAGATTTAAGATGAATTCTTTATAA
>JBHLNW010000135.1:0-7936 GCA_048941185.1 Promethearchaeota archaeon
CCTCCTGCTGATATAAATTCTTCTTCAGTCATTTTATTACCATTTTTTAGGGAAGATCGGATTGCTGTGCCAATTGCGATATGATTTGAAGCATTCTCATCGATTAACAAATTATAAAAGAGCATATTCATTTTTGAAATTGGAGAACTATGAGGTACTAAAGCGATTTCTCCCATTCTTCTAGCTCCTTCATCGACATTTATTATTATATTTACGATATCCTCACCAATTTTTGCATTTGCTTTAATTATGCGCCCCTCCGAAAAATGAAAAATAGCCTCCTCAATAATCTGTCCCTCAATTATAAATTTTTTAGTGGTTTTAACAAATCCGTTAACCCTATCTTTATCAGGAAGAGTAAATATTTCTTCAGTAGGTAAATTCGGCGTAAAAATAATACCTTTATGCGACTTAATAGTTCCACCTTGCCAGATATGATCTTTTGGTAAACCAATTATTAGGTTTGTTTCTGGAGATTTCAATTTGAGTTCCTTGTATTGTTTCTGATTTAAATAATTACATCGTTTACTGAGGTTTTCATTATGAATTTGCCAACCAGAAATAGGATCATCGTCACTTATCCGACAAATTTCAAATATTACATCCCATAATTTCTGGATTCGTTCATTTGAAGGAATATCAGGAAATAACTTGTCTGACCAAGCTTTGTTTGGTACTGAAAATGCTGACCAATTCGGAGGATTTTGACGATTATATCTTGATACTGGTTGATAATGTTTAGCGAAAAATAATTGATATTTTACAATCGAACTTCGATCAACATCTTTTAGCAAATCGGGATTAGGGCTCAAAATTGTAAGAAAAGCACCTCCTTCTTTAGAATTGTTCAATACTGCATCCATTTTCCATCTTGGATATTCCCTTAAAAATTTTTTAGGGCTATTTTGAAGTCTGATTAAACGAATCTGCTCATCTGCCCATATTACATCAACTAATCTTGCACCCATTTGATAAGCTTTTTTAGTAATTATACGTACTAATGGAGCAGCTTCAAATGGGATTCCATCGTGGGCTATATTAGGCGCTCCGATGAGTAAACATTGGTTCGGCTGCAAATTTAGACCAACTTTTAATATTACTTCGGCATATTTATCTAAATTCCTTTCAAATTCAGTAGACATTAGATTTCCTTTATTTTCTATAAATTTTCTATAACTAAATAAAATAAGATAATTGTCATGTTTTATATAAAACTTGTTATTTTTATGCTCAAGACCCAATAAAGCAAATAAAGTTAACCAAAAAATTTATGCAAAAGATTTAAATATAAAAAAAACAATATTTGTTCTATCTCGAACAGTTCGAGATCGAACAAATAATAAAAATTAAAAAGTAGAAGTTTTGATAATGGATACATTGACTATTTTTTTCGGATGCGATGAAAATCAGCGTTTAAAATACTCTCTAAATAAAAAAAGAGAGAAAAATGAAAAAATAGACGTTTATGAAATCAAAACTTCTAAATTATATAATGAGAGTGAAAAAAATAAATAAAGTCAAAACAGGGTGGAAATTACCGTTACTGCCTTTACCAATAGGTTTATTAGGCGCTCATGTTAATGGTAAACCAAATTTCAAAACAGTAGTGTGGTTTAACATGATCCATGATGACCCTCCTTTGATTGCTGTAGCAATGTCAAAAAAGCATTATACTTCTCCTGGTATAAAGGAAAATAAAACCTTTAGTATCAACATTCCGACAAGTGAAATGTATGTTGTAACAGATTATTGTGGTCTTCATTCAGGTTCAGAAGTTGACAAATCCAAGGAGTTCGAGCTGTTTTATGGGGATCTTAAAGCAGCTCCAATGATTAAGGAATGTGGTATAAATATAGAATGTAGGCTTGTAGAAATTAAAGATTTCAAAAACACTGAATTATTTATAGGAGAGATCATTGAAATTTATTCAGATGAGAAATTTATTAAAGACAAGAAGCCAGATGCTGCGAACTTTGATACATTCATATTTTTAATGCCAATTGGTCCATATTTGAAAATGGGGGAATACTTAGCTGAAGCATACGAAGTAGGAACATCATATAAACCAAAAAGTAAATAATTTTTTTAATCAAAATTAAAATTGAATATAAAAACTACAATAAAAGAGGAATTATTTATGAAAAAAATAATAGCATATTGCGGAATTAATTGTTCAGAATGCCCCGCGTATTTAGCTACTCAAAAAAATGATTTGAAGGAACTTAAAAAAGTAGCCAAAGAATGGTCAAGCGAAGCAATGTCCTTTAAACCTGAGGATATTTATTGTGATGGATGTACTTCAGAAGGAAATCATTTTAGTTGGTGTGGTGAATGTCCAATTAGAAGTTGTTGCCAAGAGAAAGGATTTGAAAATTGTGCATACTGCGAAGATTATTTCTGTGATAATTTAAAGATGACTTTTGACAAAACACCATCAGCTAAAGAAAGATTGGATGAAATAAGGGAAAATTTATAACATTTATAAAAAATCAAATGAATAGTTGAAAAATATGGAATTGGAAGAAGCAAAAAAATTAAGTTTGGAATTAATGGAAACCTCGAAAGCAGCATATCTAACAACTATTGACCCTGAGGGATACCCTATAACAAGAGCAATGTTTAATCTAAGAAATAAGGTACAATTTCCAGAGTTTTCTCAGTTTTTTGCTAGTCTAGACAATAAATTTGAGATTTATATAACAACAAATACATCTTCATCTAAAACTGAACATATTAAGAAGAATCCTAAAATTTGTGTATATTTTTGCGATCCTGAAGACTTTAAAGGAGTTATGTTTGGAGGAGAAGTAGAAATTATTAATGATAGGGATATAAAGGGAAAAATTTGGTTAGATTGGTGGACAAGGTATTACTTAAAGGGTTTAGAGGATCCAGATTATACTCTACTCCGTTTAAGCCCAAAAACTGCAAAATTTTATTATAGATTGCAAAAGATTCAATTTCAACCAGGAGAAGAATAAAATATAAAAAAACTATTAACCTAACTTAAGAGGTGAAAAGTATGGAGTTAAATGAAGCAAAAAAATTAAGTGCGGAAATGATAGAAAATTCTCTTTTAGCTTATTTCTCAACAATTGACTCTGACGGATTTCCTATAACAAGAGCATTACTAAACACGAGATACAAAGAGCGATATCCCGAATTTTCTAATTTTTACGATACTCAAGATAATAGATATGTGGTTTATTTCTCTACAAACACTTCATCATCGAAGATTGATCATATCAAGGAAAATCCTAAGGTTTCTGTGTATTTTTGCGATCCTGAAGATTTTAAAGGAGTCATGTTTGGGGGCGACATTGAAATCGTTGAAGATATGGATATTAAGCGAGAATTTTGGTTAGACTCATCTAAGAGATATTAC
This sequence comes from Promethearchaeota archaeon, assembly GCA_048941185.1. GTDB lineage: Archaea > Asgardarchaeota > Lokiarchaeia > Sigyniarchaeales > SOKP01 > Loki-b32. Next base: position 3,386 of record JBHLNW010000135.1, read on the forward strand.
CCAAAGGGATTGGAAGATCCAGATTATACTATTCTCCGATTTACACCAAAAAGTGGAAGACTTTATTATAAACTGCAACAAACTCAATTTGAGCTATGAGTGGATGAACATATGACTAATATTACAAGGGGTTATGTTAATGGAAAGAATATAAGATTAGCTTATGTCGATTTTGGAGGATCAGGTGAACATGTTGTCCTTTTACATGGGCTTATGTCTAGGGCAACTTCTTGGTATGAAACAGCATTATGGATGAGAGAAAATTATCATGTTATTGGGTTCGATCAAAGGGGGCACGGAAGAAGTGAAAAGCCTGATTCCAATTATTCACGGGATATCATGATCGAGGATATCGCAATAACTATGACCGAACTCGGTATTCATAATAGTATTTTGATGGGACATTCAATGGGAGGTTCAATCGCGTGGGGCTTAGCTGTAAAGCATCCAAAACTAGTTAAAGCTTTAATTATTGAGGATAAAAGTGCTCAATCCCCCCCTAAAGAAGCTCTTGATGATTGGAAAGAATTTTTCGAATCATGGCCAATCCCATTTAGTTGTTTAAAGGAAGCCCGGATATTTTTTGGAAATCTTCATCCCACATACGCTGATCACTTCATCGAACTTCTCGAAGAAAAAGAATTAGGATATTACTCTATTTTCAAATTTGAACATCTACTTAAAATACTTAGCTTAAGCTTTGAAAAGTCAAGATGGGATGAGATGGAACAAATTGAATGCCCTACATTGATTATTAAAGGTGGAGATAGTGGGTTTCAACGCGATCATGCTGAAAAGATGTCAAAATTAATAAAAAACTGTAAATTTATTGAGATTCCAAATGCGGGGCATGTAGTACACGATGATAAACCCGAATTATTCAGAAATGCGGTAGAAAATTTTATATCAGAGTTATAATAAATTGAATTTCTAAAATTACCAGTTTTAACTGAAAGAGTTATTTAAACGAAGTGAAAAATAATGGAAAAATTGAGGGAAGGAGGTTTTTTAATAACTAAGATTCGCCAGCTTATGCTGAGTGTTTTTGATAATTTATTAGAAGATTATCAAATTGAAGAAATTACTGCTGCTCAAGGTAGAGTAATGTTTCCCCTTTGGCGTGAAGACAATATTTCCTTCCAAACTCTTAAAAAAAAAGTAATGTTGAGTAAAGCAACTTTATCCTATATGTTAGACAAGCTTGAAGAAGCTGGGCATATTGAGCGAATACGGTCTGAAAAAGATAAAAGAACTATTTACATAAAATTAACAAAAAGAAATAAGGAATTACAGGAAAAATATATTCAAGTATCCCTAGCAATGAGGGAGTTATTTTATAAAGGGTTTTCAGAAAAGGAAATCGATGAGTTTGAAAGTTATCTAAGGCGACTTTTAGAGAATCTGACAAATTATAAGGAAAAAAATAGAAAATTAAAAAAATTAATTTAAAAATTCATTTTACTTTTTTAGATTACTGGTTTTCTTAATTTTTGGAGTATAGATCTTTACTTTTGGAATGTTAATGTTTGGAATTTGAATTTTTGGCATTTTTAATAAAAGACCTTTATCTTCATTTAAGATGGATTTTTGGATTTCAAAAGCTTGAGAAGTTTCTATATCATTCTTTACTTCTTTTTTTATATTATTAACATCATTTTCCTTAATCAAATCTTCAGATAGTTCATTCTTTTTATTTTTTTCTTCATAAAATTCAGCTAGTTGCTGGATCTTATCTTGGATCTTTCCCTTATATTTTTTATAGAAATTTTCAGGATGCAACAAATCGTTAATTTCCTTAAATTTGAAGATCCAGCCAGTTTCAGTGTCGTATAACATTCCAGTGATCTCAATATCTGGATATAAATCCTTAATAGTTTCTAATCTTTTGATTTGTTCCAGAATGTTCTGAATTTCACTATTAAACGGTTTAAAAAAGCTTCTTAATTCAGAGTAAAGATTTGAGTAATCTGGTGTTAATCTTGATAAAAATTTAGATGGTAATTTCAAACGTAAATCTGATAGGCTAATTTTTGTCATTCCACAATCTAAATGCCCTAAAACAATAATAAATTTAATATTATAATTAACAATAGCAAGCAAAATAGCTCTCATTGTATCCAATGTATGAATATTTCCAGCATTTCTTAAAACAAAGACATCTTCAGGATTTAACTGAAAAATTCGATGAATATCAATTCTAGGATCCATACAAGTGAGAATTAACACTGGATATTTTGGATAATTTTTGATACCTCCTCCTTCTTCTTGCTCTTTATTGACTTTATATTGATATATCAAATTACCCTCAATCAAAACTTTTTCAATATCCTCTATTAAATTTATACTCTCCCGAATTACTATAGCACCTGCTTTTTTCTACTTGAAATGATATATGTTATTGGCCCTATAAAGCAAAAACAAAGAACAAGGAAACCCCAACCGATTTTTTTTACTCTTGATAAATTAATATTTTTAAAAATCTTATACAAACATAATATTAGTAGACTTACATCAATACATAATAATATTATAATTAATGGCAGATATGATGGTGGTACAAAACTTGACGTTTTAATCCCTCCTTAATTTTTTTAATAATACAAAAAAAAAATTTTATGTTATTTTTTTGCTAAAATTTCCTTTATTTTTTCAGATCCTCCATTGTTAAAAAAATCCTTGATTTTGTCCGAATATTCTGGTAATAACTGTAGGAACGGCATTATTGCTCTTGAAAGCGAACTAAATGCTTCATTTCCATCACCCATGATAAACATTTTATCAGGATTTAGATGTTTAAATATCTCTGGAAGGATATTAGTTAATTGAACAGCTAAGAATCTTTCGTCAGCACTACCCATTGCTTCTACTTGCTTCTTAAAACCTTCAGCTTGAGCAAGCATTTGTTGTTTAATGTTTTCAGCTTCACCTTCAGCTTGAGCAATTAATTTCCTCTTTATTTGTTGAGCATCAGCATCCGCTTCAATAATCTTCTTCTGTCTATCACCATCCGCTTCAATTTTTTTACGTGTTCTCTCTTGTTCAGCAATAGCAATCTCCTTATCTTTTCTTCTTAGTTCTATTTCTCTTTCGACGAGTTGTTCTTGTATACCAACTTCATTCTTCACTTCTAATTCTCTTAATTTTGATTCTCTTTCAGCTTCAGCTTTAGCGATTCTAGCTTTTCTAAATTCTTCTGCTTGCTTAGTTGCTTCCATATTTTTCTTTAGTTCGGGTTCACCAATAATTACTTCGATAATTTCTAAAGACTCTATGACTATTCCCCAATCAGCAGTTAATTCATGCAAATCTTTCTCGAGATGGTCAATTATTTCTCTTCTTTCTCGGATGATCTTTTCCAATGGCATATTAGCACAAGTTGTTCGAATAATCGCCTCTGTTGCACCTTTTAAGATTTTTTCAACATAGTTGTCATCTCTCATATTCCATGAAACTGCACTAAAAGCTTTTTCTGGATCAACTACTTTCCAAATTAGCAATCCTTCAATTTCTATGTTTTGGTACTCATTTGATACCACTTGTTCATGTGCTTCTACTACCGTCTGAATACTAGTAGTTGGGATAACTATATATTCATCTATTAAAGGAAGTAAAATTAAACTACCTCCCAAACCTGCGTGCTTTACCTTACCAGATCTTAAATGTATAACAAATTGATTCGTTTTGAATTTCCTATATCGAGAAGCGAAAAATATTACAAAAAGAAAAACAATGATTCCTATTGAAACTCCAAGTCCTACTCCCCAAGGATTTAATTCTTGAAATATCACTTTTGTTATCTAAACCTCCATTTTCTTATTTTTAATAAAATATTATCCAATTTTTAGTAGATTTTGCATATAAAAAAAAAATAAAATTTAAGTGAATTTTTAATTCAACCTCTTGAAATTTGTTAATCCTTTACATCCTCCTTTTAATTGATTTTTTATTATTGTCAACTAATAAAACCCCATTTTTAACATCACAAATATAAACATAATCACCTCTTTCGAATTCAGATGTTTCAAAAACAGGTTTAACGTGTACTCTTTCAAATCTCATAGGCGTTGATGAGGGTATTTTAATAACCCCTCCTCTATCATCAACAGGCAAGATTACTTCTCCCTTAACTCCAATTAAATTCTGCGTAGAAGAAATTTTATAAAATCTTGATTTTGATACAACTTTCCAGGCGAAATTTATAAACTTGGCGGTTAAATATGCAGTAGATGGAGCAATAAATAGGATAATAAAACGCATAGCACCTTCAATTAATTGAAATAATAATAATCCTGAAATTCCAAAGATTAAAAACGCAGAGGAAAATAATAACATGATTGGTGCAGGAGTAATTGTGGAAACAAAATCCATGTCAATTTCAGCTTCTGCTTCAATATCAACATCTGAATCCACATCTACTCCTGCCTCTACATCAACCTCTACATCAACTTCAACTGTGTCAAGCTCGATTTCGGCCCCTATATCATAATCAATATCAACATCTGTGTCAACATCAATATCTACATCTGCGTCAACATCCACATCTACATCTGC
>JBHLNW010000003.1:0-111589 GCA_048941185.1 Promethearchaeota archaeon
TGTAACCCATTTTTCATTTTCAATTTCTTTGATTTTTAGTTTCAAGGGATCTTTCATGAAATCGTGGTCAATCCCTTTATTTTTTTCACAAACCATATCCATATGGCATTGTAATACACATTTTAATTTCTGATTATCGCTTGGAATTTTAATAGCAATATTTCCTATTTCATCAATTTGAGATGGAAATCCATGTTTTTCTGCCTCATTTTTGATGAAATTCCTTATTTTTTCTTCAAATCTAGATTTTCGAGGAATTTTAGAAATCTCATTAAAATAGTGCCAAAAATCAGTAGGTTTTCCCAAATCTTTTAAGTCCAACAAATTACTAGCTTTAATTATAAAATTTATTATTTGATTAAAATAATGAGTACAATATTACTAAATATAATTAATATTTCATATATTTAAAATAAAATTAAAAGGATTTTGAGTATGCCACACGTTGGTTATAGAATTATTGGAACCATAAAGGAAGTTAAGGGAATATGTAATGCAGGTCATAATGTAGGAGAAAAGATTGAATTAGATGGACATTCCTCTGGAGGATTATGTGGATTTTTTTATCATGATATTTTTCCTTATATTATCATGCTTCAATTTGGGGGCTCTTTCCCGGATACTTGGGGTGAAAATCCCGATATTATTGAATGGGAATGCCCAGATAGAACTAATGCTGTGAAGATTGAATTAAAAAGGATAAGAGAATAATATTAAATAAAAAATTTAGTTGAATAATAAATCTATAATCTTCCAATAAACATTGCTATAACAAATAAAGAACCTAAAATTGCTAAAGATAATACATTTGAAATTCGGGCGATCTTCGGAGTAGGGCGAAGAATGAATAAGATATTTAATGGGGTACCAACAATGATGATGCTTATCATACAGATCAGATATCCAATTCCTAATAACCCAAGTAAATAAATCATAATTCCAATTATATAAGCAATAAATTCATTTAATAAAAGAAAATATCCCCCCCATTTGACTCCATATTTTTTAGGTATTGTATTAGTATCAATTTTTTGATCATAAGGGAGATCTCTTGTATCCCCTAATACTCTTGCGCCTGTCATGGCAAAAAACAAAAATAAAGCTAAGAGGATTACACTTAATTCAAATTTATAAGCAAAAAGAGCTCCAATCAAAACATAAAATCCTTGAAGTGCTCCTAAACTGAACGCTCGTAGGAGAGGTGAATCTAATATTCCATGAACAAGTCCACCAATAACTCCTATTAGACATATAAAAGGGATAATAGCCCAAAAATTAATTAAAAAACATATTATAGCACTTATAGTAAAGCATGCTAGAATTAAAATAAGACCTCCACTTGGGTTTAAAGTACCTCTAGCAATAGGATTCTTTAAATTCCCCGATTCGCGATCCTTTTTGTAATCTCCGAGATAGTCAAAAAAGAAACCTCCTGCTGATAAAGTTGCACCTACTAAACCCGCTAGAACAATATTTATCAGATTTCCTCCAAGTCCATATGATACAGAGCTTGTAATCATAATAAACATGATTATCCGACCTAAACGCCAATCTCCAAAAATAAGCTGCATTTTAGATGACATAGATGTCAATTCAAATAATTCTGTTAATCAATAATTATAAAGCGATAATTATTCATCGCTTTTAAGATTGTTTAGGCGTTTTAATGTCATTAAATGTGAAGATAATCATCAATTTAAAATAAGAGAAGTATTATAAGATTATTAAAAAGAATATTTTTGGGAGGAAAACTATGAATATAATTAATTCAAATATTAAACTTAAAAGTTCCCTTATTATACTGTTTTTTCTAATCCTTGGAATGTTTATATCTATTAATTCTCTTAATAGATCAATAAAGCAAAACATTTCCCAGATTAATATAAGTGCAGCTCCAACTAGGTATGAGATTACTTTAGATCATCCGTATAATTGGATAGACGCTTCTAGCGGAACTGAATTGATATTAGGTGATGATGATTCAATTTCAACCGCACTTCCATTTAATTTTACTTTTTATGACGGCACTTTTAGAGAAATTCATGTTATTACAGAAGGTTATCTTACATTTTCATTTAAATCCGTATTAACAAGTGGGGTAATTCCTTCAAGTCATCCACATCGACAAAACATTATTGCGCCATACTGGACCAACCTAGACGGTACTTCTGGTAATATTTATATTAAAAACTTTACTTCTTACTGGGTGGTTGCTTGGGAAAATTTTAATCATGATAATGGTTCATTTGCCGGTTCTTTTGAAGCTGTTTTATATAATGATGGAGATATTATCTTTAATTATGGTATATTGCAAAATGTAAGCACTTATGCTTGTGGTTTAAATTATGGAGATGGAAATAATTATAGTTCTTATAATGAATTACCATCAAACATAAATGATTTTTCGATAAAATTTAGCTTAATTATAGGTGATGGTGGAAATGGTGGTTTTGATAGTAATATTATAAATATTATTGTAGGTGTAGTTGTAACTTTAGGTATTACGTCCACAGCAGGATGTATCACATTATATTATTATAAAAAGAATCCAGAACAGTTTAAAGCAAAATTAGGTCGAGGAAAAGCAAAAATTAAAGAAAGTACATCTAAGTTAAAAGAAAAAATCAAAAATGGATTAGCAAAATCAAAAGAACAAGTTAAAAAAGGAAAAGATAGAATTAAACAAAAAACTCCAAAGAATGAATAATTTTACCAAAACCAAATAATTGGAAGTGGTGTGAATAGTTTCAGGAAATATGGAACTCTTTAAATCTTTTTTCAAGATTGAAAAAAAATAAATATGAAAACATAACTATTTTATTTTGAATTCAATTTCTTATTGAAGCTGAAGAGAAACTATGAGAAAAACTCAAAGGAAATTACTTCTCTTAGGATTAGGATTTTCGATAATAATTATTTCTGGAATCTTTATAATTATAAATGCTCTTCAAATAAATTATCAACAAGCAATTATAGATGAGCAAAAAGAAGTTATGAATGAAAATAGACAATGGGCAGAAAAAATAACATTCTGGGAAGTTACAGGAGGATTAGGAGATGATATTATTGAAGGTGAAAAAATATATTACGATGCACTCGCAAAATACTCAGCAGCAATACAAACCCAAAGTTTAGCAATATTCTTTATTATAATGTTAAGTATAATTATTGTCACTACAGTAGGAAGCTTAGTAATTAAAATATCTTAGATCTTATTAATTAAAACTGAGATTTTTAATAAGAGAATTCATACTCTTGATAATTTGTTTATAATGGGTAATTTTTTATTGTTTGTTTTGTTATTTAAACAAAAGTTTATTTAAATAAATATCAATCATATTCATCTAAGATTTAAAGAGTTCTAAAGCATATGATTCTCTCATTTCCAAACATGGGTCCTAATTGGGTAGCATTTAAGACTCTGTTTGAACAGTTAGATCCATCGATAAAGGTTGTGCTTCCTGACCCGACAAACCGAGAAGCAATAAAGATAGGAGTAAAATACAGCCCAGAATTCGTTTGTTTCCCATTTAAAGCTACTTTAGGAGATTTTGTTAATGCAATCAAAAAGGGTGCCGATACTTTAGTAATGGCCATAGATTGTGGACCGTGTCGTTTCGGTTTTTACCATGCTGTCCAAGAACGCCTTTTACATGATATGGGTTATAAGCATGTGACAGTCATTCCATTAGATCAAGCAGATTTACTAGAATTCCACTGGGTTAAAACGTTACAAGAAGTTAGTGGAAAAAGTGGCCTTTTTGCTTATCCAAGATTTGTAAAAGCAGTGATTTTTTTCTTGAAAAAAACAAAACTTTTACAGGACATTCAAACTGCTGAAGGTTTGTTCCGGGCATATGAACGTAATCAAGGAGATACTACTGAAGTATTAAATAATGTGTTAAATAAACTTGATCAGGCAAATAGTCTTAAAGAATTACGAAATTTTAAAAAAGCAATCAAAGAAGATTTTAATAAAATTGATGTTGACAAAACTCGAACTCCTTTACGAGTAGCAATATTTGGTGAAATTCATATAAGTATGGAACCATATGTAAACGTAGATATTAGAAGAAAACTTGGAGAAATGGGAGTGGAGATACATCAAAATCTAAGTTTGTGGGATTGGGTATCGCATAAGTTTCATCTCAATTTCCATAGAAAGTGGTTAGAACATTTATCCCATCCCTACCTTCCGATGGATATAGGAGGTGAATGCCAATGGGTACTGGGAGAATATATTGACAGAGCTAATAGCGGTTTTGATGGAGCTACCCATGTTTACCCATTCACCTGTATGCCCGAAGTGACAGCTCGGACGATTATAATTAATAAACTAAAGAAAATTTACGATCTCCCAATAATATTTTTCTCATTTGATGAGCATTCGGGAACTGAGGGTATGAGGACGAGATTAGAGGCCTTTGTAGACCTAATGGACTCGAGACGTAAGCATAAATTGGAAATTGAGAAGATCTCCCTTGAAGAACAAAAAAATAGTTTTTATAAATCTAATGGTTCGCATTTTTTTCAAGAGTGTATTCAATTAATTCAAGCATAATATAAGTGAAATTATGGTAGAAGTTTCTGATAAAACTGTTAAGGAAGATGGAAAGTTAGATGCTTTCCTTGGAATTGATATTGGTAGTGTTACATGTAAATTTGTATTAATGGATATTGAAGGTAATGTCCTGACTAGTGTATTTTTACGTAATAGAGGATCTCCAATTGAATCTGCTAAAGCAGGTATGGAAGATTTAAGAGCAAAGGTTGAGGGAAATGAAGACTTACAAGAATATGAAATACGTTGTTGCGGAACTACTGGTTCTGCAAGGTATTTAACAAAAGCTATTGTAGGGGGAGATCTTGCTAAAACAGAAATTATTGCCCATGCAGTGGCAACTCAATCACTCTATCCAGATGTAAGCACTATTTTGGAAATTGGTGGACAAGATTCAAAAATTATCATTTTACGTGATGGGATAATAGTTGATTTTGCAATGAATTCTGTATGTGCTGCAGGAACTGGCTCTTTTCTCGATCATCAAGCTGCTAGACTTGGGATTCCAATTGAACAGTTTGGAGACTATGCAGTAAGATCAAAGAATCCTGTGAGTATTGCTGGGAGATGTACCGTGTTTGCAGAATCAGATATGATTCATAAGCAAAATGCGGGTTATACAAAAGAAGATATTATTGCTGGACTGTGTGATTCATTAGTTAGAAATTATATGAACAATTTATCGAAAGGAAAGGAATTAAACGAACCTGTTGTCTTCCAAGGAGGAGTATCGTATAATAAAGGGATTATTCAAGCTTTTGAAAGGCATTTAGGATGCGAAGTAATTGTTCCTAAATACAATGTATTGATGGGAGCTTTAGGAATGGCAATTCTTGTGAGAGATTATTATCTGGATCATGGAGATGAAACCTTGTTCCGAGGGCTTCATGTTGGGGATTTAGAATTTAAAACCTCTACGTTTAATTGTGGAGATTGCCCAAATAACTGTGAAATTGTCCAAGTTAAAATGCCTCAAGATGAAAATAAAGTTATTGCTCGTTGGGGTAGTAGATGTGGAAAGTGGGAGGTTTTTTAAAAAAATGTCGGAATTTTTGAAACAATTAAGGGAATTAGGAGAGGAATTCTTTGAAACTCTTAAACATAAAACTAAATTAAGTACGATCTTTGATCTATACACCGAAAAAGTTATTCCATCATTTGTATCAGAAAAAGATTTAAAAGCGTATTATGAAAAAAGAATGGAAGAAGTTAATGATTTTATTGACAAACTTTAATATAAATAAGTTAATTAGAATTTAAGATAAATTATTATAAGAGGTAATAAAAAAATGAGTGAAAGTGTAAGTCCAGACAAAAAAGAAGAAGCAGATAAATTAAATCCAAAATTAATAGCTTTTGACATGCTGTATGCCAGCGTAAAAGGACTTAGTGGTTTATTTTTCAAAGCTTTTATGGATTTAAAAATTGAAGGCCAAGAAAATATTCCATTAAGAGGAAAAGCTATTTTAACCACAATTACACCAAATATAATCCGAGATATGTTAATCATAGCTCAAGTATCAGGTCGTAAAATTCATTTCATGCTTGATCCTAAGTTAATGAAACATCAAATAATGGGACCAGTTTTAAAAAGCCTTGGAATGATTCGAGGAACTGAAAACAAAGAAGATACAGAGCCAATTGAAAAAGTTTTTGAAATTTTGAATGAAAAGGGTGATCTAGTGGGTATGACACCAGAATCTAGGCATGAACGTGAAGTACAGGTTAAATCAATGGCCGCAATTATCAAGTTTGCTATTGCTGGAGATGCTCCAATTATTCCAATTGCGATTACAACACACAAAACTAAGATTCTAAATATGTTTACTGGGGATGGTATAAAGGTGAAGGTTGGAAATCCTCTACATGTCGAAAAAAGATTAAATCGAGAAAAGCATCGAGCTGAACGCTATGAACTGGCAGAAGATATAATAAACATTATTGATTCTCTAAAAGAAAGACCAGATTTCGAAGAGATAAATAATAATTAATAAAATTATTTTATAGTATTTTTAATCAAATTCTTCTCTTTTTGAATATTTTAATACTCATATAGCCTTATAGCTATATAATTATTGTAAAGTTTAGTATTAAAAAGATTATGAGAAAAATTGATAAACATATTCCATCGCTCCATTTTATCGACTTTTTCTTTGAAATCCAATTAAAATAGATGGTTAGTACCAATAAAATTAACCAATTCCAGAAAATAATCCATGAAAGCATAAAATTCACTATAATAATTGCACTTATTCCAAATGTGAGTGATAAATTCCAAAAAACCTTTCCAATCATTCCTCCTAAGCCAATTTCAACACTCTTTTTCTTTACGGCCTTTATAACTAATGTTAATTCTTCTACATTTGTCACAAAAGCAACAATAATAAGTCCAAAGAATGTTTCTGGTATATTAGTGAGTAAAATGATTTGTTCTGTAGAGAAAATTAATAATTCTCCACCTAAAAATATGAAAATAAAGCTAATAATGACTAATGTCATTTTTCTTAACTTTGCATTTTTATTTAATTTCTCAATCATATTGTCATTTTGAACTAGACTCTCTTTCGAAATTCCTTCGTTAATACTTTCTTTAGAGATTTTTTTTGTATTTATAATCAAAAATATAATGTAGAGAAAAATGGCAATAATTCCGACGAAAAAGAAGCCAAAGTTAACAAAAGTTCCAAAAAAAAGCAAAAAAATACTACAGTATAGTAATAAAAAATAAAATTGTGGTATGGATTTAAAATTGATTTTATAGAAAAAAGCAGGGATTGCGAAACTTATAGTTAATGCTATTATTGAATTTCCTATTACATTTCCTACAGCAATAGAAGATAATCCACTTAGTGCAGCAAGAATCGAAGCAATTGACTCTTCTGGGTCGATACCAATAATTAATGCCCCTATAATAAAGGGAGATATGCCATATATTATACAAACATCTTTTAAATTATCTAAAAAGACATCTGCGGCAAAAAAAATAATCAAATAGCCAGTAATAAAAAGTGCGATCCAAAGAATTAGTGATATCATGTTATTTTAATGTTCTTTTTGATTCCAATTTATAAATATTTGAAATTTAAATGGTTTTCCTTTATATTTACCACCACTTATACCAGAAAATTCAAATCCATTATTCTCATGCCAATAAATTGATACTTTATTAAACAAGGGCTTCTCTACAATGAATGCAACAATAGGTGTATTTATAGTTTTTAAAGCTTTTTGAAAGATGGTAGTACCTATGCCTTTTCGTTTATATTCAGGAAATACACTTATTTGATCTAAGTATGTGAATTCAGATTCTTCATTTAGGAGCAAATCTTTTGTTTTTTCATTCTCAAAAGATAAATTACCGATGATATCTCGAACCTTAATTATAGTATATTTTTTTCTATAAATAGTAGCAAACCCTACTATTATTCCATCATTATTCTTAGCAATATAAATATCAGTAAAAGGATCATTAATAAGATTTTTATAATATTCAATTCCAACCTCTTTTCTAAGAAACCCTTTATCTTCTAAATCTTTCCGTTGTTTTCTAGTAATTTTTTCGATGTCTCTTATTTCAATAAGATTTTTCTTTAATATATTATGAATACCAGTTGAATCTCCTAAATTTGCAATATCAATAGTAATTTCTAAATCCTGTCTCATTTATATCTCCCAAACTATACTCAAATGATTTTAATTCTTTTTAAATAAATAAAGATATTAGTTTTTAATAAAAGAAGATTATTTTAAATTTTTGAGAAACAAAATAGCAATTATATTACTAAGAATACAGGAGAAGAAATTATAACATAGAATTCCTTTTTTTTAGTAAATTGTATGATATCAAAAAAGAATGAGGAATTATGGTTGACTTTATTAAAATAGAGGGAAGCCCCGCTAAAAGAGGTTTTCAACAAGGAGAACAGTTAAAAGACAAAATTCACAATATGTTTGATGTTGTTTTCCACTCAAAAATGTTTTCAGAAGTTACCTCTAAATTAATACCACTATCAGTTATTAAATTTGTTTTAGGTATTATTGGTAAAAAGAAAATAAAAAAGCCCTTACTTGACCTACTTCCAAATCAGTATGAGAAGTTAATTGCTCTGAGTAAAGCAGCAGAAATAAAGGAAAGATTGCTTTTTGGGGCTCATTTTATAGAAATAATGTCCGGAGATCCGAATTCCCTTTATAAAAATCCTCCAGTTCAATCATGTTCAATGATATTTGCACTTCCAAAAGCTACAGCAGATAATTCACTTATATTTGGAAGAAATTATGATTTTCCTAATGTTCTTCAACCTTTCCAAGTAGTTCGTGAAGAATCGCCAGATAATGGCTATAAAAACTTAAATTTCACACAATATTCTTTAATAGGGTGTCATATGGGATTGAATGAAAAAGGTTTAGCTATTGGTTATAATTATGGCCGCTCTTGGAAAAAAAAGCCACTTGATTTTAGACTAGAAGGCGTTCCCGGAACATTTATAGTTCAAGAAGTGTTAGAAACTTGTGCAACGACCCAAGAAGCTATTGATTTTATAACTAAATTCACACATAGAGCAAATGGTTGTCATTATGGACTTATGGATACATCTGGTGATGTCTGTGTAATTGAAACTACGAGCACTCGACATGCAATTCGTCGACCAGAGGATGGAATTTTGGCTCATACTAATCATTATCAGACTTTAGAACTTAAAGATGCTAATTTACCCGATTATGTCCGCTTTAAAATGGATGACATGGATATTAATCCAATAGAATCCCCCATAAGACGTTATCAAAGAGAAATTGCACTTTTAAAAAAATTTAAGGGCAAAATTAATATGGAAATTTTTAAAAACATTTTAAGTGATCATGATAACAGAGAACCCGATGATTTTACGGTGTGTACCCACGGTCCTGCTGCAGGAACTTTAGGATCTATAATAATCCTTCCCAATAAAAATGAGTTCTGGGTTACTGATAATCACCCTTGTAGTTCTGAGTTTGAGAAATACGTATTATAACAAAAAATAAAAAAAGATTAAAAATAAGGATTCTAATATCTTGTTCGTGTGGCCTGAATTCGAAGTTTAGCTTTAGTATTTTCTTGTTTGTCCTGCAACACAACATATTCAGTTTTCATTGGTAATTTTATTTCAAATTCTTGTTCAGCAACGGTATGGTCTTTTTTTAAATGGTCTCTTTCTCTTAAAATAACAGTAATTTTCTGAACAGCAGGATCATCAACATGTACTGTTTTAAATTGACTCCATAAAGACATATCAGCTTTACTGGTGAATTCCTGATTTCTTTGCAATTTCACAGTACCCTTATTTGGCCAACGAGCTTTAAAAAGCTTAGGACCGTCCACTTTGAAATAAAATTCTCCACGCCATCCAAAAATATCGTAATCCTTCAATGTTTTTAAAGACATTAATTCTATACTAATTAAATAGCGTTCTTTTTCTTCTCCCACTTGATCTTGCTCAAATGATTGGTCTTTTGCATATGTCTTCTTAGACTTAGCATAATAACGTCGTGGAATTTTATTTTCACCACATAATTTTGATTAAATTTGACAATTTTAACTCTAGTATAAATATTTTCTATATATGTTTTTTTGTTAAATATATGGTTATTAGTATATTGTTAAAATAAGAAATAATCACCATATTAAAGAAATTTATTAGTAGAAAAAGATATCTCTGTATTAAATAAAAAATCAAATTTAAAAATTTCCCAGTGAATATAATGTTATTCCAAGTAGTCTTAGATGATTTAACCCAATTATCTGGAATCTTTGGTTTTTTAGCTATTGCTATAGCTTGGCTATATGGTGGAATTGTGCTCTATAAATACATCAAGACAAAACAAAAGGTTTTATTTTATTTCTTTTTAGCAATCATGTTCACAATGAGTCCATGGTATCCCTCAGGGTTAGGATATGTATATTGGTTAATAACAAGACAGGAAATTATATTTCCTATTTATGTACTATTAGGAACGATTGGAGTACCAATAGCGCTATTATCATGGATTCAAATTTATATGCCAGCATTACATCAGAAATGGAAAGGTGTTGCCATGTGGATTGCTATATGTCTATCAATTGTTTTTTATGTCTATCTCTTCTATTTTCTATTCTTTGCTGCTGGTGTTTCATTAGATGCATTAATAGGTATTAAAGATAGTGCAATTGATATTTCCTATAAAGGTTTTGTCTTAGGATTTCTGGCTTTTTCTCTAATTATCAGTACAGTTACTGGCAATGATTTTGCTATTGCATCATTAAAAGAAAAGAATGATCCTGTATTAAAATGGAAGGGTAGATTTCTCCTATTATCATTCAATTTATTTGCAATTGGAGGAATTGGTGATGGATTTCTTCCATTAACTCCAGCAACATTGATAATATTTAGAACATTAATGATGTTTTCAAGCACATTTTATTATCTCGGTTTTATATTACCCGGATGGACAAGGAGACTTTTAAAAATAGAATAATCTAATATAATCTTTTCTTTTTTCTTTTTTTTCATAATTAATAATCAAAACTGCGATTAATACTATAATTCCACCAATCAAGTTCCATAAGACAATTGTTTCACTCCGTTGAAACAATAAAGAAAAAATCAATGTTAGGAATGGTTCTATATATAAGAATGAGGCAACGTTTAGTGATTTCAAAACCTTTTGCGAATTTTGCCATATATAATAGCCTATTACATAACAACCAAATCCTAAATATATCGCACAGAGGAATAATGAAATGTTGAAGAAGTTTTGAATGAAAATAAAAATCTCTCCATTAATAATGACAAATATGACTAATTCGAGTGTACCAATATAGGCTATATATTTATTCATAGTATTAGTACTAGTTGAATTTTTTTTAGAAACTATTTTTGTAGTTGTAGAATAAATTGCCCATAAAATTGGAGTTAAAAGAGCAAATAAATATCCTAAAAAATTAGGAGAATCCGGAGAAAGGCTATTAATATCTCCTCCTGTTACTAATAAAAAACCTCCTATTGTGGCAATAACAAAACCTAGTATCTTAAAGAAATTTAATTTTTCCTTGAAAAAGAATAATGCAAGAATAGTGATGATCACAGGTGTTATTAAACATACAAATAAGGCGGGAAGTGAAGGTCCAATTATTTCAATTGAAGAATATTGAAAAAGGAAAAAAAAAGATATACCAGTGAAGCTTGCGAGGATCAATAATAGCCAATCGTTTTTTGAATAATTTGTTTTTATCTTACTAATTGAAGTTATTTGCCTCTTTTTTTTTAATTTGAAATATATATCAATTAATAGAAATGAAATTGAAGCAATTACAAATCGATATAACGCGATGGATAAAGGAGGGATGAATTCAACCGCGATATCCACAATGACGAATGAAAAGCTCCAAAGGACTACCATAAAAATCAATTGTAAATAAACTCGAAGCATTTAAAACCGAACCGTGATAAACTTATATTCAATATTTAAACAAAATATTCTACTAAAATGATACCTTAAATTAATTTAATAATAGAAAATTAAGTACAATAATAATTATTTTTGGAATGATTTTTAGTGAAGAAAGTTAGCTATAGCTTGAGAATCGGAATCATTGGTAATAAGGAACATATAAAAGAAATTTTTCTAGACGGTCTAAGTAATATAGCTATAGACTCTAATTTTTCTAATAACTCTTATGAATGCTTAATTGTTTTTAAACAAATACCAATAAAGATTAATGTGTTTATCGCAGATACTCTTGAAATGATAATAGAGAAATCTGAGATTATTCAGAAGCTCGACATATTAATTCTCACAATTAATTTATATGATAAAAAATCGTTAAATACCATAAATAAAAATGTAGTAGAAGAATTTTTGGAGATATTTTCATTTCAAGGATTATCGGTTTTAGTAGGAATGGACATTGAACAATTATTAAAAGATTCTCCTTCTAAGAGTTTTAAGATAAGTAGGTTTAAATTAGAAAAAACGACAAGGGATTTGAATTTAATATATTGTTTTGAAATATTTAACAAAGGCACAGATATAAATGAGATTTATAATACATTATTTAATGATTTTATTTTAAGATTTCAATATTCTAACCCAGAATTATTTGAAAGCGCAAAAGAGTATGGAAAACGGATATTACACTAGTTTATATTTCTTGGGAAATATTAGATATCTTTATTGAACAAAAAAAGATAGAAAATCAAAAAGTTATAAAAATAATAAGATACAAATTAAACTATAATTATTAAAAATGCTATTGTTGGATACATTATAAAGTAAGAGTTGAATTACTAAAAATGGGAGAAGAATCAAAAGGTTTATTAACAATTGAAGGAACTGAGGGACGTAGAAGGTGTCCTAGCTGCGGAGAAGAAAATAAAAATATGATTCATGAATCTACAGACAAAACAAATATAATTAGTGATTATCCCCGAGTTTATGGGAAGAAATATCGCTGCGGTCGCTGTGGTCAGGAATGGCGTGAAAAATAGGATATTCATGGAATGAAATTTTAATTAAATTTTTACTTTTTATCTACTCAATTAAATCCATTAACTTTAAAATTCAATTAAGATAAAATTAAATATTCTAATTTTGTTAGAGTATTGGGATATTAGGTATGGATTTAGCTAGATTTCTTCAAATCTACGTAGTTCAAGAATTATTCGCTCTATTTTTCTTATATATGGCATATTTAATTTTAACGAGAGGGAGAAAAACATTGAATGTTTATTTAAGTTGCTTTTATCTTTCTACTACAATTGGGGGCATAATAAATATGATATATGCAAATATTTTTAATGAGACTATCGTATTTATAATGCATTTTTTAACCTATTACCTTTTTTGTCTTTCAATGATATTTCTTCTTATTTTTGCTTTAAATCTTCCAAAACATGAGAAGAAGATTACGTTTAAGTATCAAATTTTATTCCAAATAATTCTTGGATTATTGATCCTCGGACTTCTTTTTATTCCAAATGGGATTGTAATAAATGTAAGTACTAATTGGAAACCGGATTGGGATTGATTATTTTTCGGATATTCCGTTGTGGTATGCAGTAGCTTAATCATTATTCCTACACTCTATTATTCAATTAAAATATACAAAAAATTCGAGAGTGATTATTTAAAAAAGAAGTGGAAATACTTCTTAACTGGAATAATTGCATATTTTTTTCTATATTAGGGAACTTCACTTTCTAATACATTAAATAACGATACTTTTAGGTTTATTTGGTCTTTAATTTCTTTACCTACACTTATTTCATTATATTTGATATATTATGGTGTAGGACGACAATTTGTGTAAATTTCCTACTTTTAATCAATATATTTCAAATAGGAAATTTGTTAATAAGAAAAAGCAACAATATTAAATATAAAATGATAAATAATTATTACTAAAAAAAAAATATTTAATAAACAAAATAACTATCTTAACGTGAATTCCTATGGTATTGTATCAATTAGAAAGCCCAACACGGGTATTAACAATTTACCTTGTACAAGGTCTCATTTGCGCGTGGTTTTCCTATTTAGCGTATCGAATTCTAAAGAGAGACAGGAAGAGACTAAACATAATATTTTCGGGGTTTTATTTATCAGCAGCAATAGGTTTAATTTTTAATTTCATTTATGGTCCTATGCCATGGGAACCAGTTATCCTTGTTCTAAATTACTTAACTAACTTCGGTTCCTTTTATGCCCCAATATTCTTTGTGGTATTTAATTTGATATTACTTAAATCAGAAAAAATAATTACCCCAATAAAACAATACTTGATCTTTATTGGATATGGCATTTATATGTTTTCTATGATCTTTTTTGTGTTAGCTGGGCCAGAATGGGGAGTTGAGCTCAATGTTTTGACAAATTGGACGCCTGTATGGGCACTGCCTTTCTTTCTATATGTGTTTTTAGGCGTGACCATATTTACAATTGTTCCATTACTGTATTTATCCTTTCAAATTTATAAGAAATTTGAAGACCAACAACTAAAAAAGAAATGGAGATTCGTTATTTACGGTGTTATCGGGTTAATGATATTTATGTATGCAATATTCTTTTCAAATTGGCTAAACGATCAAACATTTAGAAACATTGTGCTCCCAATTGGTATTATATTAGCAGCAATTAGTGGCTATATGATGTACAGTGGAGTAGGGAAGCAATTGGAGAAATAAACATCTTTTTTTTCTTCTTTATTATTCTTTTTATTTATTTCAACTCAAATTTTATTTTGACTAATTAACATTATAATATATAATCAGATTCAAAATTAGCAAGATAATAAGATTCTTTTGATTGATGAATTAATCAGAGTTCGCGGCATTGGTCCATTGGCTGCTGAAAGACTGGTGAATGCCGGTGTAAAGACTATAGAAGAGATTGCTAAATCCAAGCCAGAGCAATTAGCATGGATTAAAGGTATTGGTATAATCTCTGCCAGCAAGATTATCCAGAACGCCAATGAACTTATACATTTAGAGAAGGGAATACAAAAAGTTTTAAATTCAATCAAAGAAAATTTTGCTAAAAGTTGCCCGAAATGCGGTGGAGATATGACTGAAAGATTAATAATCTTAGGACCAGAACGGAGATTAAGAGCAAATCAATGTGTGTTATGTAAATTTTATCTGCCTACCTAAAAGGAGGAATGAGAGGAAAAAATCACACTCTTACCCAAAATGTAAACAAAAACACATAAGATATAAAATATAGTGAAATAAATACGATTCCTGCTTTTCTATCAACTTTTCTTCTCGCTGCAATTAGAGTAAAAACTATAAAGCTTGACACTAATGTGTATAAAACTGTAGGAACAGCCAGTGTTGCTGTTACGGTTTGTGGAAAAAAAACCTGGCCAATTCCTATTGATAGAGTAGAATCAACTATGCATGAACCAACAATATCTCCTATAGCGATTTGGTGATGTCCCAATCTCAATGCATTGATATCAACAGCTAGTTCCGGGAGTGAGGTGCCCACTGCTACAATGAAAAAACTTATGATGTATTCATGAATATTTAAGACTCTTGAGATAGTTATAACAGATTCGACGATCATAAAAGACGCTAATGTTACTCCACCAAATGCGATTGCAGCTATTAAAAGATGAAATTGCTTACTTTTGGGACTTTCTATTTTTTCAATCATCTCTACTCTTTGTAAAATGCTTTCCTTATTAGTATTATATATTAGCCATATATAGATACCTAAGCACCCAACCATAATAAGTGCATTTAATCTAGTAAAATATCCCTTCTCTACTATTGTATAAATTAAAACTAATGATAAAATTTCACATGCTCCTAAGATTATTATATCTTTTCTATGAATATAAAATATTCCTGAAACTAGTGGTAATATCCCAAATACTAAGGTAAGTTGTGTCAAATCAGACCCCACAGAATCTCCAACGTCAATATCACCATGACCTAAAGCGCAAGATACAATAGAGTTAAAGATTTCTGATATGTCTGTTCCAATGGCAACAAGCGTAACACCAATTATTAGTGGTGATACTCCTAAAGCAGCAGCTAAAATAGCAGAGTGTTTTACAGCTTTCATACTAGCATAAATTATGAGAGAGATTCCACCTATAAGTCCAAAAATTGCTAAAATAATTTCAATCATACATCTTTCTCTTTTTATATTTAAATTTTGCTTCCATCTCTTTATTTTTTGTAAATGATTGATTGAAGCCCTCAGTGACTCAAATGTATAAAATTATTGTAGTATATTTATGGTTTCACTGAAAATTTAAGTTTTAACCTTCCACATTCTATAATGGTAAAGTTATATATATAGTTATCCGTTTTTTATCCGAAATTATCCATAAATAATCCAAACAATAGAAAACTTATTAAAGAAAAATATTTAAAGAATAACTAATGGAAAATGAAAAACATGAATTCCATGTCTCTATCGAAAAAGATATTTTTGATAAATTAGAATCTATCAAAGAATATCATGGAATAAAGAATATAACTGAAATTATTAGATTTTTAATAACAAAAGAATACAGAGAAATTAAAAAATCTGAATAAATTCATATACTTTTCTAATTATTCACTATTTTAGATGAAAATTTTTATTATTCACATCCATTATATTATAGTAATATTTAATCTAAAATTGAAATCTTTTGATTATTCAAATTGAGATGCGTTATGGATATTATTAAAAAAATATATGAATCAAAAATAGTACCAGTAATTGTAATCGAAAATCCTGAGAATATCATAACTCTTGGAAAAACTCTTTTAGAGGTAGGATTGCCCATAGCAGAAATCACTTTTAGAACTGAAGCTGCAGAAAGAGCCCTGTCGATTTTGAAAGATGCATTACCTAATATGATAGTGGGCGCGGGAACAGTTCTTACAATAGATCAAGTAAAAGCAGCTATAAACTCTAACACAGACTTTATCATCACTCCAGGTTTTAATCCTAGAATTGTTGATTATTGCCTTGAAAATAAGATTCTTATAATTCCAGGTGTAAATACTCCAACGATGGTAGAATGGGCGTTAGATAGGGGATTAAAAGTTTTGAAATTCTTTCCCGCGAATGTTTCTGGAGGAATAGAGATGCTTAAAAGTTTAGCAGGACCGTATCCGGAAATAAGATTTATTCCAACAGGAGGGATAAATAGTGAAAATTTAATTGAATATTTGAGGTTATATAATGTTATTGCATGCGGAGGAAGCTGGATTGTTAAAAAAGAACTAATCTCGTCAAGACAATTTGAAGAAATAAAAAGATTAACCGAAAATGCAATATCATTAATTAAGTCAGAATTTAGATCAGGTTCTTAATCTTATTAGGGTTTATATTAAAATATTAATTCTTAGCTATAATTATTGTAATGTAATTAAATTGAGCTAAAGAATTTAATAATCTTAGAGAGAAAGACTAAAATTATTTTGTATGGTTTGATATTAACCCAAAAAAAATATTTTTACCAACGCCAAAAGATATCTTCTGCGTGGCCTAAAATCCTTTCAATATGAATTTTTTCACCATTATCTAACACAAGATCACCTGAGTATAACCCATGTAACAAAGATGAATTTAAATATATTAATCCAAAATTTATTTTTTCTCTATGTGAAATGATCGGATCTAAAATCATATTGAATCTATTATCATTACTAGTAAATTTCCAAGGTTTTGTTGGGTCTCGATTCTCATGGTGAAAGGTTACTTCATCGATTTTATGAGCTCTTCCGTCATAAAATATAATATTTTCTGTGTGTGTTGATAGATCTCCAAACCCATACCCAATATTAAAAGCAACTGGAATTCCATTTACAATCCCACACGCTGATCCCCATCTCCAGTGTGTATGATAAGGCCAAATCCCACGACCCCAATCCATAAGACCAAAAGAATTTTCCGGCTCAAATTTATATTTAATTTCACCAATTTGGATTGAACCCTTTGCAGGCATATAATTTATTTTATGATTGTAATAGAAAAGTCTTAGATCTTCCTTATAACCTGTCACAACAACCGTATTATCCATTTTTGGATTATCTTCAAGTTCAATAGTCCCAGTTAATCCCATATCTTGAAATTTTGGATCTTTAATTGAAATTATTCGTTTATCCTTACTTTTTGTTATAGTTGCTTCAAATTTTTTTGTTGGAAATTCGATTATGCTGTCTTCTAATGAACTAGTTGGCAATAATTTGGATTTAGTGAAAAATTTAAACAGGCTTTTCCCATCTCTTTGTTTATTTTCAAAGTCAAGCCATACATAGCTCATCTGGGTAAGATAACCAATATCACCAATCGTGAGTTGAAAACCAAATTGTTCATTTAGAATAGAATAATGATCCCATTCTTTAATTCGAAACCACCCTTTACCAATATTTTCTTTATTATACTTTAATATTGGTTTTCTCGCCCAGCCTCGTTGTACTAGAGAGCCATCTTTATTAAATAAATCTGAGGGCTCTGTAATTTCATTCTGTTTTCCCATTTAAATATCAATCTTTAAAACAATTCAAAAAGATAATTTTAAAAAGATTTGAGTCAAAATAAAATTTAATGTCTTCAGAATTCGAAAAAAATTTGGAAAAATATGCTGAAGTTATTTTAAAAATCGGACTTAATTTACAACCAGGACAGCGGTTATTGATCGGCGGACCCACTCTATACACCTATGGTACACCAATAGAATTAGCTCCATTAGTGAGGTTGATCACCAAAAAGGCATATCAAATGGGGGCGAAATTTGTAGAAGTTTTTTGGGATGATGCTCAAGTTCGAAAGATTCGATTTGATCATGCTCCCAGAGATTCTTTTGAAGAATTCCCTACTTGGCGAACTGATTGTCAATATCAATTTGGAATAGGAGGAGATGCTGTTCTTCTCTTCGCAGCTTTTAATCCTGATTTACTCGAAGGGCAAAATCCAGATTTAATAGCAACTTCTATAAATGCTTATGTTAAACACAGGAAAACTTTTGGAGATTTAATATCTACAAGTGCGGTGAATTGGAATGTGTGCCCAGCTCCTGTTGATGGATGGACAGAAAAGGTATTTCCTAATATTCCTCCTGAAAATCAAAAAGCTAAATTCTGGGATACCATCTTTGAAATATGCAGAATTAAAAATGAAAATCCTATTGCCACTTGGGAAGAACATATTAAAAATCTTGCTGCAAGGTGTAAATTTTTAAATGGGAAGGAGTTTAAATCATTAAAATTTGAAGGTCCTGGAACTGATCTCACAATCGGGTTACCCAAAGGACATATTTGGGGAAGTGCTCGCTTTAAAACTCAAAGTGGTATTGATTTTGTAGGAAACATACCTACAGAGGAAGTTTTTACGACAACAGAAAAAGATAAAACTGAAGGTGTTGTAACCGCCACAAAACCTCTTTTCAGAGGGAATATTATGGAGGATTTTAAAGTCACTTTTTCAAAGGGAAAAATTACAGAAGTGACTGCAAAGAAGGGTCTCGAAATGCTGCAAAAAATTGTTAATACAGACGAAGGGACAAGGAGATTAGGTGAGGTTGCGTTGGTTCCAAATAGTTCACCGATTTCAAAAACAGGAATACTTTTTTATAGTGTTCTTATTGACGAAAATGCATCTTCTCATATTGCAATAGGTAAAGGTTTTAAATTTGCCTTAAAAAATGGAAAAATGATGTCAGATGAGGAGTTTTCTAAAGCAGGTGGTAATGTTAGTAAAACACATATTGATTTTATGGTTGGATCCGAAAAAATGAATGTTGATGGAATAACAAAAAAAGGAAAAACTGAGCCTCTTATGCGAGATGGGGAATGGGCTTTTAACGTTTAGAGCTCATTCGATTTTTTGGCATATATTATCAATTTTTTGAATTGTTTCATCAACAATTTTGTCTGTATGAAGCATACATGTGTAGAATCTACTTCCTGCTACTGAGATAAGCTCTTGATCAACTAGAGCGGCTCCCATTTCCCCCATAAAGTCCTTTCTTTTTGGAAGTTCTCCTGCTTGCTTCGGATCTCCCAAATCCAACCCAAATAAACAACTTGTATGGAAATGAACAGTACCACCATAATTATAAGAGAACCAGGGTAAATCGTAATTATTAAATACTTTATTGAATCCAGCAGATAATCTTGTACCCGCTTTAATTGCTTTTTCTGTTGCCTTTGTTTCTTCAACAAATTTTATAGCATAATAAGCCGCAGCACATGTTAATGGATTTGCAGCTACGGTTCCACCTGAATATGCTTTCTTACCTCCTCCAACACCACCCGCACATACACTCATTACATCAGCTCTGCCTCCAACTGCTGCTGCAGAAGGAAAACCATGTCCTATAATCTTACCAAATACTGAAAGGTCTGGAGTATAACCAAAATAGCCTTGTCCTCCACCCATATCAAGTCGAAAAGCACATACAACTTCATCTGAAATCATTAATGCCTTATTCTCATGGCATAGTTCTTCTACTTCTTTATTGAAACCAGGTCTTACTGGAATACTTCCAGATTCGCCGCCCATAGGTTCCACTATAACTGCAGCAACTTTTCGCTTCTCTTTAAACATTTGTCTTAAAGTTTCGATATCATTTGGAGGACATGAATCTATCCAATTGAATACGTTTTTTGGTATTCCATGAGATTCTAGTAGCTTTGTTCCAGGAACGTGCATGTCATATACGAGTTGATCTGACCAGCCATGATAAGAACCGCCAATTTTAATTACCCATTTACGATTTGTAAATGTTCTAGCAATTCTAATCGCTAACATATCTGCTTCAGTCCCAGATTGTAGCCATCTTATAATCTCACATGAGGGAAAATATTTTTGTACTTGTTCAGCAGCTAAATATTCATATTCGTTAGTTATTCCATGACAAGGACCAAATTCTCGAATAACCTCAATTGTTTTATCAATTAAAGGTTTATACTGATGTCCCAAAATAATAGGACCACCACACATTAAATAATCTGTTAAAATAACATCATCAACAGTTTCCATATAACAGTCGTATACTTTTTTACTTGCTAATGGAAAGGGGTGATTAAAAGCAAGATTATGCTCAACCCCGCCGGGAATGATCTTTCGTGCTCTTTCATATGCTTCCTTTGATTTAGGGTGATTCTTATGATACCTATCAATTATACCTTTTATTTCCTCTGATTTAAATTTTCTAATTGGTTGATTTACTATGTTTTCTATCTTAACTTTCATTTCTTCATACTTCATACTTGACATTTTAACTCAAAATTCATGTTATTTAGGTAACTAAATTAACTAGTAAATTGTAACATCAAAAATTAAGTTTATTTTTAATAATCTAAATATGACAGAGTGCCTTTTTACTTCATAAGAATAAATCAGGTATAATGATTTACATTTGAAGCTCGATAGTATCAGCGGGAATAAGTAATTTCTTCTTAATAAGAACATCAATGGCGTTGAGAATTATATCTTTATTTATACCACTCATTCTATCTAATAATGAAATCAATTTAAAAATATTATTTTCTTCAGATATAGAAAGAATTTCATTAAGAATTCTATAATCAATTCGAGATAATTTGAGCTCCTTTTTAATATTTTCAAGATCAGATTTTTCGATTATAAATTTATAAAACAACTTATAATCCAAATTAAAGAAATTATCAAGGAGAGCGGGAATTTCTTGTTGAAATACATTAGTTTCATGATTCCAATCTTTTAATATTTCCGAATATTTTGCGTATACACTTAATCCAAAATTTAAGAGTTGTCTTTTTATTCTCTTAGAAGCTTTATTATTAAGGATTAAAACTGTTCTTAATTCTTCTATATCAGAAATAAGGCAAAAAAAGTGCTTAAAATCTAATTCAAGAACATTATGAATTCCATCGACTAAATTTGACTGAATTCCTTTAGTTTTAAGATAATCTTTACGAATAATTTCTTCACCTACTATTGAAATTGCTTGAAGAAATCCCGAAAAAAGAGCCTTTTTATCTTCCATTAAGTCTGAATAATTTCTAGAAAAAAGGGGTAACCCAGTTGGATTATGGATTAGAAGAATACCCTGAATATTCTCAGCATCCTTAAACTTTTGCGTTCTTGAAAGTAATGCTGCTGTTTTTTTATGTTTTCTTGGTACAAAAATATAGGATCTTAAACTTAGACAGGTTAATATTGCTATAATTACTGTAAATATAACCAATATTATCATAATTAAATGATAAGGAAATAATTCATTAGTATATTTAATATATGAGATTGTTAAATGAACATCATCAATAGAAAAAGTAATTATTTGATCTAAAGTAAACTCATCTGCTAAGAACATCATAATTGAAAAAGAAAAATTAACATTTGGTAAAATATAAGATTTAATATCATCTGCTCCTAAATTTAGTTCTTGAAAAGTAGTTTCAAAATCTGCTAATTTAATATATTTCTCAATCTCATTATTATTTATAAGAATTTTCAATTCAGAATTAGGAGACAATGATTTAGACCAATTAAGGTTAGCTTTATATTTAAAATCTAATATGGCATCAATAATTTCAATTTTATCCCCATTTATAGCTGTTATTTTCTGGTTGTATGAAACAGAAGTGTATCGATCTATTTTTTTTTCGTAAGTAAACGTAAAATTAACAAATTTTATAATTAATTCATTAAATTCATCATAATCCCAATCAGTTATAATATTATCTTCAAAATGAAGAGCCATTCCTAATGTCAAAGTAAAATTGCTATTGTCGGTATTCAAAACTGAAGAAAGATAAAATATTAAGTCTTCTTCAGGATAGCTAAACATATATGTATCTGGCATAATATCCTCTCCAGGTGATCCACCAGGAGGATTTCCCTCTCCAAGATCGGTTGGTTGAAGATATGCTAGTTCATATACCCTACCCTTCTCTAAATCTGAGATCAATACATAGAAACGTACATAATCTCCAACATCGTATGTTTCTAATGATCTCCACAAATCATTTCTAGCTTCTGTATCTCCCTCACGATCTATATCCAAGCTAGCATTTGCATAAACAATTACATCAATAGACGCGGAAGTAATACTATAATCTGACATATCGACCTGTAAGCTAACATTTCTATCCCAATGTATACTTGGATTTGTTATAGCAGTCTGATCATCATAGAGATGAGAGACTTTACAACCATCAATCGTTATGCCATATTCGTCAGGTCGATTCGGATAATTAATGTTATCACGTTCAGACCAATCTAATGCGATAGGAGGATCCGCAATTAAGGAGAATGTCCTTTTATCCCCTAAAATTTCAAAATTGGCTTGCCCAGAATGGACGGAAGCATTTACATCTGATGTATCACCGGTAAATGATGGAGTCCAATATTCTGTACCAGAATCAAAAGAAGTATCTTTAAGACATTGTGTTGAGTTTCTTATTTCAGAGGATTTTGGTGTTATATTAAGTTCTTCAATTGATATATTGCTTGATTGATTTGTATAAGTTTTGATAAAAATCCAACTTGATGAAATTGAGATTACAATAATAAAGAGAAATATGACTTTTTTCAAGATTCTTCTCAATGAAATTGATGAATTCGGCATTACTTTATATTATTATTATAAGTTAAAGTTAATTTTTCTTATACCCATTAATCAAGAAAATACATAGTAATTATGTCTATATAATATTTTCCAAATTTGTCGTTTTAATATTCATTACCAGGTTGATTATAAAATTTCTATGGTATTTTATTGAATTTTTCATCAACTTTTTTTGAAGTATTTACCTCTAAAAATCTTTATTTAGTGTAACAACATTAATATAAAATATGTCTAATACACAAAAGAAGTATATTCTGGCAATAGATCATGGAACTGGTGGACCGAAATCGGCTATAGTATCTACAGAAGGAGAAGTTCTTGAATGGGCTTTTCAGGAAGTTCCTTTATACGCATCGAAGGGTGGAGCGGTAGAGCAAGATCCAGAAGATTGGTGGAATGCAATTATTAAAACGTCTAAGATAGTAATTGATAATGCTCGAGTTCCAGTAGATGACATAGTAGGAGTATGTAATACAAGCCAATGGAGTGGAACTGTAGCACTTGATAAGGAAGGAAATCACTTAATGAATTCTATTATTTGGATGGACACTCGAGGAGCACCATATATCGAGAAATTTAACAAGGGATTAATTAAAGTATCTGGCTACAATATCAGGAAGATGTTGGTCTTATTAAAGCGGGCTGCAGGTGGTCCGGGCTTTCATGGAAAAGATCCTATTTCTCATATCTTATTAATTAAAAATGAGTTTCCAGATATCTATAATAATACATATATGTTTTTGGAGCCACAAGATTATATAAATTTGAAATTGACTGGAGAATTTGCGGCTTCAATTCCATCAATAGCACTTCATTGGATTACAGATATTAGAGATCTTTATAATGCAAAATTATCTAAAAAGCTAACAAAGATGTTTAAAGTTGATATTAATAAATTTCCTTCAGATTTAAAAAATGCAACTGATATCCTAGGCCCAATTAAGAATGAAGTGGCAGATGAGATTGGTTTAAATAGAGGCACAAAAGTGATCATGGGCGCGCCTGATGTTCCTTCAGCCAATATTGGATCTGGAGCAGTTCAGGACTATGAGACTCATATTTATATTGGTACATCTGATTGGATTGGATGCCATATCCCATTCAAACATGTTGATATATTTCATAATATGGCAAGTTTACCTTCAGCAATTCCAGGGAGATATATTTTAGCTAATGAGCAAGAAATAGCTGGTGGAGCGTTATCATTTCTTAGAGATAAAATACTATATCATAAAGATGAGCTTTTGAAAGAAGAGGCTGTTCCAGATGTCTATAAAATCTTCGACAGGATTGTAGAGACTGTTCCTGCGGGATCAAATAATCTCATTTTCACACCATGGTTAATTGGAGAGAGAGCACCAGTTGATGATGCAACAATTCGAGGAGGACTTTATAATATTTCACTTGAAATGTCTAGAGAACATCTAATACGAGCTATCTTTGAAGGTGTAGCATATAACATTAAATGGTTGTTTATCTATGTAGAGAAGTTTATACAAAAACATAAAATAAAATCAACTCCAGGTATGACGAAAAAAGACATTGTTATTCCAGAGATTAATATTATAGGTGGTGGTGCCCAAAGTAATGTCTGGTGTCAAATATTTGCTGATGTTCTTGACAGGAAAATAAATCAAGTAAGTGATCCAATTCAAGCAAATGCTCGAGGAGCTGCATTTATTGCTTCAGTAGGGTTGGGATACCTTAAATGGAACGAAATTCAAAGATGCTGCGAGATATCTAACATTTTTACGCCAAATCCGGAAAATAGAGGGATTTATGATAAACTCTTTAAAGAATATTTAAATATCTATAAGATTATGGGTAAAACATATAAAACCTTGAATATATAAGACCTTATTTAAATTCCCATTAATTTTTCTTTTTTTAATCACGAATTTTTTTTGCTATTTCAGGAGAAATTCGCCTATGAATAAATTCTTTTATACAACTAACATACTCCCTTGTAACATTTGATGTAATTGCAATTTCTTTTAATTTTTTAACAATATCCTTGCTTGATATCTTTTTTTCGGGTTCAACAATAATTTTCGTTTTCTCAACATCTTCCAAAAACTTGGATATATAAAATGAAACAAATTTAACTTGTTCACTAGGATCCTCATTTTTTAGTGCTGCCACTATAAAATTTTTTTCGAGGTCTACACCAGTTTGCCAAGGCAATTGAATGATATGTTTATGGAGGTTCATAAGAAAATTAGTTGTATTTTGATTCTTTACCAAAGCATAAAAATATGTAGCAACAGGATATACATCATCATCATATTCAATTTTCTCTACAAGTTTGTGATTTTTATAAACATCAGGTACAATGTCATCAAGAAATTTATTAATTTCGTCTGTATTCATTTCAAAATTGTCTTTTTTAATTATATATGGCTGATAATCAAACAATTTTGCATGAATTAATCCAGCAAAACATCTAAATCCAAGAGCTTTTATAAATTTCAGTAACCCTAAAGCTTTCTCTTTTTGCAAATGATCTTCTTCTTTAGGAAAAGATTCAGCTGCAGATGATATTGATAAATCTACAGTTTGGTAACCAAGAATTCTTGCTTCCAAATCTAATAATACGACAAATACATGATCGGGACATACTGCACCTTGTGGAACTTGGATTTTCACATGACCAAACTTTTTCTCTGTAAATAGAGACAATGGAATATTTACAGTTTTTTCTGTACCACAACTAGGACATGCTATATTAATATGTTTACCTACTACTTGCATAATACCTACCCCACAAGGAATAACAATAGAAAAGACGTCGTATGCAACACATAAAAGTTTATAAATATAAATCTATCCCAAATTAAAGGATGCGTGTGATATCCGTAATATATTAAAAAAACAGCAGAAAATAAGATTCAAAGTTCTAATGTTCAAATGAATAAAAAAAATATAAAGAGAATGGTTTTTATCTGTTTTCTTCCTTTTCATGATGAAGCATTAAAACTATGCCTAATATGAGCATAGCAGAATCATCATCTAAGTCAGGAGACATTTTTACACCATATGTTCCTTTGATTAGACTCTTAAATAGTTTTTTATGAATTTCGGCGACAACCTTATTATCTTTTAGTATCTTGAACTTTAAAGTCCATATATTTCCCTTCATTGTGAAGACTTTATTTTCAGTTGGATCTTCAAACCAGTAACTTGGTTTAACAGCGACAAGCTTTCTTTTCAGTTTCCCAATATAATAACTTTCATCCTCTTCCCCACCCTTATAGAATTTATAGGTGGAACGCATTGAAATTACTTTTTCGTGAACAGTTAATACAGGATTCTCATCAAGATCTCTTATACGGTAGGTGTTGCCGATTTTTATTATTTTTCCAGCGAAAGTGCCAATAACTTCTTTATCTAAATTCATTATTTTACCTTTATCCCTTAAAGAGATCATTTTCTCTTGAAGCATAAATTCTCGCGTTTTTTGTAATGACATTTCTTACTCACATCGAATTTATTCAATTTAGTTAATAATTTTAGTACCACTTTAACCTTAAAAATTTATTTACTACTATTCAATTAAATTTTAAAGAAAAAATGTTCTCCACAGAAAGATATAAAATATGAGGTTAATGTCTATTATTCATATAGAAATTAAAAATGTTAATGATCCTAATGAGTTTTAATTCAGAAGGTTATTTCTGTGAAGGTGAAGTCGAGAAAGATTGGCAATTTAAAATGGAATTTGGAAGAATTATATTGTCTGATAAGGACTTATCGTTTATTAAAAAATCAAATATAAATTTAACAGAAATTGGCACTAACTTTAACAAATTCAATGAGGGGTTTAAGATCCCTTTACTAAAGATTAATAAGGTCTATAACCTCAAGAAAGATAAAATTTATGTAGTTATAATCGAAACCACAGATGGTTATACATTTTCTGCCACATTTGCAGAATATAGAAATTCAGGAAAGAAAAAAAGCATGGAGTTAACTGAATTAATAAATAGGAATATTTTAAAAGGTTTTTAAAAAGAAAAATAAAAATTAATAAAAAACGTCTGTATTGTTTGAATTTTGATATTTAACCTTTAATTTCTTTTCCTTGTTTAATTTTATCTAAATCTTTTTCTTGGAGTTCACGTCTCTGTACTTTTCCAGTCACGCTAACAGGCATTTTACGTACAAATTCAATATAATTAGGACTCTTCCATTTTGCCATATTCTCTCTTGCCCACTCTTTTAATTGCTCGCTTGTTAGATCTCGATCAGCCTTGTATCCTTTCTTTAAGGAAACCCACGCTTTCACAGCTTCACCTGTCATTTCATCAGGAATACCTGCAACTGCGACTTCATCCACCATTTCATGATGACCTAATAACTCTTCTACTTCTTTTGGAAAAACAGAATGACCAGATACCTTAATTAGAGATTTTTTACGATCTCGTATTTCAACCCATCCATGTTCATCCATAAAACCGATATCTCCAGTTAGTAACCAACGTTTCCCATTCCAATATTTCAAATTATCTTCCTGTTCTTTTTGTTTTCCTAAATATCCCAACATAATATGGGGCCCCGCAAGACATATCTCTCCTGTATTTTCGATTCCAAAACCTCCTCTTTCTTTAGTTCCATCACAAATAGGCCCTGCTTCAAAATTATCGGAAGGAAATATTGCCCAATCTGCCCCTGGAATTGGTAATCCTAGTTTTCCATTCTTGGTTGGACCCCAAAAAGGAGCAACACTATGTACAGGTGAACTTTCCGTTAAACCATAACCAGCGCGTATTGGGCAAAATATTGACTCAAAAGGCTCTTGTACATAAGAATGTAATGGACCTGCACCTTGTGTGGCATATCTCAGTTTCTCACACATATCATATTTCTTTTCAAATTCATCAACACCCATATCCTGCACAAAATCTGTAAACCTTTTAAACCACATTTCAACTCCTGTATATATTATTCCCTCAGGAGCATCTATCTTATTGACAGCTTCGCATAGGACATCATCTGCAGGAGGTTTTGGGAATAGAAGCATAATCATTCCTATACCTAGAGCAGAATTCATGACACAAGTCATACCAAAGCTATGAAAAAAGGGAATTGCTCCTATAGTTATCACCCCTGGTCCAAGTTTTGTCCAATCCTTAACCATATTTAGATTAGCACTTAGATTAGCATGTGAAAGCATTGCAACTTTAGGTAGTCCAGTTGTACCCCCAGTCATGAGATATATAGCTGGATCTGTCCATGGATCTATTTCGGTTTTGATGTCTTCTGGCTGGGTTTCCCTTATAATCTTATCCATCCAATATATTTTATAATTTTCGGTTTCATCGGGGATTTTATCTCGAGCATTTGGTATACCTAACTTTGCTATTGTATCCTCATCTGCAGTTAAAAAATCTACAAAATTTGAAGGTATTACAAATTTTACATCGGTTTTAGGGAGTATGTCTTTAGGACCGGCTATATATAGCATATCCATCATAACAAAAACTTTTGCTTTTGTCATAGTTAACGAATGCAAAAGCTCCAATGGCCTATAAGTAGGGTTAATACCTTGTGTAATGGCACCAATATATTGACAACCCAAGTAAGCAACAACAAAATTGATCGAATTTGGAAGATCAATTGCTACAACATCACCTTTTCTAATCCCTAAGTTTTTATAGAGAAAAGTCCCAAATCGTTTTGCATAATCAAATATAGTTTTTAGTTTTACGCGTTCTATATATGGACCGTACACGAAAATACAGATATCATTGTCCCGTGTCTCATATAAATCAGCAACATGCTGAAAGTATTCCCACATTGGCAAAATCTCTACATCTCCAACATCTTTTAACTGTTTTGGTACACCTTCAGGCCAATAACCTCCTTCTTCCGGAGGTATAAACCAAACCTTATTCTCATCAACCAAAAATTCTGGATCATTTAAACTCGGCATTTTTAATTCACTATATTATTTCATTTATGATATTTTTGTAAAAATTTTGTTAAAACCTTAATAATTATAATAAGATTGATTTGTTATCATATAATAATTTAACTTGATTAAGTCTTAGTTCATATCAATATAATTTACATTATTGAATACATATGGGTTTTAAAGATAAACTTAAGGAACAATTAAAAAAAGAATTAACTGAGGAACAACTTTCTTTACTTCCTCGAGGATTTCAAACTTTAGGACAAGTGATAATATTAAAACTTAATCCAAAAATAATTGAGAAAAAAGAACTTATTGGAAAGAAATGTTTAGAAATTTTCCCCAGTATTAAATCTGTATACATTAATAAAGGTAAAATAAGTGGAACTTTTAGAGAACCCGATAATATTGAATTCCTCTTGGGTATTAAGAATCCAATTGTAGAACATAAAGAGCATGGTTTAATTTATCGATTTGATATCACAAAAATCATGTTTAGTAAGGGAAATGTCAATGAAAGAAAATATCTCCCGACTCTTGTAAAAAATGGTGAAATAATAGTTGATATGTTTGCGGGGATTGGATATTTTTCTTTACCGATTGCAAAACATTCTCCAGCAGGAAAAATATATAGTATTGAGCTTAACCCAGAATCATATAATTATTTAGTCGAAAATATAAAGATAAATCATTTAGATGAAAAAATCATACCAATAAGGGGAAATTGTAAGATTGAGGTTGTAAAACTTAGCGAATCTGAGATTAAGGCTGATAGAGTCATTATGGGTGTCTTCCCCGCGCCAAAAGATTACATTAAAGAAGGTCTATCTTTAGTGAAAGATGAAGGAACGATGTTTCATTATGAAGGTGTTGTAGAGAAAGATAATATTAATAATTTATTTCGTGAGTTTAATGAAATAGCCTCTAAGGAAGGTTTTAATTGTGAATTAAAATCATATAGAATTGTTAAAAGTTATGGACCTAATTTATTTCACACTGTTCTAGATATTTTTGTAATAAAAATTTAGATAATTTTATTTATTGAATGAAGAAATATATCTTATATAGAAATAAGAAGAGTGAACCAATTTATATTTAAATAATTATCTAATGGGAATGAATTAAATTGAATGGAAAAGCTAGCATTGCTTTAGATTATAGTCATAATAATCTTTTAACATTAGAGTCATCCAGCTTTAATGAATTTACACAGTTTATATTCACTTCTGGATACAAATTAGGGAAAATTGAATCAGGATTTAATTCTATAAGTGAACTACAGAAATATAATACTATAATTCTTTCAACCCCTAAAAACATTAAATTAACTCCAAATGAAATTAAGGCTCTTGATAATTACGTGAAAAATGGAGGAAGTCTTTTAATTGTAAGCTCAACAGGAGGAGATTATACAAATGGGACTAATTTAAACGAACTAACAAGAAAATTCGGATTCGAATTTGTTTCAGATGAAGTGTATGACTCTGTGAATTATATTAATCTTCAAAAAAGACCTTTAATAAATACGTTTAAACCTCACGTAATAACAGAAAATTTAAAAAAAGTAGTGCTTTCAAGTTCCTGTTCTACTAAGATTTTAGATTTTATAGAAGATGAGAAAAATGTAAAAATAGACTGGTTATTAAAGTCTGGATTAAACTGTTGGCGCAAACGCTACGATGGAGAATATTGGATTGAAGAAGATAGTCCTAAAATTCCATTAATGGTTGTAGTAGAATATCACAAGGGTAAGGTTGTAGGATTTGGAAACTTTAGTATTTTTTCTTCTTTAACTCGTGAATATGGTTTTTCTGCTTTTGATAATGATATTTTAATAGCTAATATTCTGAATTTTTTAATAGGACGCTTAGATTCTGAAGGAAAACCAGTAACAGTAGAATTGAATATGGATTTATATTATTGGGCAGAAAATGTAGTTAAAAAAGAAAAATGGGATAACATTTCCGATCTTA
The DNA here is from genome assembly GCA_048941185.1 of Promethearchaeota archaeon. GTDB lineage: Archaea > Asgardarchaeota > Lokiarchaeia > Sigyniarchaeales > SOKP01 > Loki-b32. Next base: position 31,527 of record JBHLNW010000003.1, read on the forward strand.
TTAATGTAAGTGTGAAATATTTTAAAGATAATTACAACACTATTATTGAGGAAATTAAAAAATTAAGATTAGAAAGGGTAGAAAGACGAAAAGAATATGAAAAATCTATAAAAGAAGCGGATTTAGAAGAAATTATTGAGGATAATGTGTTAGAAAAAGTTCCTGTTTCTGTCAGAAAGAAAGAAGATCTTGAAGATATTATGAGTGCTTTGGAAGATATTACAGGAGAGAAATATGAAATTTCTATAGATCTAGATGAAGAAGAGAATGAGGAAGATGATGAAAATGAGATTCCAGAATATTCAGAGGAAGATGTCATTGAATTTGAGAGTGTATTTCCGAAGAAAGCGATATGGAAAGGTAAAGCTACAAAAACATTTAAAGGATGGTTAAGAAAGAAGTATTCAAGTTAATAATAAAATAGAAATTCAATCTGTCCTTTTACTAGTTAATTAATATTTTTTCTAATTATGGATAGATTTCTTTTTGTATTAGGTTCAAATTGGCAGCTCTCAATTGCAGAATTAGATAATTATCTTAAATATTCCCCAAATAAAGGAAAAATTTTAGATTATTCTGCTAATGTGGCTATAATAGGGTTTGATAAACTACATCAAGACACACGTTACATTAATAAACTCATGGAAATCCAATTTATTCTGGGAGGTTGTCAAAAAATAGCTCAAATTTATGATTTTATTGATATTAATACTATTCAGGATGCCTTTCCAGTACAAATCAATAAATATAAATTTGTTGAAAAAGGTAGAAAAAAGATCCTTGACGTAATTAATAATATCATAATAGGGAAAAAGGGAATCTTTCCAAAAGTTTATGAAAGCATGTTTTTTGCAGTATCTATTTATCCTAATCTTTATGATGACAAATATTATTCGGAAATTCTAGTTAAACATCTTCTTCCTTTTTTGAACAAAGAAATCATGGAATTGATTAAGCAGAAAGGAGCTGAAAAAGCATTATATTACCAATATCCAGAAAAGTATATCAAATCAGGCCATTTGAATCCAATTTTTCCACATCACGTAATTAAATATGAACTTCTAAAAGAAAATAGAGCCGAAATAATATTTGCATTTACAGAAGAAGGTCTATACATCGCACGAACTTTTACCGTTGATGATCCTAATTTTAAAAAGAGAATTGATGAAAAAAAGCCTTATAAAGAATTTAAAAGTGCGATTTCCCCTAAACTTACATTAGCAATGTTAAATTTCTTGAATTTATTTGAAAATAGACAAAGTAAGAAAATTCTCGATCCATTTGTTGGAAATGGAACAATTATGCTTTTTGCTATTCTACAAGATTTTCAATTTTATGGATCAGATAAAGATATTCAAAAAGTAAATAATACTATTCGAAATATTTATTGGTTATTAGAGTTTTTAGAAGAAGAAATTCCTCCATTTACTCATGAAAGAATAGTGAAAAAGAATGCAAGGGATTTATCTAATATTTTTGAACCTTACTTCTTTGATGGTGTATGTACTGAGCCAGAATTAGGGCCTTTTTATACAGAAAAACCATATTACTCACAAGCTAGAGAATTAATCGATAAAGAATTGACTCCTTTATATGATAATTTTTTAAGAGAAGCATATAAAATACTAAAACCCAAAGCTAGAATTTGCTTTGTTTCTCCCATCATTAGTACTTTAGATGGAAATGAAATGCAGATGAATATTGAAAAGATCGCAAGTAAAAATAAATTTAGAATTATACCAATGATAGATATTAATAGAATTCCCTATAAATCTAATCAGAAACTTAGATTTCGCAAAAAGTATATAAAGAATATTATTGATGCTAAAAAAGGACAAATAGTAAAAAGGAAACTATATATCTTAGAAAAAGCCCAAGAAAAATGAGTTATAAAAAAATTTTAGATAAAATTGAGACTCAACTGGAAGGAGAGGCTCATCTAGATGAATTAGCTAATAGAAAGCAGGATCCATTTGAAATATTAATTTCAACAATATTGTCAGCACGTACTAGAGATGCAAATACAAGATTAGCAACTGAAAGACTATTTGCTAAATTTAATAATCCAAAAGCAATCGCTGAAGCAAATATTGAAGATATCGAAGAGCTTATAAAATCATCAGGCTTTTATAAGGTCAAAGCTGCTCGAATAAAAGAAGTTTCAGAGATTCTTATACAAAAGTATAATAGTGAAGTTCCAAAGAATTATGAAAGCTTAATAAATTTACCTGGGGTGGGAAGTAAAACGGCAAATTGTGTTTTAGTTTATGCATTTAAAGTACCTGCAATCCCAGTAGATACCCATGTACATAGAATTTCGAATAGATTAGGTTGGGTAAAAACTAAGAGTCCACTACAAACTGAAGTAGCATTGAAAACGACAGTTCCAAGGGAACTTTGGTTAAAATTAAATAGATTATTTGTGAGGTTTGGTCAACAGATATGTTTGCCAATTCGCCCAAAATGTGATATATGTGTAATTAAAGATCTTTGTCCGAAGGATTTCAGTATGGAAATAGCAAAGAAAAAAAAAAGAGATTAATTAATATTAAAATATAATGTATAGATCACAAGGAATTCTTAACAAATTATTCTCAATATTCAAGATTGACTTTTCTTTTTCGTGTATAAAATAAAAATCCAAATAAAATTCCACCTAATAAACCAAATAGATGAGCCCAGTAATTAATTTCGGGTGAAAAAGAGGTTATGATAAAAAACCCAATATAAAATAGGGAAAGAATTAAAAGTGGACGATAATCGGTTGCTACTATTATAAAGGATACTCCAACTAATCCAAAAATAGCCCCTGAAGCTCCCAAGCTAATTATATCCAATGGAAGTAACAATAATGAAAAAAAACTGCCTAATAAACCTGAAACAAAATAAATTATTAAGTATTGGATTTTATTTATCCTATTATTAGTTTCCACTGTTGCTCCGAAAAAAAGTAAAGCAATCATATTAGAAAAAAGATGTATGGGATTACCATGGACAAAAATTGAGGTAAATAATCTCCACACTTCAAAATTTTCAATAACATTTCTATTAATTTGTACAAGAAGTTCAAAAATCTGGGGTGCGGCAAGGTTAAATAATAAAAAACCCAAAATATTAATAAAAATCAAAGTTAAGGTAAGTTTTGCTTCCTTTAAATTCTCTACATCTAGTACCATCATAATGAAGAAAGCCTTGAAACAGTTAAAAAAAATTATAACAAAGTATAATAAGTTGATTTGTTTTTATTTTTTTAGTATAAAAAGATGATATAATTTTGGACAGAAACGATAAACTCCATGAAAAATTAAAAGCAAAGAAAAAACGGCTTGTAGATTCTTTAGTGTTAAATGAAATTTTAAAAGACAAAAGGTTAATAAAGGCTTTTATGGAAGTTCCTCTAGAAGAGTTTATCCCGGAAAAATTCTTCAGAATAGTCAAACTTTATGAAGATATACCAAACTTATTTTACTATGATGAACGAAATCCTAATAATTATAGAACCATATCTGCTCCTCATATGATTTCAATAATGCTTCAAGGTCTTTCATTAACTGATGACGATGATTTATTAATATTAGGCGCGAAAAGTGGATATATCGCAGCTTTAGCCCATAAATTAGCTCCGAAGGGAGAAATAATAATCCTTGAGGCAAATTCAGAAATTGCGAAACTTACATCCAATAATTTGAAGAAATTAAAATTAGAGGATAATATCTCAATTGTTATTAAAAATCCTCTAAATGGGTTACCAGAATTGAGTCCTTGGCAAAAAATTTTAGTAACTGGAGCAATTGAGCAAGCTAAAATTAGTCCTCTATTACGTCAGCTTGATGAAAATGGAGGAGTTTTATTTGCTCCCATTGGACAAGATTTTATTCAAATATATACGCAAATTGTACGCCAGAATAATGAGTTTTATGCGAAAAAGCAACTACAAGTGAAATTTTCCCCACTTATCACCAAAGTGGAATTAGACGAATTAGAGTTATTGACTGATTTTGATGAATCCGAATTACTAAAAGAATCAAATAAAAAGTATGAAACTGTTAGTAGTCGACCAAATAAAATTAATATAAAATATACTTCTGACATCGTCGATGAAGTAAATTCGGATTCAGAAATAAGTATTGAATCAATTGATAAAAAGCAACAAGAGTTAGTATTATCATATTTAATGAGTATCGAATTAATTATTAAAAATTTAAAGAAAGAAGATAATATTGAGAAATGCTTCAATTATATTGACAGTATTGAGACCAAACTCGAGGATCTGAAAAAATTTAAGAAATTATTTCAAATTAAGATAAAACGAATGCAAAATATATTAAATCAAATACGGTCATTTAATATCGTAAGAAAAGATTTAAGTAAAAGAAATTTATCAGATTCAGAGATTATTGATAAAAAAATAGAAATAATTAATAAACAAATAGATCAAATAAACATATTCTTAGAAATTCTTAAAGAGGATATAAATCAGATTAAAATGTTATATTAGATAACTAAATTTTTGTTCTACTTCTATTATTATATATATTTTAATGTTCGAGAAAGTTTAAAACAGCTTTCATGAAATCGGGCAGATCATCAGGGGTTCGTGATGTAATTAGATTGTTATCTATTACAACAGGAAGATCCTCAAACATAGCACCAGCATTTAACATATCATCTTTAATCGCAAAATAGCTTGTCGCTTTACGCCCTTTAACGATTTTTGCTGATATTAGTACCCACCCTGCGTGACAAATAGCACCAACCAATCGTCCATCATCATTGATTTTAGCAACAAAAGATAAAATATCTTTATCTCTTCTTAAATGATCGGGATTTTGTGTACCTCCAGGAATAATAACACCATCATAATCGTTGGGGTTTGCTTCTCTTATCAATTTATCAGGTTTAATAGGATAACCAAATTTTCCTTTAATCTCTCTCCTATGTAAGCTTATCAACTCAGTTTCATATCCTGCTTCCATTAATCGAATTCGCGGATAATGAAGTTCCAAATCCTCATAACCATCCGTTGCGAGAAATGCAATTTTTTTTACCAATTTCATTACCTTCTATTTTCATTTTAAAATTAATCAATTGATTTTAAATTCATTAATACTTCAATTCACTAGTAAAAATGTTTCATTTTTTAGATTATAGGTTATAGAATATTTATTATTATAATCAAACGATCTAATAAAAATTTAGAAAACCTACATACACAATTATAATCATAATAATTATTAAAAGAAGATTTAAAGGAGTTGGGATTATCCGATTTGATGTTTTACTTTTGTAATTTTCATATCTTTCACCAAATTTAGGTATTAATATTAGTTTTTCTTCAATAATTGCGTTTATTTCTAAAATAATGAAAATTAGGACACTAACTATCAAAGAAGTAAGTGAATCTGAGATTATTGCGAGGCCTAAGAAAATTATTCCCCATGCTGAATATACTGGGTGTCTTATTATATTAAAAATTCCTTTAGTAATTAATGTAGAGTTATTCATATCCATTAGTTTAACTTTATATACTCTATTTGCTCTTTTAATAAAGATTATACCTATTATTATAAAAGCAATACCTAATAAAGCAAAAAATATCCAATATTCGCCAAAATAGCTAAAATTACTAGGGAAATACAATCTTAAAAAGCTTGAATTAATAACTGGTATGGCTATTAAAGATATTGTCCAAATTGCCGGATATAATTTGTAAAACAGTTTGATAACTTTTTCTGCTTTTTTCTTGCTTTTAATAAAGAGTATCCAATATATTATTAGATTAAATAAGAAAATAAATAGTAAAATTATCGTTATTAAAAGCATAATATTAATTAATACAAGGTAAAACTAATTTTAATCAATATCGATTCTGTTATAATTAAAAAGATATAAGATAGTTTTTTAATAGAACAAAATTCATTAAAATCAATTAAATTTATCTCTTAATTTAATAATATTATAAAAAATTTAAGGTAATTATGATGGAAGAGGAAGAAGAAGAAAAGTTAAGTAAAGAAGAACAGGAATTATTCTACGAAGTATTATTTAAAAGGATACTGGAAATCATGAGAAACCCCAAAATGGATATGGATCCTTTTGGTGAAATGATAAACCGACTTTCAGTATTAGCAGGGATTTTTAGTTTTAGAGCTATGGTTTCTCTAATTCCTGAATTAGTTGCATTTGCTATAAGGTACGGAATGGAAATTGAAAAATCCTATGAAGAAGAACAGTTAAATTTAGAAGAAGATATTCAAGGTTTTGACGAAGAGGGAGGAAAACAAAAGCGTATGTCTCGAATTCAAGAAGATGTTGATAAATTAAATATATATTTATAATTTTTATTAATTTTATTGAAATTTTTTTATATTTTTATTATATATTCTTTCAGAAAAAAGAAAAAAGAAAAAAATCTAAAAGTGAAATTTAAAAAAATTAATCGTATTTACTCTTAAAATTCTTTAATTTATTCATTACTTCGTCATATAAAGAACCAACGATAATTTTATCACCAAGAACTTTTAATTCCTTAGAATAAGCTAAAATTTGATGAAGAACTGGTCCGGGTGGAAACTGATCTCTCCTTCTTTCGAGGATATCGCCAAAGGCTTGGGCAGTAGGAGCACGATCAATAGCTTTGTATAACTCAATAAAGAGATCATGTATTTTTCCAGCTTGAGAATCTGCAACATGTGCTTTCGGTGTTACTGTACCTGCTGGAGGTGCCATTGAGGAGCTTGATGACTCTATACTACCTCTACCCAAAACCACTACAACAGGTTCTGAACGAGGATAATTACCCGATCCAGAACAATTATAGTTAATGCTTACAGAAGCACCACCACTTATCTCACCAACCTTCACATGCAATTCAGAAAGATCACCTACTTGAATTAATTCATGAGTAGCACCAGCAGGAGGCGTAAATTCAGTTAAACTAAAACCAGAAGGGATAATATCTTTAACTAACACATTTTCTAATTCAACATCCCCTTTATTTTGAACTCTTACACCAATACTAAACTCACCTTCGCTAAGGCCAAGCTTAATGCTCTTAAGAGTTTTTAATTTACGTTTAACGTATCTAACCTTTAATTCTGATTCTTCTTCTGGTGTTTTAATAAAATATTTTCCCTCTACTGGACTATTAATCTCTATTTTAACTGGACTCATATATTTTGTCTCGGTAGGTGGTCGTGGATTTCTTGCTAAAAGAGGATATGAAATGATCATCTTTTTCTCAGGCAGAAACTCTTTTGAAAGATTATATAACTCAACATAAATTTGATGTTTTTTAGAAAAATCTTGGTCACTTGGATCAATTAGTATTTTTTGAACAAATTCTTCTCTTGAACTAATATCAATATCTCCTAACTGGATTTTAATTTCTTTAACTAACGGTGGAACAAAATCAGTGGGAATTTCATCTGATAAGAAGAATTTTTCAATTAATGAAGATCCATTATTTACAACAACATTTTCAATTGTCATATTAGTGTTAGCATATGCATCAACTTCTGGTGGTTTTATCTCTTTGTCTAAGGTTGCACTTAAAACTTTATATATAGTGGATTCTTTTACAATTTTACCAATAACCCTAGGAATTACTACAAACATTGGTGTAAAGCCTATTTCTGAGCTTAACTCAGGAATATCTTTCGCTTCTACTTGAAAATCATAATCCCAAGATTCATCAGGGTTCAGCACTCTATCTGGTGTTTGAGATACAACAACCTCACTACCCGTAGCAATTTTTTGAGTTACCTTTACGTCCTCGAGTTTCACTTGGAATCCGGACTCATTAAAAAATTCAACATTACAATCCCACATACCAGGTTGAGAACTCTCATCTCTATCAATACCACTCATCGAATCCGTTAGTCCTCTAATGTCAGGATTCATCATTGTTAATTTATAATTATTTATTAAATAATTGACCTCAAGGGCGCCTAGCTCTTGGGCCGATAATTCTTTTATATTCACTGTAAAGAAGATTTCAAGTTCTGCTTTATTCTCTGCTTCTAAAGAAGTTAATTCCCAAACAAGAACTCGTTTGCCACCTTCTTCTTTTAAAATTGCATTCCCATGACTAGGACTCCTCATTTCTAATTCTTGAATAAACACTGGTATTTCCCTTTTTACTTTTATATCCAAGATTGGTAAGTTTAATGGATTTGTTAAAATAAGTTTTAAACTGCACTTGTTATCTTTTTTATAAAGGAATGCATTATTTACTTTACTAGAGTCAGATTTGTCTGTATCAAAGATTTCTTCAACCTTCAAGCTAGAATTCTTTAGTTCTTTTATTTCATATTCTTTGTTAAATTCTTGAGTAGGATTTAATGTTCCGATTGTAAGTTCTTTTGACCCGAGAGACGTATTTACATATTCTTTCACATTACACATTAAATTCCATAAACGACTTCTTTGTGTTGGATTTTTTACCTTAAGCGTGCCATTACCAGATATTTCTTTTATATTTTGAGATTCATCAAAAACAATGTGCTCTCGTTCAGTTAAATCTATAATTACTAAGTTTTCTGACATAAATAATCTTCTCGTATTTTTATTATTTAGATTTAGAAAAAATTTTATACAAAATTTGTTATCAAAATAATAAAGTTGATCTTTTTATACTTTAACTTTTCATTAAAGAACCTCTTTACAATTAAATATCATAATTAAACTAAGAAAAAAATTGTGGTTGTCGACAAATTCTGGAATGTTGTTAAAAAATTTAATTTTTTAATGAAATCAGCAATAGAAGGTCCTAATTGTTTGGATATATGTAATGGAGATTGTTGTTCAATTAGGATTGATGTTCCAAAAATATTGGCAGAGGAATATATAAAACAAGGTTATGCAAATAAAAATGATTTTATTCGAGGAGATGTTTTCAGTTTTAAATTAAGGTTCGATGAAAAAAAAGGAAAATGTTTCTTATTTGATAAATCTATTAATGGATGTTTAGTTCATAATTCTGGAATCAAACCCCCTCAATGTTGGATTTACCCTACAAATTTTTCTAATCTAGAAAATAGTGATATAAGTTGTAAAGTTGCTAATGGATGGAGAATAAATGATCCCGAAAAAGCAAAAAAGGCTGAAGAATTACTTAAATATTACATATTCCTTTCTCAACTTGAGGCTAAAAAAGAAGCTAGAGAAATTTACAATCGATTAAATGAGATTTTATATAAGAATAGTTTATTAAATTTATTAAAGCAAACCTCTCCGAGTCAATTAGCTGGCTTTAGGGATACTTGGGATTGCTTTACAACTTTACCCGCTCAAGGAGTATCTTTACAAATGAAAAAAATTTGTAGGAAATATAATGAAAAATGTAAGTATATAGCATATAATTTTTTAGATTGTAGAAATATATGTGGTAAAGTTGCTAATGGGTTACTCGATTTTTTACAACAAAATTTATTATGTTACGTAAAAAAACAAGGACTTGATTCGGAAGGAGAATATCCTTTTATTAAATTATTTGAATTTATTGGAAATAAGGATTTTTAAGATTTTATTCATTGAATTATTTTTTGTCGGATGTATATTTTATTTCTAAATAAAGAATATTACAGACATAATATATCCACTTAAATAATATTCAGATCCATATAGAAATAATATATATATATTACATAAACTGTGTTTATCGATGTCATTAGGAGATAAAGATTTAATTGAATTAGCAAAAAATGTCTTTTCTGAAAAATATGATTTAATAGAAGGTCCAGTCCAAATGAAAGGCAAATCAGGTAAATCTTGGACTTTTGATGCGATTGTAAAAAACAAACTTAATAAATTTGGAGTTTTTGTCCGAGATTGGAAAAGGGAAATCTCAATTACTCAATTAAGGCAATTGCATAAAGCCTGTATTGATACTAACATTGAAGGGGGGATTATGATTTGTAATGTCATTACTGATTTTTCTCGAGAATATAGCTCGCAATTTGGAATTCAATTACTCTCAAGAGGTCACCTTATCTCCACCTTACGAAGAAGAAGATTTCAAAACGATTATTAAGACTTCTAATTCTTATATTTTATTATAGATTAAATTCCCAAATTCATTTTGAGTTCCCTCAACAGAATGGATTATAATATTAAAAATTTATAAATCAATAAGATTATAATATAATATTAGGAAGAAATTCAAGCGATTGTAATTTGATAGTTGTATACCAGTTTAATAAAGAATTAGGAGATTTTAATGAAATAGAGGTTGAGGAAAATGTTCCTTTATTTGAATTATTAGATTCAAATAAAATTATACTTTTTGTGGATATTCATGACGGGAAGGTCTGGATTTGGGAAGGTAAAAATACAAATCCTAGAATGAAATTTATGTCCGTACAAGCAGCACCTAATATAAGGGATAAGCATGATATATCTTTTACAATAACATCTGTAGATGAAGGTCAAGAAACTGCCGCTTTTAAAATATTAGTTGGTCTTGTATAAATTAGTTTAATATTAAAGAGTAATAATTGTATATATATCATAATAATCATTCTTTTTAAAATATAATTCTGGTTTTTGATTTAAAGAGGATTGATTAAAAATGCAGTTATTTAAAGACGCAATTGGTCTAAAAAGTAGAAAGGAAAGACCTTATGGGACAATATCTTCAAAAGGCCAGTATAACGAAATGATGGAGAATGCAAAAAAAATAGCAAATGATATTTCGACTAAAGCCGGTGTTATAGGGATAACTCTATGTGGAGGCCTTAGTAGAGGTTATGCTGATGAATTATCTGAAATTGATTTAAATATTTATTTAGAAGATGATGTTTATAATGACTGGATTACTGGTATGGGGCCACTCCCTCATAGTGATGCATTATGGAATGATAATTATATAGATATTGAATTCCTTTCATTTGACAAGGAGTTTAAAGAGGAATGGGATTTAATTAAAAAATGGGATGCCTCCTATAATGTTATTTTATATGATCCAGAAGATAAGATCAAAGCTTTACTCAATAAAAAAGATGTTTTTTCTTCTCAAGAAAAGTTTCATTGCCTCTCAAAAGCTTTTGGGAAGTGCATGTATATTGGAAATTTAGTTGTTTTACAATGGATTAATAGAGGGGATCCTATTTCAGCTAATCAATTAATAACTAATGCGCTTCTTGGTTTAACAAGTTTAGTATTTTTAGCAAATGATGAATATCCTCCTTATGAAAAGTGGGCTTTGAATTATTCTTACTCTCTCAAATGGTTACCTAAAGATTGGAAAAAAAGAGTTTCTGAAGTCCTTCTTACTAAAGAAATTTCAATAAAAGAAGCTGAAAGAAGGCGTGCTTTATTTATTGAGTTATATAAAGATTGTTGGGAGAAAGTTGTCGGTAAAGAATCAAGAGATTTAGAACTAATTGATTTAATTTCATTGCGGGAATTACAATTTATTATTGATAATTCACCAGTTTCTTTTGAAAAATTTGCAGACAGTTTTGATATAAAACACTTATCATATGAACCAATATATAAATTTACTAATATTATTATCAAAGAAAATATGAAGTTTATTTACTTCAATCATGAAAAATTTATCGAACAAAAAGCAGCAAATTTCCCCGAAATATTAGAGTGGAGTAAATTATTTCTTAATAAGTTAAAATTACCACAAGAGTAGTATGGAAAATTGAATTCGAAGAAAAAGGAGCCAGAAGAAGAGTATATATTTGAGTTTTATGACGAAGATTATGCTGAATCCTTAGAAGATACTCAAGTCGTTATTGAGGATTATAAAGAAGTATTATTTGAACAGGATTTGAACGAAGAACAGTTAAAAATCATTAATAATATAAAAGGACCAATGTTAATTATTGCTGGTGCTGGTAGTGGTAAAACAAGAACAATTACTTACTCAGTGGCAAAATTACTGTTATCAGGTGTGAAACCAAGTGAAATCATGCTTGTAACCTTCACAAATAAAGCTGCAAATGAAATGATAAGGCGTGTAGAGACTCTTTTAGGAAAAAGACCAAAAGGAATTTGGGGTGGAACCTTTCACTCTATAGCTAATCGTTTTATTCGAAGATATGCTAAGATACTAGGTTTAAAAGCAAATTATATAATTATGGATGAAACAGATGCTCGTGCATTGATGAAACTTTCAATTGAGAAAGCAAATGTTAAAGAATTACAAGAAAGGTTTCCAAATTCTAGGATGGCAAAAGATATTTTGTCTTTTTCTATAAATTGTAATAAAAACATTCGAGATATTATCCTTTGGAAATACAATCAATTTGACAATGATAATGTTATTAAAAAATTAGAAGAAGTTTTTAAAATTTATAGAGAAAAGAAGGCTCAAGATAATTTGGTTGATTTTGATGATTTATTAATTTATTGGAATCAATTATTGGATGAAAGAGCAGTTGCTCAACTAATTGCCAAGAAAATAAAATATGTTCTAGTGGATGAATATCAAGATACAAACTATATCCAGGATGAGATTATATATAAAATTGCTAAACAGAATCCAGAGAATAATGTCATATCTGTAGGTGATGATGCACAAAGCATTTATGCATTTAGAGGAGCTAATTTTGAAAATATTCTCAATTTTGAAAAAAGATACAAAAATTGTAAGAGATATACTATAACTTATAATTATAGAAGCGTACCTGAAATTCTAAAATTAGCAAATAATTCCATCGAGCATAATGAGAAACAATTTAAGAAGTCTATGCGCACCACTCGCCCTAAAGGAATTTTACCTTTTCAAATAAACTTAGGAGATGATATGGATCAAGCAAGATTTATTGTGAATCAGATCTTAAAATTACGTTCAGATGGGTTTGAATTAGATGAGATGGCAATATTAATTAGAGCAGGTTCTCATTCATTAAGAATAGAACTTGAATTAAGAGCAAAGAACATACCTTATGAAGTTCGAGCAGGTGTAGCTTTTTTTGAAAGAGCGCATATTAAAGACATTTTAGCTCATTTAAGAATCATCGAAAATCCCTATGATGAAGTCTCATGGTCTAGAATTTTCTCAATTATCCAAGGAATTGGAACAACCTCTGGTTCTAAAATTTTTGAAGCAATTTCTATAATAGAACATCCAATTGATGCTTTAATCAACAAAATGTTTTATGCTGAAAAATTAAAAGGATCTCATATATCTAAAGATGGAATAAAAAATTTAATCTCTTATGTTAAAAAATTAATTGATTTTACACCTGACGATAATCCATCAGAAGTTATTCAAAATTTGATAAAAGTTCTTGAAGATCATTTGAAATCGAAGTATGATAACTGGGAAGAACGAATTGAAGATTTAAAGCAATTAGGCATCTATTCACTAAATTTTCCTACTATTCGTAAATTCTTAGAAAATTTAAGTTTAAACATCTCTAATCTAGAATCCAGAACAGTTCATGCTGGTGATAAAACAGAAGAAGAAAAACCAATAATACTATCCACGGTCCATAGGGCAAAAGGTCTTGAATGGCGAGTTGTATTTATCCCTATGCTATGTGAAGATTCATTTCCTTCAGGTCGAAGTATAGGTGATCCAGATGCTTTCGAGGAGGAACGTAGAGTATTTTATGTTGCGATAACAAGAGCAAAAGATCAACTATATCTTATCTCACCATCTATAAAAAATACATATCGAGGTCCTCAAATATTAAGACCTTCTCCATTTATTTCTGAATTAAATCCCAAAGTCTATAGAAAATCTTCAGTTCAATTTAAATCTGATAAAAAAGACGAGAAAATTGATAAAAAAGACTTATTTAAATCAGCTATAGATCTTTTATAGACTACTAAACTTGTTAACTCTTTGAGTTTTATTTATTATTACAAATAATAACTTCAAAACACTTTATAGCAAATTTAAGTTTCCATTAATACATTTTTTTATTTAATAAAACAAGATTATAATATTTATCCATAAGGGAAAAGTTTTTAGATAAAAATGATAATTAAAATAAATTCTCTGGAAAGCACAATAGAAATTTTTTATGAAAAGTATATCCATCTTCATGGATTTATTAAACTTGAAGCAGAAAGTGATGAAAATAAATATTTCATTATTATTCAAATATTAAATGAACAGACTATTTCGGATTATGTCTTAACAAGACAAAAATTAAAGAATGTAAAAATTACCGATTATATTACAGCTGAGTTAGAGACAGAACTGCAATACGTAATTCAGGGACGCCCAATTATCTGTACAGAAATAAATAAAAAAACAAAACAAAAAGTTGACCATAACATCAATGTATTTTTCATTATTGAAGATTTAATGGAAAAAGAAGTTTTAAAACCACACTCGATGAAAATATCTGAAAATCAAGAAGATAGATCTGATTATTTAAAAAAGATTTTCACTCCTGAGGGAATTTTTATGGGAAATTTAGCTTCCGAATCAAAAGTTAATGTTTTTTTTCCTTTTAAATATCTAATGTATCACTTTTTCATAGCTGGAGCAACAGGAATGGGTAAATCAAATTTGAATCAAGTATTCATTGATGGATTACTTCAACATAATGCTAATGTTATTCTTAATGACACAGGGACCAAAATTTCAATGTTAGCAATAGACATGCATGATGAATATGCTCTAGGATGTATTAATTATGGTGTAAATGATCTCTGTAAAGCATCTCAATATAACAAAAAATTATTCGGAAAATGGTTTTATCTTTATCCTAATAAAGGAATTCCTCCTGCTGAAGTTAAAAGTATGGCAGAACCATGTATTATTAATTATCAAGAAATTAAACCAGAAGATCTTTTCGCCACAGGATCTTTTAATGATTTACAGGTAGGAGCAATATTTTCAGCTTATAGGAGTGATCCAGAAAATTATATTGAGAATTTACTTACTGATGGTTATAAGCCCCCAGGTGGCCACGATGAAAAGACTATGGCAGCAATTAGAAGAAGGATGCACTGGCTGGAATACTCTGATATGTTTCAATCAAAAGCAATTAGCAAATTACCAAAAATTGTGAAAAAGTTGGAGAAAGGAGGTTTAATTATATTTAATGCTTCAATGATATCTGATTTAGAACAGTTTTTATTTAATAGTGTTTTAGCACGAACATTATTTGATATCAGAAAATCTCTTAAATCTTCCACAGATCTGCCCACTTTAGAAAAAAAGTTAGAACAAATCCTTCCAAAAAATTTCTATGATAATTATAAAGCTAATATACAAAAAATTTATGTCAAAACAAGCACGTCGATTAAAGATCCTACTAAAATGCCAATAATTATTTTTACAATCGAAGAGGCTCCAAGTATACTGAGACCTGAAATGATGAAATATAGTAATGTATTTAAAGATATATCGCGTCAGGGAAGAAAATTTAACTTGGGTTTAGAAGTTATATCACAACAATACTCTCCCATTGATGATACCATCTTATCAAATATGAACACCGTAATTAATTTACCTTTAAGATCTGATACTGAAAAAGCGGTTGCAGCCAAAACTTTAGGAGGAGGAATTCATTATAGTGATCTTGAATCATTGACCGGAACTAGAGGAATTGCTTTAATTTCAGGGATATGGTTAACTAACTTTCAAAAACTAAGAATCCCATTATATGATGATTATTTTATGAATGTCTCAAAAAAATTTTATGAAGAATTCGCAAAAAATTTTACTGCTCAAGGAAGTAAACCACCTCCTACAGGATTACCATAAGATTTTTAGATGAACCCATAAAGGTGCAATAAAAATTTCGTTCGATTTTGAATTAATATCATTGGAAAAATCTTTTGAAGAAAGACCCGAAAGATCGGTAGATGAAGAAGTTAAAAAATTCAAAGAATACATCCAAGAGAGAAGAGTGAAATGGACTGAAGAAGAAAAGATTGAATTGGAAACAGATAAATTTGATAACGATGAAAGCCTTAAAAATACTAATTCGATCTTTATAGAAATGCCACATCACATAATTACAAGTGAAATATCCGATTATGTTGATAATGGTTATAATATAATTGGTTTCGATGAAAGTTCAAATGTCTTAAGTGGTACATATGCTAAGCTAGCATCTTTTAAATTTGGAGAATGTCAAATTATATTTAAAAATGGTAAGTATCATATAGAAAAAATAATGTACAAACCGATTAGTACATATATCGAAGATAATGAACATAAACTTATAATTTATCAAACTGTAATTGAGAATTTTATAAAAACTATAAGAAGGGACTTTTATATAAAGAATTTAAAAAATAAAGTAGATAAACTAGTTAATTGGTATAAATCAACCTATCAGCAAAAAATAAAGCAACATATTGATGCACACGACTTTTATTATCCAACCATAGGACATGTAATAGATAGAATTAGAACAGCTGATGAAATATTAAAGTCTCTAGTTAGAATTAAAGATGTAAGTAATTGGGGGAAAAATGAAAATGTAGTATTTCTTGGTGATGGAATACAAATGTTTCGTCAGCATATTTTTCCCCCTAGTGCATTTACTGAATTTTTTTATAGATTTATTGAGACTTTTGATATAAAGTATTATAGTTTTTCAAAAACCTGCCGTCTGAGGGATGCTCAAGGCAATTTTATTTTGCCTATTTGGGCAGAGATTTTACATGATAAAAATTTCTTGGTTGAATTACCAGATCTCTCAATATATACAAAGAGCAAAGCATATATAACAAAATTACAACAAAATAGTTCAGCTCTAAGGTTTGATGTTTGTGACTATTTAGATACAAAAGATGCCATCTACGCTTTAAAAAATTTAATTCCTTATTCTCCAAGAGGATACCCTTTAAGTTTAAGCGGCGCACATGAAGCAAGCACATTACTTGTATCAGAATATAATAAATTGGAAGGTACCTTCTTAGAGCTTCAGTTCGATAAAAAAACTAAAAATTATGCACAAGTATGGAGGAAAAAGGTTTTAGGTGAATAAGATTTTGAATGGGTATAATGTACTATTAAATGGAGGGAAATATAGTGGTTAGAATTATCCATATGTCAGATACTCATTTAGGATATCGACCAAGCAGAGGAACAATAAACAAGTGGGCTATTGAAAATTATTCAAAACCATATGAGCAAGAAATTTATGATTGTTTCCTTAATATAATGAATGAGATCTCTAATATCAAAGATATCGATTTTTTAGTACACTGCGGAGATATCTTTCATCATCCATCAAAATATAGCTCTTATCCTCCTCTTGAACCAGCAAGAAGGACACTGAAACAAGGTTTACAAATCTTTTTTGAAAACACAAATAATCAAGTTCCATTTATCTATATTGAGGGAAATCATGGTGTTTTCAGAGGTTATGAATATACTCCATTTGAATCACATATTAATAAAGATCAATATCCAAACCTTTATTATTTTAAAGAAAGAGATTTATTAGACGCAATTAAATCAAATAATTCTTTATCATTAGAATTTCCCGATAAGAGAATAAGATTTTATTTATTTCCCTATTTTGAATTTAAAAGTTTTGAAGTTTATGAAACAACATATGATAATTGGATACAAAACCAGAGACCGAAAGACAAAGATTTTATTAATATTGCTTTAGCTCATGGTTCTATAGGTGATGAAACATTACATAATAAAATTAATTCTGATGATTTTGGTTATGATTATGTCGCTTTAGGCCATGAACATGGTTTTAAACGTGTTTCAGGAAACCATTATTATCCAGGATGTCTATTACCTATGAATTTTAAAGAAAAACTTGAAAATCAAGCTTATTTAATAATTGATATCAACGATAAAACAAGAGATTTAAACATTGAAATAAAGTTTACTGATAAATTGCTTAATCGGTCTTTTGAGTTGATTCATCATGATTCAAATCCAAAAGAGTCTACATTAGATTTAGAAAATTGGATACAAAATGAATTGAGCAAATATATAACAAATGAAGGTTTCAATCCAGAAACTTCT
This sequence comes from Promethearchaeota archaeon, assembly GCA_048941185.1. GTDB lineage: Archaea > Asgardarchaeota > Lokiarchaeia > Sigyniarchaeales > SOKP01 > Loki-b32. The sequence continues at coordinate 49,450 of JBHLNW010000003.1, forward strand.
GCGAGATTAAAATTTAATTTTGTTGGAGAGATGACATATGAAAAAACATGGCAAATCAATGAACTGATGCTAAAAATAAGAAGAAATTGTTTTTCTCAATCCGAAAAATATAACATCTTACAATTGATTTGGAAAATTTCTGATATATCTGAATCTTTTGAGAATGATATTAGTGCTGGAATAATCCAAGATTATATACTGGAAAAGCCAGATGATGAATTCAGAGCATTTGTGCAAGAAAAATTGAGTGAAGATAAAACTCAATATGATGTGGATAAATTAACTGAATTTGGGATGAGAGCAATAAAAAAAGCCCTTCTAATAATGGAGAAAGAAAAAGAGGTTTAATTTTTTATGCACATTACAAAACTCACGTTTAATAACTTCATGGGATACAAGAAATTGAACCTACCAAAACAAAATGATGAATTTCCTAAAGGCTTAATTTTAATAAATGGAAAAAATTCTTATGGAAAATCTACTATTCTTGAAGGAATCTTATTTGCATTTTTTGGTCCTAAAATATTTAAAGGGAGAAATGCAGCTTCATTTATCACTTATGGAGTACAAGAAAAAGCAGAAATATATGTGTATTTCACTCTTGATAAAAAAAAATACTATATATTTCGAAAGTGGGGAAGAACAGGAACGATTACTACTAAGTTATTTGAATGGAACTCAAAAAAAATGTTGTATCGCGAATTAAAGACCTTCAATGTTGAAAAATTTTTTGAAATATCTTCAGAGCAGGCAACAAGCACTGTATTCGTAAGACAAGGTGAAGTAGAAGATATAGCAAATAAGAAAGGAGCAGAATTAAGAGAGATGATTATTGATTTATTTAGATTAAATATAATCGATAATGCTCTTTCTTTTTTAGATACTGATTTTAAAGCAAGGAAACATGAAAAAGAAAGCCTTGAAAAATCCAGAGTGCCCATTGAACGAATTGAAGAAGATATAGAGCGTATTGATAAAGAAAATAATCAATTTAAGAAAGAGATAATAGAAAAAGAGAAGAAAAGGGAAGATTTATCTAATAAGATTTCAAGTTTTCCTTCTAATGAATTAATATCTAATCTGCAGAAATTATATAATCAAAAAGAATCAACTAAAGATAAATTTCAATCTTATTATAATGATTTTAAACTTAAAATAAAAAAAACTGATTTAAATTTAGAAGATTTTGATTCCCAAGAAACGATAATCAATAAAATTGAGGCACTAAAGTCGAATAAAAACATATTACAGACTGATAAAGATGAATTAGATAAAAAAAGAGAGGCTACATTCAAGGGATTAGGAAAAACTAAAGGTAGAATTGAAGATATTAAAAAAACGATCAAAAAAATGGAAACTAGTTTAAAATTTACCAAGAAAGGCAAGGGAGAAGAATTAGCTCTATGTCCTACATGTCAGAAAGAATTAACTAAAGAGCATTATAATGAAATGATTCAGAAATTTAGTAACGAAATAGAAGTAAATCAGAATAAGGTTGATTCAATCTCAAAAATTTTAAGTGAATTTGATAAAAAAATTAAAAATTGTCAATTTGAATTAGATAAGATTAAAGAAATGATAATTATTCATCAAGGGCTTAAAACTGATTTCGAAAATTATAAAAAATATGAATCAGAGCTCAATAAATTTGAGAATGATTTAATGGACTTCTTATCTCAACATGGGGATAGTTTTGAAGACTCAAGTATTGAAGGTGTGAAAAAAATCACAATTACAAAAGAAAGAATTTCAACTGAGTTGAAGGCAAGCGAAAATGAATTGAATGAAAAACAAGTAAAACTTCAAAAAAGTATTAAAAGATTAGAAGAACTACATAGTGAAATTCGAAAAATGACCGATATTCAAGCTAAAATCGATCTGCATGAAATTGATATTGAACATATTACAAAAGCGAAAGAATTTGTGCGTAGGTTTGTTACTGAATATATGGTTGTGAAACGTTTAGTAAAAAATATTGCTTTAAGCACAGAAAAATATATCAAAGATTTTACATCTGGTCAATACAGCGACCTATTACTCGATTTGAGCGGAACTAAAAAAACAGGCTTATCTTTAAGAATTAGAGATAATTTTAATGGAGAATACGAGTCAACTGAGGTTCTCTCAGGAGGAGATCGCACTGCTTTAGGAATTGCTCTACGATTAGCAATCTCAGAGTTAATGGGATCAATTCGTCCTACTAAAGAATCACCTAGAAAAAATCCAAAAATAGATTTCTTATTATTAGATGAACCATTAGCTGCTTTAGATGAAACAAGAAGGGAAAGAATTCTTAAACATTTAATTAGGTCAAAATCTTTTTCTCAGATATTTCTTATAACTCACACAGTTATTCCTCAGGATATTAGTACATCAAAAATAATAGTTGAGAAAGATCTTTCTACCGGAATAAGTCGAGCAAGGTTTGAAAAACCCAGAATTATTATTTAATATCAATATCTTTTTTTGAATAATATAAAATAAAAAAAAATTGTTATTAAAGCAAGGAAATTTATAAATCTCTTGCCTTAACTGTCTTTCTATTATTAGCTTGTGCTCGTTTTACTGCCTTATCAAGCATCCCCATGATGAGATTATTTAAAGCGTCCCCATCAAGGACTCCACTGCTAGTATTACACCCTTTCCCCTTAATAAATTCTCTTACCTTAGATTTAACAAATAATGGTTCTGATTTTGCTGCAGGTTTTTTTGCCATTTTATTCTTCCTCTTTTAGAATTTTTTTTAAAAATTTTATTTAAAATAGGATTTATAATAAAAACAAATTATTTTTTGTTAAGTATTATTTTTCCTACTGTATTATTAAATGTTTGTGATTTAACCAAAATTTTGTGAAATTCTATTTAAATTCAATAGATTTGAGCTAAAACCAAAAATAATGAATTGCTAATAGAATTATTAACAAGAGAATATCTTTACCATTAATAACGTATTAATATAGTTTCTTCTTTTCTTCTTTCACATATAATAAATATTTTGTAGATTCTAGTCTTTTTGATACTCTATAAAAATGGAAAATGAAGTAATAATATTCTGGGGTAATTCATATAAAGTGTATAATAAAAAAAAATAAAGATTGTGTTATTTGTTTCAGCGAATTATTGTTAATTTCACTGTTTATTTCGGTGGAGCAAGAACAATTTCAATACTTGAAACATTATTGTTTTGTCCATTTTCTCCTTCTAACTGTTCTGTGCTTAATTTGATGTCCTTATATTGTGTACCCTTTAAGAATCTATTTCTCAAAATCTCACAAACATCAACAGCATGGGAAATAGCTCTACCTCTAGCTTTTACAGTACATTCCTCACCTTTATTAAGGATCATCATTGTGGCCATCACATAGTTCATTGTTGGACGGCGGCCAACGAAAACAGAATTTGTTTCTTTTTCTTTTGCCATTTTAATTTCCTCTTTAGTTTTAAATTTTTTATTGTATTTCTTTACTTTTTTGTTAATTTGCGATTGCGTATTACGTTTGGTTGTTTTATTGTATTTTTGATTAAAAATTACGTAATAACATTTTCTTGAAATTTTAGAAATGTTTTAAATTTTATTGTCAGATTAATAAGAATTTTTTATTTTCTAACAGAATCTAACTCAATGAAGATATATTCTTATAGAAATAATAAAAAAAAAGAAGTTAAATATTAATAATTATAAACCCTTCAATTTTACAGCAAGAAAAAACAGAAACCAAGTTAGAAAAAATAGTATCAGAGCAATAATAAACCAGCCATTGTATGTTCCAATAAGAAATGCCGGTAGAAGTGAAGTCCAAAGACCCATAGATAGATCCATAAGAATAAATATCCCAAAAGCCATCAATAGGAATGTAATTACTACAATAAATTTACTGGGTGGAGTCCATGCCATTTACTGTTCACCAATTTAATAATTTTTATACTTATAATTAGAATATAGTAAGTAATAATTTGATTTAGTATTTTATAAATGTTTAACTTATTTTAAATAGAAATATTATTAATTAACATTCCAAACAATTGAGTTAATTAGGTTCTGTGAAGTCAATCTCAAGTTCCCTTACTGATTTATCACTTTTAGCTTTTGGGTTATAAATTAGTTTTTTCTCTCCATTCTTTTTATCCTTACCATTATCATCTTTTTTAACTATATCCCAAATGATGCTTATAATAAGTAAAGCAGAAACAATAACTAAAAGAGGAATTAATAATCCTGAATCTGTTAAAAGGATTTTAACCCATCCAATATAAGGGATTCTTCCTACAACCACTCCTAAAACGCTCGTTTCTGGAACAGGTACATCATCAACAGAAGGATTAGCATCTCCTTTTGTACGAAAGAACCAGCCACCATCATACCATTTATCAACAACACGATGAACGATTGGATCACGTGGAGGGTTTATCCACCCATCTAAATTCCATGCGTCAAAAACAATTATATCACCTTCCTTTCCTTCAATTGTACCATTTCTTATCTGAGCAACATCCCTACCTTGTACAAATAATAAGTCCCCCTTTAATAGAGTTGGTTCCATTGACTTAGAGACTACTACTACCATGGGAATGTCTGTGTTCAAAGATACTTGTAAGATAAAATAGATCAAAAATGATCCTGAAAACGCTAATGCTATTAGCACAATCGCAGTAATTAGTTTCTTTTTTGAATTAGCTTGCTTTTTCTTTAGCTTTTTCCTATTAAACCCTGTTTTTTGATGTTCTTTTTCCATAAGATAAAAATAAGTAATTCTATGGTCAAATCTAATCAAAATAGAAATATAAATTTTCTTAAAATAATGAATTAAATTTAGGATATTAACAGTTCTGATTCATAAATTAAGACATTGAATTATGACAAAAGATTAACATTTTAAACTAAAATATCTAGAATAAAATTATCCAATTTGATTGAATAACAGCACTACAATTAGGGTTAAGAACTATAAAATGATAGAGAAAAGCCAATCATTTGATATACGAGACAAAAGTTATGATGAAATTCAAGCAATTTTGGAAAATATATTAGAAGAAAGTTTGTCTCTTTCAATTGAAACGAAAAGACTGGGAGGTTCTTTACTCAGAATAACATATTTCGATAATAATATCGATCAAAATAAACAGAAAGGTAATAGAATTACTATTTTACAAGAACCTGAAAAAAGAGTTTATATTCAAGTTAAAGGGAAGTTATCTGATGCTCAAATTAGACAATTATGGAGAGATTTTGAGAGAAAATTAACCAATTCAGCATATATTGAGAAAGTTGCGAAGGATAAACCCTCGAAAGAGGAATTAGTTCAAAAAATAAAGCGTTTAATTGAGTTAAAAGGCTATATTGTCAAAGACAATGATGTTCAAACATTTCTACAAAATTTTATTGAGAAATTCGATCGATTACCAATGGAAAATGAATTTGATTCAATAGTAAAAGGATATATTATAATGATGAATGAAGTATTTTTGAAACAAAAAGCAGAAACTTCAATTAAAAGTGAACCATCTATAGAGAGTGAAGAATCTCTCTTAGATATTATTGAGGATAAAAATCTTACAAGTTCTTATAATGATAAGGTGGTAGTATCCGAAGATTCTATTGGACGAAGGAAATGTCCTAGTTGTGGGGATGAAACATCAATTCATGAAGTAATAGATAAAAGTATAATATTGATGGATTATCCTCGAATATATGGGAAAAAAAAGTACTGTGGATTATGTGGCTATGAATGGAAGTAGTTTTACTAATTTTCGGTTAATATTTCTTTATTTTTACTTCCATCTCATTAGTGCTGAACTTACTACAAAAGTTAACTAAAAACAGTTTTAAATAGTTTAGTATTTAAAAAAATATCATAATCAATTTTTTATCATAATCTAAATTATTCGAGTTGATAATTATGGAGGATTATGCAATTATTTATAATCCTATTGCCAAGAAAGGAGAAGCTGAACAAGATCTTGAATATGCATTCAAATGCCTAAAAGAATTGAATGTTTCATTTAAATCTGTAGTAACAGAATATGATGGTCATGCTATCGAATTAGCTAGACAGCTAGCGAAAGAGGGGTACCGGGTAATTGCAGCTGGAGGAGATGGTACAGCAAACCAAGTGCTTCATGGGACAATAACGTCGAATTCAAAAGCGCTTTGCGGATTTATTCCTATGGGTTCGGGAAATGATATCCCTGCTGCTTTAGGTTATAGAGCAGATGTTAAACGAGCATGTGAAATTATTGCAGAAGGATTTTCAAGCAAATGTGATATTGGATTTGCTAAAACCGATAGTGGTGTTGAAAGATACTTCTTAGGTATAGGAAGTCAAGGATTTGATTCAGAGGTCGCAAGAAGATCAAATGAAGATAAAGAAAAGGATTACAATATGATAATTCTTACATTACTTAAAGAATGGGAAAATAAAGAAATTATCGTTAAAATGGATAATGATACTTTTGAAGGGGAGGCTAATCTTGCGGCGGTAGGACTTTCTGGAGCTTATGGGGGAGGTATGTTTATTTGCCAAAGAGCTAGTATTGAAGATGGTCTTTTTGATATAAGTATCGTAAACATTGACAAAGTCAAATTAGCTAGGCAATTTAGAAGAATGTATAGTGCTACTCTTTTACCACACCCTGATATTAGTGAATATCAGAGTAAGAAAGTTAGAGTAGAAATGAGACCTCCTGAAGATGAACCATATGTATGCCAAGTTGATGGAGAAGTGTTAGGAAACCTTCCTGTAACCTATGAATGCATTCAAGATGGATATGAATTTATTCGTCCAAGAAATAATGATTTTGCTGAGGAATTTAAACAGAAATATGGTCATTATATGTGGGAATGCTGGGATGAGTTAGAAAAACGTAAAAATAAATAAAGATTTTTACTGGGAAAAAATACTTACTTTAAGATGCCCGACTGGGAGGATATATTTTCAGAAAAAGGTAAAGTCTTCACAGAGCCACATCTAGAAATGGAGAGAATTGCTAATTTCTTTAAGGAAAATGGAGTGCGAAAAATATTAGATATTGGTTCTGGAACTGGACGTCATCTTATCTTTTTCTCTAAGAAAGGTTTTGAGATATATGGTTTTGATGCATCTCCAAAAGCAATTTCCATCGCCAAAGAATGGCTTGCAGAAGAAAATCTAAAAGCAGAGATAAAACTAAGTAGGATTGAGACAAAATTCCCATATGATGATAACTTTTTTGATGCAATTATCTCAATCCAAGTCATCCACCATAATAAAATGAAAGATATTCTCTACACTGTAAGTGAAATTGAAAGAGTCATAAAAAAAGGAGGTATAATCTTTATAACTTTTCCAAGATTAGAAGGTGAAGGTGATTTAGAGGATTGGAAGTTGAAAGAGATTGAAACTGGTACATATATTCCTCAAGCAGGGCAAGAAAAAGGACTTCCACATCATTTTTTTTCTATTGAAGAAATTTATGAAGTTTTTGGGTCTTTCAATTTATTAGAAGTTTACAATGATAGAACAAGACATCGCGCAATCTTAGGTATTAAGAAATAAGACTATAATTGAAAGAATTAGATTGTATTGTTATTATGCACCTTCAGTGCTTCTTTTACCATTTGTTTTCTAGTTATTAATATTATAATTGAAATACCCACGATAGCAATAATAATTGTTATGACTATTAACATCTCTAGATTTAGGAGATTTTTATCTTGATTCCAAGGATAATTTCCTTGATAATTATTATTTTGATCATCCACATAATTATTATAAATAAACTGTTCGACAGTCTTACCTGTAGTTTCAAGACTATTTTTTGATATATAAGTTAAATTATCATTAGTAGTATGGTGATAAGGCCAATCAGGATTGCGATCCCAAAATTTGATAATTAAATCTGCAGATGGAATACCATAATTCACAAAAGCTACGTGATCATCTACAATTGCTTGAGATATTGGTGTTCTTGGAAATTCGTTGGTATAACCTAGACTTCTTCCAATAGCAAATAATTCGTCTAAGAGTGAAGATGTAGAATGTTGTTCATTAATAAATCTTAGGTTTGTTCCCCCAACCATATCTAATAAAATCATACAGTCAAAATTTTCTGTTGTTGAATTAAAAAAATTGTCGATTTCAGAAATAAATTTTTGAGATCCTTCACACCACCCCCATCCAGACAAACCAGAACCTACATCGTATCCTTGATCTTCAGCATCAAAAAAGACAAACCAAATTTGACAACTTAGATTCTCTCTCATTGTATAGAAATTTCTTGCTAATTCAATTAAAACAGCACTTCCACTAGCACCATCGTTTGCACCTGGAACAGGAGCAGATGTATTTGTTAAGTCTTTTGTTGCTCTTGCTCTAGAATCATAATGTGCTCCTAAAATTACTATGTTGGTTTCATTCTTGTTTAATTTAAATAAAACATTTTGACATTCTGTGGAATAGACTGAAAAATTATGAAGAACATAAGTAAAATTAATATCAACCTCTAAAAATTTTGTTATAAAATAATTAGTACAATTCACACGTTCTTGTGTTCCAGGAATTCGATAACCTATATCTAATTGATCTTCTACATAAGAATAAGCATTATCTTTATTAAATTGGAGTTCTATATCATAATTCTGGATATTAAGATTGCTTGAAGGTAAATTTAAATAAATTATTGTAAAAATTAAAAGAGATAATAGAGTACTTGAAATTAAAATGATATATTTCTTTTTTATATAAATTCACCAAGTTTTATGAAGAACCTTTAAGGATTTTTACTTCCTAATTTAAGATTAAAAAATAAAAAATATAATTATTGTTTAGATTTTACATTGGTTCGAAACCAAGATCTACTCTTATTTCTCCCCCTTCTAGTTCTGTTTCTAAGAACTTTGCTTTTACAGGAGTATTTATTTTAATATCTTCTGGTTTAGTCTCATCAACACCTACTAATTGTCCAGAGATCATAGGACCCTCATCAAGTTCTATTACTGAAAAACAATATGGTTTTTTCATTGAATAACCTTTCTTTACCATGAATGTAGCCCCTACACCAATACAAGAATAAGCAGCTAATTTTCCCTTACCTGATAATTCTACCCATTCTACATCAGTTGAATTGCATTTTATACATAATTTCCTTGGAGGAACATCAAGAGTACCACACTTTTTGCATTTAGAACCCATCAATTTTTTATTTTGGATATATTCCAAATAATTTTGAATTGTAATTTCTTTTTGTTCTGACATTTTAATTTTTCACCTTTCTATTTCTCATAAATAGTTACCACACATGTGGCACCAGAACCTCCTAAATTATGACTTAATGCTTTTTCAACATTAAATTTAACTTGTCTATCCCGCTCAGCTATTCCACGCATTTGTTTGAAGATTTCAACTGCCATAGCAGCCCCTGTTGCACCTACAGGATGTCCTTTTGACTTTAGTCCTCCAGAAGTGTTGATAGGTCTTATTCCATCTCTCTTTGTCTCACCATTTTTAATAGCTTCTGCTGCTTTACCCTTTTCGTAGAATTCCAAATCTTCTAATGCGATGAGCTCAGCGATTGTAAAGCAGTCATGGACTTCCGCAATTTGAATATCCTTAGGTCCTAAACCTGACATTTGATATGCTTGTCTAGCGGCTTCTCTAGCAGCTATAAAACCAGTAATTTCATCTCTATCATGTAAAGAAAGAGCAGCACTCCCTTGTCCAGTACCAGTTATCCAAATTGGTGTATCAGTATATTTCTTTGCAACATCTTCTGCTGCTAAGAAAACACAAGCCGCACCATCAGTAACTAATGAACAATCAAATAATCTCAACGGAGAAGCAATAATAGGATTTGATGAACTATTTAAGAAGTCCATTTCATCTTTCCATTCTGGAACCTTTCTACCTTGAGATTCAATTTTTTTGATTTTACTTGCCATTATCTGTTTTAATGATTGTTGCATTTGTGCATATGGATTTTGACTTCCATTTTCATGATTTTTTATAGCTATTCTCTTTAAATCGTCGTGTGTGGTTCCATATTTATAAAAATGAGCTGATGCAACAGCAGCATATAATCCTGGGAATGTGGCTCCCGCAGGATATTCAAATAAGTTATCTGAAGCAGTTGCTAAAGTATCAGTCACCAGAGTAGTAGATACCTCAGTCATACATTCCACACCACTTATTGCTACAATATCATGAATCCCTGATGCAATAGCTAATATTCCCTGTCGAAATGCTACACCACTACTAGCGCATGCTCCTTCAAATCTTGCAGCTGGTTTCGGCGTTAGTCCTACTAAATTAGCCATTTGGGGTCCCAAATGTCCTTGATGATTAAACAAATCTGAGGAGTAATTACCAACATAACATGCGTCAACATCCTTAGGTTCAATACCATTATCTACTTTACTCACAGCATCAATCCAAGCATCAACCCACATATCGGGATTACGCTTAAGAGGAAAATTTTGTCCAAATTTACTCATTCCAGCACCAATAATAGCAACTTTTCGAGCTAATTTACCCATAATTTCACCATTCGTTTATTTTGATTTTTTTTTTTGAAAATTAATGAATTGAATTAACTAAAAATTATATTTCTTTTCATTTTATCGAATAATTACTACTCAATCGTGAAAATATTTAATAAGAAATAAAAGTTCAATTCCCAATCCTATTATGCTAAATATAAATGGAACAATATAATGAATATATTCCACAATCAATCCTCCAATAATCCCAGTAGGAATTAAACCAATACCTCTAAAAAATGAAATAATGCCATAAGCTTCAGATTTTTGATTTTCCCCCAAATTAGTTAAAATTATTTGTTCGGCAGGTATAAATGTACAAACAGATAAAGCAAGTAGTACATAACCAACACTTAATGTAAAAATCAATGTGTACCTAATAAAATTCATCCAGAGAATAACAGATAATATATTCATAATAAAAAAACCGAACCCAAAGAATTGACTCAAAATTAATGTCTTTTTATTCCCAATTTTATCAGTAATATGACCTGCAGGAATTTGAAATATGGCATTTCCAATATTAAACCATAATACTATGAAAGCTATATCTTCTTTTGTAAGATTGTAATAATCATATAATCCACCAGAATAGATTGAGAGAGAGAGACTATAAACGAAAATATCTAATGTAAAGAAAATTAAAATTGACCTTAAGGTCTTTGTTTTAAAAATCTTTAACCACATATTTTCCTTTTTATTAAATTTATCATTTACCTGCTTTTTTTGATTGAAATTTTGATTATTTTGAGCTGATAGAAAAAATGTAAAGAAAATTTCTTCAACAAGCAATAAAATAATAAAAATAAATAAATAAAATCTAGATTCAAGTCCTTGTCCAAGAATTATAAAGAATGTTCCTGCGATTGTGCCTCCAAAATAGGCAAAAAACATAAATCCAAATGTAAGTCCTTTAGATTTATTAGTATTTTCAGCAGTTAGAAATTGAGCGTTCAAATTATTAATAATAAAACCTAAAAAGTAAAATATTATCCCAAAAAGAATAAAATATACACTGGTTGGAGTTGCTAATATTAAAAATGATAATCCTAAGATATATATTGGAATGCTAGAAATAAGGATATACTTTCGATTAAATTTGTCAGAAAATTTTCCAATCAAGGGCATTGGCATAAATTGCATTATTGATCCTATTGAAATAAAGAGCCCTGTTAATACTATGGAATTAGTAAGTTCTAATAGAAATGGTTGGTAAATAACTGCAAATATACCAGTCCCAAATCCATGAATTAATTTAGTAATAGCTATTGTTATTAGATTCTTACGTTTAATTTTATCTAAAATTTGAGGGTTCATTATATTTCTAATCGGGATATTATTATAATATACATTATAATAAATGGAAAATTTGGAATCAAAATAAAGTTTATATAGGTATTCTGATGCTTAATCTTCTTTTTTTTTCTTCATTTTTTTCAAATTATTTAATGCTATTAGATATCTTTTATTCTTTTTTGCTCTCTTTTCTAACCCCTTGCAAGGAAAATCTTGGCATTGGTAACAGTATTCTAATTTTCTATCATTTATACAACAAGATCTTATCCAGCATTCTTTAGTCCAACATTCTAATAGATGTCTCCTACAAGTGCTACAATGAAAGTCTTCTGGTTTTACATTATCCCACATCTTATCAAAGATTTTAACTAATCTTTCGGCAATCTTAGGGTTATTTGGAGCTTGATATATTTTACATTGAGCGCAATCTATTCCGCACACAGAAATTATAAGTTTTGCTTGAGTAATCTTTCCTTTATTCATGACCTTGAATATCTTTTCTTTTAATAAAAATTTAATCGAAGTTAGATTAAAGTGTCCTGATATAAAGGTAAATTTAGATCTTACTTTTAAATAGAATCAATTTTTATAATGAAAAAACCATATTAACCTAATCTAGAGGTTTGATTTTCAAAATTTCTTCTCTTTCTTTTCCTTTTATATTTCGAATCGAATATAGTGTTATTGTAGAGGAAACTCCTTTTTTTCAGAAAGCTTTTACATAATTTAAGACTTTTTCTTTATTTTTATCAACCATATTGTCTTTAAGTGCCCTTCCAAATGCTTTTCTTATTAGAGCTTATTTTTCCCAAATTAAATTATTATGCTATAAAATCTTTCTATATTCATTTTATTACATTTTTTAATAGAACTTTAAGAATTATTTTTAATATTCAATTCCATATCGAGCTGTAATACCTTTTGAGGAGTAATAATGCTTAATCATTCTCATCTCGGTTACTAAATCAGCTAACTCTTTAATTTTAGGATGCATTTGAGGCCCACCTGTTAAGATTAGCTCAACCTTTTCTGGTCTATTTTTAATGAGTTCTAGTACAGGTTCGACAGGTATTACATTCATAGATATTGCAACTCCAACTTCATCAAGAATCACGATGTCATATTCATCACTCATTACAATTTCTTTTGCGAAATCTAGAGCTTTTTTACCTTCTTTTAGATCAAATTCTCCTGGCTCAGCTATAAGATCTGGGCTCCCAAATTGCTTTAGTTCAAAATTGGGTATTTTTTTAATTGCTTCAATCTCACCGTATTTGTAATTACCTTTCATGAATTGAATCATAAATACCTTGAATCCATGCCCCGTAGCACGTATTCCTTGTCCTATGGCAGCAGTTGTTTTACCCTTCCCTCGTCCAAAATAAACTTGAACTAATCCCTGTTTTAATCTCTTTCTAATGGTGAATTACCTCTACTAATTTATGATAATATATATTTAAAAAAAATGACAATAATATTATTTGATTCTTATAAGTTAGGATGTTAAGAATAAACATTTAATTACTATTTAATGCTACTATTATTCGTAGCAATCCAAATAATAAAATTAAATTTATATAAAATTGGAGTGAAAAATCACTTCTAAATTAAATTATCTAAATTAATAATAAATAAAGGAGTGAAGAAATATGCCTATGGTTATAATACATACTCAATGGCCTCATAGCGAAGCTGAAGCAGTTGGGAAGGCTTATCTTGAAGTCATGAAGAAATATCCTGTAGATAAGTCCCTCTATAAAGCAGCTGTACCTTCATGTGTCAAAGCGACTAAGAAAGGTTTTAAGGCTCTTGCTGTGGATGATGTGAAAGAAGGAAAACTTCAGGAAACTTTAGATTTGGTATACAGACGGATGCTTATGTTTGGAAATCTTGTCAAAAATCTCAAGTATGAAATTGAGGTTTTCATGTCTGGAGTAGAGGCAATGCCAATGATAGGGCTTAAAATGCCAGAATAAGTAAAATGAGAAAATAATTTTTAAAATAATTTTTTTTCTAATTTCTATAAAGTTATATTAATTAATCCTAACCTTTTCCAACTTTAAATAAGATGCTGAATTTAATCTTTTCATTCTATTTAATTTGTAATAAAAATCTATTTCGCTTAAAAATTAATCTAATATAATTATAGAATTATTCCTAAATTTATTTAAATTTATTATAATTTCAAGTTAAAATTCTTTCATATTATAGATTTCATTATTTATTTTAATAAGACCTAATCGACCTGCTGAAAAAACTATAAATAAATCAAGGATCATCAAAAAAGGGATAGGAAAGATAATAATAAACAAATTATCTCCATGTTCATTCAGAATAAATATTCTAGGTATAGATAATACTAAAGTAAATAATTCACTAAATGCACCACTCAAAATGAACCATTTTTTGTTATAGTTATATTTTCCAATAATTAGTAGGAAAACATATATTACAAATATAAGTCTGAAAACACAAAAATCAAAATAGTACTGAAATGCACTGAAAAATCTTATTGAATACCATGCAGGGCTAAGAGGAACTTCCCATATCATTGAAACAATACTGTTTGGTCCTTGTGGAGCAAGATCTATCATGATACCAAACGGAAGGAAAAAAACTACTAGAATGGTTAAAATACCAATCATAATTGATATATGTCTTTTCATGAGACTATTCCCTATAATGTACTTTTGTTTTCAATATTGTTTTATTTTTATATAATTCTATTTTTTACTTTTATACAATCCAACTATTTCAGCTGACATAATAGCGTGATCTTCCATTTCTTCGTAGAAAGTCTTCCTATTGACACCCTTTAATTTATCAACATCTAACGCATATATCTTGAATACATATCTGTGTGTCCCACTTGGCGGTGAAGGTCCACCATAACCAGTTTTTCCAAAGTCCGTTTGCAACTGATCGCCCGGGATTGGGCCTCCTTGAGGGATTTCATTAATATGTTTTGGAATATTCACAACAAGCCAATGAATCCAATCACCTGCAGGCGCATCTGGATCATTACAGGAAATAGCAAAACTTTTAGTGTTCGGTGGTACCTTCTCCCATTTCAAATGAGGTGATTTATTTCCTCCGCGTAATGAAAATTTACTATCTAATAATTGATCATGTTTAAAATCATTACTTGTTACTTTCACATAGGCAATAAGGATTAGTTTCATATTTAATTATTTGTTCTTATAATTGAATTTAATCAAAAAGCCAACTTATCCCATTGAATTCTGGATTTTATACACAATAATTTTATTTATAAAATTCATATGGATCAATTAAGATTCAAATTAGAGAAAGAGGACTTTAAAATTGAAGAGTTTTTTAGAAATTTATTCAACAAATACCAAAACAGGGTTTCAAATAGAATTTCAAGGAGTTCAATATTCTAATATTTATGGAAAAAAAATTTGGAATTTAACACCCAATCAAACTTGTGAAGCCTTAAAGGATAATCTGGTTCTCGCAACTACCATGCATTTACCTTTGATATACAATAGAAATAAAATTATATATTATTCAGGAAGACCTTTGCTAGAACCCTATTTTTTACAAAATTTTTTGAAGGATATTCCTTCTTGTACTGAAGTTGATGGTCTCAGTACTGATGAAATTATTTATAAATTTTTAAATACAGAATTTCAATTTATTAATCCAGAAATAGTGGTTCCCTCTGATAGACCTGTAGAAGGGGCATATAAAGCTTTAATAGGGATGAGTTTTGGGAAGGATAGCCTTTTAACTTATGCTGTTGCAGATGAGCTTGATTTGAAACCTGAAATGATATATGTTGTAGAACAAAGTTTAACATATGAAGAAAAACATAAAAAAAATTTAGCGACCGAGTTTAAAAAAGAATTCGCAAAGGAGTTGCATATCCTTACTCATGAAACAGGAAAATTAAGGGATTATAATTATTTAAAATTACCAAAATCTGAATTTGGGTGGGGTTTACAAAATACAGAATATGCACTTGAATTTATTCCTTTTGCATATGCATTCAATGGAAAATATATCTTTTTCGGCAATGAACAAACAACAGCGGCTTCTTATATGGATAGTTCAAATAGATGGTTAATTTATCCCGCTTATGACCAATCACATCTATGGACAGTTCATATAAATCAAATAACTCAAATTTTCTCAAATCATTCAGTAAATACTGGAAGTTTAATTGAACCGCTAATGGATATGATGATACAGCGTATTCTTGTAAATCGTTACCCTGCAATTGCAAAATATCAAATGAGCTGTTTTACCGAAAATGAGTATGGTAAAGATTATCATTGGTGTCACCATTGTTCTGTTTGTGCTAAAATGTATTTATTATGTGTTGGTAGTGGCATAGATCCTAAACTAATTGGATTAAAAAATAATATGCTCAAAAAAGAATTTAAAGAGCTTTATACTTTATTTGGAGGTAAGTCAAATCTCACATATGCTAATACAGAAATAGCTAGGGATGAACAATTATTTGCTTTTTATAGTGCTACTAAAAAGGGAGTTAAAGGAGATTTAATTGATGAATTTAAGAAAGAAGGTTTATTTCAAGAAGCCAAAAGCCGAGAAGATGAGCTTTTCACTAAATTTTGCTCCATTTATGAACCAATTTCACTTCCTAAAGAATTAAAGAATGAAGTTATGTCAATTTATAAGGAGGAAATATCACTTTTTGAATTATAAAATTTACTATTAAATAGATCCTAAATCTTTTATTATTAGTCTTGTTTATTTAATATTTGAAAATAAAATGAAGATAGCAGTTATATTAAATACGAGAAGAGAAGATTCCGAATTCCAAATCGAATATGATCCTCCTCATACAATCCAATTAATAAAACATGGTATTGAAGAAATTGGTCATAATTATGAATTTATTGAAGCTGATGAAAATGTTTTGGAAAATCTGAAAAAAGTTAAACCGGATTTGGTCTTCAACAGATCAGAAGGAATCAGAGGAGAAAGTCGAGAATCTCACATACCAGCAATGTTGGAGATGTTAAATATCCCCTATGTGGGTTCTAATGTGCTGACAACAGCTATAGGTTTGAATAAAACATGGGCAAAAAAGTGTTTAGCATATCATAAAATTTTAACTCCTAAATTTATTACAGTTTCAGATGTTAAAGATATTATCAATCTTGATATACCATTCCCCGTTATTTTAAAGCCAAATGAAGAAGGTTCTTCAATGGGGATAAATGAAGATAATGTTGTTTTTGATATTGATAATTTAAAAATTAAACTTAAAACTTTATTAAATAATTATCAACAATCGATTTTAGTTGAACAATTTATTCAGGGCCGTGAATTCAGTGTAGGATTATTAGGAAAACCTGGTGAAGATCCTGAAATATTATCAATTCTAGAAATAGATTATTCAAAACTACCTAAGGAAATTGGAAACATATTTGGGCAGAGAGCAAAAACCATGTATGATTCATTAGATCACTATATCTGTCCAGCTAAAATTCTAAAAGACTTAAAGAAAAGACTGAAGATTATTTCAATAAACATTTATAAATATTTAGATATAAGAGATTTTGGGCGAATTGACTTTAGAATGAATACTAAAAATCAAATTTACTTTCTGGAGATTAATCCACTTCCAGGTATGGATTTCGATCTTGATAACAATGATTTTTCATTTTATCCATATATGGCAATGAAGTCTGGATATAGCTATGATCAATTAATTCAACGCATTCTAGAATCTGCTTGTTATCGCTATGGTCTTAATTTATATTAATTAAAAAAATTATAATATAATTTCGAACAATTCATGAATTTAAAATTAAATCCATTAAATTTGAAAAGAAGTAATTCTATTTGGAGATCTCTAGAAAGGGAATTGAATAAAAAATTGAATGCTTCAATAAAATTAGTTTTTCCTGAATTTTGGAATAATAAATATTATGATTGGTTCCAAGAAATTGAAAAAATAGCCTTTAGAGAAGAGTTAAGATACTCATTCAAAGAAATAGAAAAAAGATTACACAATGATAATATAGTTTTTTTATATCTTTTAGTTAATAATAAACTTGAAGCTACCCTATTAGGATATCTATTCCCTGATGAGACCAAACAAACATTTTTTCTCGATACTATTGCAGTCAAGAATTATGGCAAAGGGATTGGTTTTTTAATTTTAAAATGGTTCATTAAATGGTTGAAAAAAGAGAAATATAAGTTTTTGCGGGTAGAGACTGAAGAAATTGATGAAAAAAAAATTTTATTATATAATTTTTATAAAAATTTAGGATTTAACCTTAAAGAAAGAAATGATAATGGAAATTTGACGATGCTATTACGATTATAACTTGATTCGTTTAATATTGATATTAATTAAAATTGAAATAAAAAAATCATGAATTACTTAAAGTCTCTCCCAGTTAAAATTGCTACATAATTCCCTTTTAAAATAACCGCCCCTCTCTTTAGATTTGAAAGAACTGCTAAAGTACTTGTAGCAGCAGGTAAGGCATTTAAACCTTGTTCTTCTCTTAAAATTCGAGAAAACTCAATCATTTTCGAATCAGAAGCATAATCAGCAAACCCTTTTGATTCATATATCGCATCTAAAGCTTCTTGACCATCATATGAATGCCAATTTGTTAAAGGTTCATTAACCTTACTTTCCCTAATTTCATCTGGAGCAAGATCTAGGACTACTTTAGTATTTAATTTAAATGATTTAATTATAGGATTTCCTTTTTTGGTGCTTGTAGCTATTATTTTAGGTATTTTTGATATTTTTCCATCTTCGAATAGTTTTTTAAAGCCTCTATGAATTCCTGTTATGGTAGTTCCATTCCCTACTGGGCAAAAAACATAATCGGGGGCTCTTCTTAAGCTTCTATATAGTTCTAAGGAGATTTTAGTGTAAGCAAGAAACGAACGATCTTTTACTCTGGGTACACCTGGATTTGCATTATAATAGTCTTTATTTTCTGCAATTTCAGAGGAGTAACTAACAGCATCCTCATAATGGCCGTCAATATAATGAATATGAGCATTAGCTTGATACAAGTAGTTTATTCTATTTTTCGAGGGATGATAATTTGTTGGTATAAAAACATGAGTCTCTAATCCAAAATTTTTTGCTACATATGCTAATGCCGCCCCAAAATTACCACATGTGGCAGTTGTTATAACTTTATAATTATTTTTAACAGCATCTTCAATTAAAGCCAATGCAATTCGATCTTTTTGAGTTCCAGTTGGATTACTACCTTCAAATTTTAAATATAATCTTTCACATCCTAATAAATTAGCTAGGTTTTTTGCCTCTGTAAATGTTGTATTTCCTATTAACTTCTTCAGTTCAAACATTTTTTAAGGCTAACAACCACCAATCGAGTATATATCTTTTAATAACATAAAAAGTAGTATTATATCTTAATATTTTTGATTTAGTATTTATTTCGATTTAAAGGTATTCTTTTCTAATTTTAGATTTTAATGCGAAAAATACTATTAAAATTCCAAATATCAGATAAAGAAAATTCATATTGACCATAACTAACATTCCTATTAATGGATACAAAATTGCTTTTAAAACTCCTGATATTACATTAATAGTGCTTAAAATTGTAGCCCTGTTATGTTCTTTAATCTGTTTATTAATTCCATTAGTAAATATTATATATCTTGATAATCCTAACCCAATTACTATTAAGAATAGAAAGATAATTGCTGGAGCAAAATTAATTATAGCAATCAAAATATATCCTATCCCAGGAATAATAGTATTTATGAAAAGTAATTTCTTTTTATCCATATTGTTAGTTGTTAAATGTGGAATTAAATTTAAAAACATAAAGTGTGAAAGGGTTAAACCAGCGTCAATAAATCCAAAGTATAATACAGGAATACTGAATTCGAGAAGAATGTAATATTGATAAGTATACACTAGAAAAATTATAATTATTTCAATTATTATCTTTTCAAATACTAAAATCTTAAGAATTTTGTTCTTCCAAAGCAGGTGAAATCCTGATTTTAAAATGTGAGAAATTTTTTTTTCAGGATCGTTTATTCTGCTAGTTTTATGAATAGTAAAAGTAATGAATAAGCAAATGAAATAAGGTATAATCATAATTAAAACTACTACTCTAATTGAAATTAAATTTGCAATAATCGAACCTAATGGTGCTGATATAATGATCCCTAATAAAAACATTCCATCATTTTTAGCAACAGTTTTCATAATTAGGTTTTCCTTTTCCATCTTTTTCAAATTTTCGTATACTATCGCTTCATTAGTTCCCGAAATTAAAGCATTACTAAATGCAAATAAGGTTTCTCCTACAAAGAAAAGTAGTTTATTTAAAGCTATTCCATATACAAAGGGAATTAAAAGATAAGATATGCCTGCTAACATTAGAGCAAATTTCTTACTAATTCGATCGGCTATTATACCACATGGAATTTCTAATATAATTACAATTATTGCATAATAACTTTGTAGCAACATAAATTCAAAAAAAGTAAATCCACCATAAATTATGTAAAAAGGGATCAAAATCCCTGAAATAAGAGAAAATCCGATAAAGAAATTAAAGAAGTATAATTTAATGATATTTGATTTATATTTCGATCTTTGAACCTTGTCCTTATTAATTATTAATAGTCTATTTTCAACATTATTTTCATGGACTAAGCTCATTTAGATCACCCTTAAACCAATTCAATTATCCAATTTTATTTCTTTACGTTTTGGCTTACCTTCTTTTTTTTAAATTAAATATAATTACTATTATTAGTATGAAATCTCCATTATGTTGAGATTTCTGAGTTAGATTAGAACTTTTTACTTCCTATTAGCAATTCTATATGGGAGAATGTAAAAAGTCATAAACCTTTGAATTTTGAAACTTAAAGTCATATATTACTCATTTTAGGCGTCTTATCATAATCTAACTGAGAAATTGTAGACTCAAGAAAGCTATAATATCCAATAATTACCCTAACCGATATTATTATCCTCGAGATATTCCAGATCATTTGAAGACTCACCTAAATTATACTTTTATAATATACTAACTATTAGTAATAATATACCTAATTAATAAATTAAAGAAATTGCAGATATTTAAATTTTTGTATTTTAACTACAATTTAGAGCTCTTTAAATTTCGAATGGCGCTTTTCAAACTATTAAATCTGAGGTTAGCCACTTTTATAAATTAAAGGGAGGTTAGATTTATAATTGTTATCCTAATTTTGTTTAAATTAGTATAAGCTCGACAATATTGAATTAAGGATATGATTATATCTCAAAATTCGAAAAAGGCTTTTAATTTAATTAAAAATCTTCTAAATTATTAGTTTGGCTTTAAACCAAATTATGGAAGAATTAGAGCCAAAACTAGAGAGAGTAAGATATAAACGGAAAATAAGTAAATGAAACTGATTCATAAATCCAAATTTGAAATGAGTCTATAGATATAAAAACCTTATTTCATAAAGAATGACATCATTATAGCTTTATTATGTGATTTGGATTTGTCTATGAGACTTATACTTTGAGTTCAGCTGTGTTTTATTTTCTAATGATGAATTAGCTTCAAGAATTTAGTTTAATAAGCAATTGTGAAAATAAGATAAATATTTGCTAAAATGTGAAGATAAAGATTTAAAAACTATTTAACTCAACTATTATTCATAATAAATTATAAAATTTGTCGAGTCTTGTTACTACAGAACTCCGTTGTATTAAGAAAGATCAAAAATAATTCACTTTAAGATTATATATAAAAATATTGGTAATTTTCATGGGTAAATTTGAGATTTTAGATAATCAACTAAATAAATATTTGAGATTGGCAACTTTTCCAGTTGCTGTTAAATTAATTCAGGATACAAAAGAAGTAGAAAACATGAAATTTCTTAAAAGACCTGAAAATAAAGTAGTGATCTGCCAGATTTTTAGTTACTCAAGGTATTATGGTTGGACAATGCTTTGTACTAAAGAAGATAATTTATGCCCACTTGCAGGGATTTCAGTAGGATTTGAAGAATCTTATAAGTTATTTGAAGAAGGTGCTTTTTTTATAGGTAGATATAATAAAACTAAGGAAGCTGCCAAAAAAACTGCGGCAACTATCCCTAAAATTCCATTTGGGAAATATAATGCTATTTTATCAGGAGCATTACATCGAGTTGACTTTAAACCTGATTTAATTCTAATATGGGCCAATTCTGCTCAAATAATGAGAATAATTCAAGGTTATTTATGGAAAAAAGGAGGAAGGGTTTCAATGTCTACTTTCTGTGATGGTGTATGCGCAGATACAATATCAAGTGCGATGATCACTGGTGAATTACAAATTGCTTTCCCATGTTTAGGTGATCGTCGTTATGGAAATGCTATGGATAGTGATTTAATAGCATCAATACCAATTGGAATTATTGATGAAATTATAGAAGGTATGGCAGAAACACATAAAGCAGGTACTAGATATCCGATACCTTATCAAATTTCTGCTCCAGAATATTTTATAGAATTGAAAAAGCAATTAGATAAAGCAAAAAAGAACTAAATTTTGAAAGTTTTTTATGGCAAAATTAACTGATTATATTGCAGCAAAAGAAAATTAAAATAGAAAAAGTGAGGGGATAATAAATTAGATCAAGTAAATTAATGCCTTTAGAAGAAGCTATTTCAAGTTATGTTAATGATGGAGATCTTGTAGGATTTGGTGGTTTATCTTTTTGGAGAAAACCAATTAGTGCTTGTAGAGAGATAATTAGACAAGAAAAAAAAGATTTGATATTATGTACATTTGTAGGTGGAATAGAAATAGATATGCTCATAGCTGGGAATTGTGCCTTAGAAGTAAGAAGTTGTTTTGTAGGGATGGAAATTTTTGGGATGGCTCCACACTTCAGAAAAGCTGTAGAATCTGGTTTGATTAAAATATCTGAAGAAAGCGAAGCAACAATTGCTTTAGGATTAAGAGCATCTTATTTAAAAGTTCCTTTTATGCCTTTAAAAGGAATCATTGGAACAGATATGCCTAAAGTAAGGAATGATATTAAACAAATTGTTGATCCTCTTGGTTCAGGAACTCAAGTTATGGCAGTACCAAAGATAGATTTAGACGTTGCAATAATTCATGTGCCTTACGCTGATGAATTTGGGAATGGTAATATTGCTGGAGCAGTATGGATGGATGCTGATATGGCAAAAACTGCAAAAAAGACAATTATTGTATGTGAAAAAGTAGTAGAAACAGAAGATATCCGCTATTTGCCAGGAAAAGCACAATTACCAATCCAAACTACAAGTGCAGTTGTTAAAATGCCTTTTGGGGCTCATCCAACCTCATGCTATCCGATTTATACATTTGATCCTTTGCATATTCAATGTTATTTAAAAACTAGTTTTGAAGAATATAAGAAGAAATTCATAATAGACAAAACACCAACTCAATATTTAGAGGAAGTAGGTGGAATTCAAACTATTTTTAATATTTTATTATAGGAGGGAAATAATATGAGTGAATATTCGAAGGATTATACTGTTGATGAAATAATGACTGTCCTAATGTCAAGGGAAGTCAGAAATGATGATGTGATGATCGTTGGAGTTGCCACACCAATGGTATGGGCAGCTTTCACATTGGCAAAGCTAAATCATGCACCTGATGCGATATATCATTACATTATGGGAAATACTTTTGTGATGGAACCTCGACAAGTGTCTTTACTATATCTTGAAATGAATACTGCAAGAGCTTATCGGTTTCAAGATAGCGTAGAATGTACTTTAGAATCCCTTCCATCAGAAAAATTAACTACTATAGAATTCTTCAGACCAGCACAGATTGATCAATATGGAAACAGTAATAATATCTGCATAGGAGATTGGAATAATCCAAAAATAAGGCTTCCTGGAGCCGCAGGTATATTTGATTTTAGCATGTTCTATTCTCGTGGCTCTTTTCTTTATACACCCAGACATGATAAAAGAACATTTGTGCCAACAGAAAAATTGTCTTTCATTTCTGGTGTTGGATTTCCTGGGGGAAAGCCCTCAATATGTGGTGGTTCAGGCCCACAATGCGTCATTACCAATCTTGCTTATTTAGATTTTGATGAAAAAACAAAAAAGATGAGATTAAATTCAATCTATCCTGGTATTGAACTTGAAACTGTAAAGAATTCAACAGGATTCGATTTGGTAATACCTAAAAATTTATTAGAGACTATGCCTCCTACTAAAGAAGAACTTGATTTATTAAGGAATAAGGTTGATCCATTAAGTATAAGAAAATTAGAAGTATTATCTGGCAAAGAACGTGAAGATTTATTAAATGAAATCATCCAAAAGGAATTGATTATGGAAAATAAATTTCCCAAATTATTAATCTAATTTATTTTAAATTATCTAAAGTATAAGATTGTATACTCAAAATTCAAATCTTATTAAAAAGTAAAAAAATATAAATTGAATTATCTGATTATTAATCATTCTTAAACTTAATGTAATAGAATTTATGGGTAAGAAATTCGCGAAAATATTAAAACAAAGCAATGATGGGCGAATCTGAAGATATATTATTAGAAAAAGCAAAATTTGAAGAAAAAACTTATAATTGGAAAGAAGCAGCGGTTGTATACGAAAAGCTAGTAAAAGAGTATACAAGAGCAAACTTATTAGATAAAGCAGCAGTTCTTTATAAAAGGCTTGGTTTTGTTAATTCGCAAGCAGCTGATACGGTAGGGACAACAGAGCAGTATATTTCACTGAAAAGTAAAGCAACAATGAAATATAGGGAAGCAGGTAACCTGTTTAAAAGTATCGGAATTAAAGCTGAAGAATTAGAATGTTATGGTGAAGCTCTCTATGAAGAAGGATGTACTAGCACTTCAATTAATACAGGTGAAAAAGAATTTAAAAATTCTCTAGAATTTTTCATCCAAGCAAGTGAACTATTCTCTAATAAGGGAGATGAGGAAGGCTTTACAAGAAATATTATTAGATCTGCAATGTGTATGCATAATTTAATGAAATATGCTAAGAATCCTAAAGAATTGGAAAATATAATTGATGATGGGACAGATTATGCAGAAAAAGCATGGAAGTTTTCAAAAAAGTTAAACCGTTTGAATTATCTAATTGATTCTCTTTACGCTATGATTAATATAAGCATCCATAATTGCTTTCTAGAAGAAATGCCAACTTTTTATAATTTGGATCAAGGAAAAACATTAGCTTTTGATTTTAAAAAGTGGTTCAATAGAGCAAAGATGGCATTTGAGCTCACAAAAGATCAAAGCAATTTAAAGATTCATGGAATTATTAATTTTATCTTAGGTTTTCTTTACTTCTATTATGGTTTTTTTCTCGCTGAAAATATAAGGGAGCAGAATCACTACATTGAAGAAGGTTTAATTTTATGTGAAAAGGGATTAGACTTTATAAGAAAGACAAAGGATAATGGTATTATTACATTAATCATATTCTGGTTGAATTGGTGTGCGGTTATTGGTGGAAGAATTAATTATGTCCAGAAAAGGATTATTCAGGACATTAAAGAAATAAAAGAAGCTGGAAAGGTATATTCTAACTTATTTAGTTTTTGGAATTTTTATAGCAATTTCTTACCTGCTCTTTACTACACAAATATTGCTCAGAGAAGCTTTTTCGGTCCTGAGCAAAGAGAATTTTACGCCAAAGAAGCCTTAAACTATGCTAAAGCTTCTCATAACAATATAGCTTTTAAGCCTTTTAGTGTCTGGGCATATCAAATATTAACTTGGTCTTACTCACAGTTAGTTTATCTTGCTAAAAATGAGGAAGATAGGAGTAAATATGCAAAAAGTATGGTTGAGGATGCAGAGAATGCAAATAAAGTTGCATCTGAGTATGAAAAAGGGTTTAGTAGAACTTCTGGATATTCTGCATTGTATAGATCGTTCAAGACTCTAGCTGACGTTGCTCAGAATAAAGAAAACAAAATTAAAATGTTAAGATCTGCTGTTGATGCTGCTGATAATTATTTAGACCACCCTGTAGAATCTCGAACAGGATTTATTGCAGCAAAGATACGTTTAGGGCTCCTTTATGAAGAATTGGGAATTATTTCTAATGAAAAGTCATATTTAATAAAAGCAAAAGAAGTATATCTGAATGCAATAGAGGATAGCTTAAATAGGGGACATATTTCCTATGCAGCAGCTAGTCACGAATATATTGCTCGTATCGAGGATCGATTAGGGAATTATAAAGCTTCAGCAGAATATTATGATAAAGCACAAAAAGATTATCAAGAATCATTAAGCTTTATAGAATATAAATTATTAAAAGACAGAATTCATGAGAAAAAGAATTATTCATTAGCTTGGAAATTAATTGAGAATGCTAAGGCATATCATAAAAAGGAAGATCATTCAGAAGCAAAGAAATTTTATGAAGAGGCAAATGAATTATTAAGTGGTTTATCAAAATATAACTATGAAGCACCTTATTATTTTGCTTGGACATTATTGGAAGAAGCAGAATTACTTAGCAAACAAGAGAATCATAATAAAGCAATAATGCAATATGAACATACTAAAATGAATTTTTATGAAGCAATTACATTATTAGAATCAACTCTTGATAAGACTAAAGAAAAATTAGAAATTGAAAGGATTAAAAAACTTGCTAAAGTAGCTAGAGTAAGAATGAACTATTGTTCTGCAAGAATTAATCTTGAAAAAGCAAGATTATTAGAAAAGCAAGGAGATAACCTAGCTGCTGCTGAAAACTTTGCAACTGCGGCCTCCATATTTAAGAATCTTTGGGATGTATTTAAAACCGAAAGTGAGAGAGTTGAGCTCAAAGCAATTTATTACCTTTGCCGAGCATGGGAAACTATGGCACTAGCAGAAAAGTATGAAGACTCAAAAAGATTTGCACAAGCCTCAGATCTATTTAAAAATGCTAGTGGGATTTTTATTGAGAGTAAATTAAAACTATTAGCATCAGGTAATTCATCTTTTTGTAAAGCTTTAGAATTAGGATGCAAATTTGACAAATCTCTTGAAATGGAATTCAAAGAAGGATTATACCCAAAAGTTAAGATACTCCTAAGAGCCGCAGCCTCTTCTTATAGAAAAGGAGGCTTTGAAAGTGGAGCAGATTGGGCATTAGCAACTTCAATTTATTTTGATGCCGCTTGGTATATAATAAAAGCAGATATGGAAACTAGTCTTGAGGAAAAGAAAAAGCTATTAGAAATAGCTAGTAAGCTTTTGAAGTCAGCATCAGAACTTTTTGAAAAAGCAGATTATAAACATAAGAAGAATGAGGTATTAGATCGACTTGAATCATTGAAAAAAGAAGATAAAATTATTGTTTCTGCATTAAATACTATAAAAAAACCATCAATGTCTAGCAGTACATTAGGAATTATAGCACCAGCATGTCCATCAGAAACTAGTTCGCCTTCAAAATTAAGTGAAATTCGTCAATTTACAGAGGAAGAAACTAAGGGTGTTGAGAGGAAAAGTGCTCAGAGGAAATATAAAATTATTTATAAAGATCTATTAAAAGAATATCCAAAAATCCAAAGCAGAGAATGTAGAATTGGAATTGCTCAAATAGGGATTTCAAAAACTGGTGATCTTCTAAATGACTTATATGAAGTGAAATCTACAGGTCTTTTAGGTATTAAAGATGAAAAAATAGAATATGTTAAATCAATAGTAAAAAAAATAATTAAAAAAGCGAATAAGAGTAATGTAGATGTTTTAATCTTTCCTGAAATGACTATTGATCTAAATTACATGGATTTTCTAGAGGATTTATCAAATTTATCTAAAATTCATAGCATGTATATTATTCCTGGATCTTACCACGACACAGCGACATATAGAAATATTAGCATGGTAATTGGACCAGAAGGGATCCTCTGGGAACAAGAAAAACATATACCTGCTATAATGCATATTAACGGAAATAAAATTAAAGAAGCAATAAAGGGAAATTCTCTACCTAAAAAGACAATAGTGTGCAATACAGAGTTTGGTAGAATTGTTATAGTTATATGTCGCGATTTCCTGGATATGGATTTGAGAGTGGAATTGAAAAATTTTGAACCACCAGTGGATATTGTAATTAATCCGGCATTCACTCCTGTTACTGCTGATTTTAAAGCAGCTCATTTTGATGCACGCAGATCTATCTATGCATATTGCTTCTTTGCAAATGTTGCTGAATTTGGAGATTCACTAATTTATACTCCTGAAAAAGATCGTACTGAAAGGAGAATTCCTGCAAAACAAGAGGGTCTAATATTTAAAGATATTGATCTCTTCAAATTGCGCTCTGAACGAAAAAAATGGGAAAAGAAACAGAAGAATGAAACAAAATTCATTCAAAGTACAAGATAGTCTTGTCTTTTTATTTATAATTAACTTTCTTTACATATAACTCTATTTCGCGATTAATTTTTTCAAGTATTATAAAATCCAGCTTAACTAATTTATCAATATCATATTTAACAGAACTTGTTCTCATATTTAATTTCCTAGATATCCTTACTGAATTAATACCGGGATTATCTTCAATTAAATTCAAAATTTTTAGACTAATTTTTGACAAACACGCCTTTAATTACCAATTAAAGGCTGCAGGTATTCTTGATTTTAGTATGTTTTATTCTCATGGTTCTTTTCTTTATACTCCAAGACATGATAAAAGAACTTTTGTTCCTACAGAAAATGTGGGATTTTCTGATGGGAAGCCTTCTATATGTGGAGGTTCAGGTCCTCAATATGTTATAACCAATATTGGATATTTAGATTTTGAAGAAAATAGTAAGCGTATTAGACTTTCTTCAATTCATCCAGGAATTAATATAGATCAAGTAAACGAATCAACCGGCTTTGAGTTAATTATACCAAACAATCTAAAAGAAACACACCCTCCCACTGAGAAAGAGCTTAAACTACTTCGAGAAAAAGTTGATCCCCTAAAAATAAGAAAATTGGAAGTTCTTGCTGGAAAGGATCGCGAAGAATTAATCAAGACTATTATTCAAAAGGAATTGGAGCTGAAATGCAAGTATCCAAAATTACTATCATAAAGATCTCAAAAAACCAACTATTTTTTTTTTGATTTCAACGACGAAAAATAATCATATTGACAAGAATAGATTACAATTTTTTTTGAAATGGTTTTTCTTAATCATTTTTTTAAGAAAATTACTTTTTGTGGTATAAAAAAACTGTTTTTAAAAATTTTTGCTAGCTTATTTACAATTTCGTATAACTGTCAATATTAAAACTCTCGATAGATATTTATATCAAAAAATAATCTCTTTAAATGTATTTTAATATACTTGAAGAGGGCAATTTAATGAGAAAACTATCTAGAAAAGATCTAATTGTATTTTCATTAATTTTTATATTTAGTATTCAAGGTTGGCATTCACTTAACTATGTCACTTCCTGTTATACTAGCGGGATTAGTAATTTAACAATATCATCAGATGATCCATTCTTTGGGGATGAGCCGATTAGTGCAGATAAAAATGTTACTTTACATTTAACTGATCAATTTTCTATAAAAGGGTTAGCTCATAAGTATATTGGAAGAGTATTTCAAACTCAAATCCACTTAAAAATCTTTGATCCAAATGAAAAACTTACTTATTCGGAGATGAAATATCTCCCGCATAAAAGAAAAGTAAATTTTGAATTTAATAATATCGCATTAAGCCCTAACCTTTTTAAAGTAACAGGAATGTATAGAGTAAAGTTATACTTGACCTTTAATTGGGGTGGAATTATCAAAGTAAGCAAAATTAATACTACATACTTCAAATTAGAGCGAGAAATTGTCGATTTATCTTGTTATTTTATTGATAATATTTATTTTCAAACTGAGACAACACCTTATCATCATGAAATTTATATCTACGGCTCAGCTGAAGAAGCTGGGGAACCTGAAAATCTTTTAATAAATGAAAATGTAAAATTGTATTGGACAGAGCCAAATGGAACAGACACTCTTGTTGGTAAATTTTCTACTAACGAATTTGGTTCATTTAACACATCAATTTCAAGAAAACATGTATTACACTATAATTATATGAATTGCTATTTAAAATTCGAAGAGACACCCACTTACCAGCCTGCTGATAGTAGATATCCTAGCCAATTCCTAATGAAAGAAGAAGGAAATACCCATATCATTAAGAATGCAAATGAAGCTGGAATTAGTGATTTTGATGTTCCTGAATCTTATGGATTTCCATCAAGAATTACATTATCCAATAAAGAACACAGTATTTGGTCTCCAAATGGAGATGATAATGATATCGAAAATTGGAATTTCAGAATAAATCCATTTGGTAATCCAGAGCTTAATACTATTGGATATAACGGTGAGAATACGTTTGATGGTTACGATTATTGGATATCAAATACCAATGGAATTATAAAAAATCAGAGTGGCTTTCAAATGATTGATTCTTCATATCGTAACAAAATCATCCCTTTTGATGTTGAAATTCTTTCTGGATCTATATCAGTCGAGCAAAATTTAAACGATCTAGTGATAAATAATAATGAAGGAATAAGATTCTGTCCTGAAGAGATGACTTCTTTAAATTTAACATTCTATGAAAGTAAAATCAGATATCTATTCTCATCTAATTTCTCTCAAAACCAAATAGAGAACTTAAAATTAGCTTATTATTTTAATGTAAATGATATTCAAGAATTAAAATCTTTCTCAATTACTCTTTTTGATGGAATTCATTCTATTGATTTGATAGAGAATAGTAACAAATCACTAGATTTGGCCAAAATTATAGACATTACACAATATAATCTTGATATTTCAAGATTTTATTTAGAAGTCTTTTTTAATTATAATAAATTAATCGGAGAGGAATCGTTATGTGATGTTCTATATTTGGAACTTAATCCTATTGATTCTTCATCAAATATTCTTAAGTGGAATGATGTTGAAGGTACTAATAATAAATCTATAAGTTTTCAATCAATAGGGGGGCTTGAGGATGACATTATTACATATCATCTAGCGAGTGAGGTATATATTCCTGATGTACCATTTTACAATTTCGAAAATTCTATCTTTTCAATAAGCTTAACTTGTGAAAAATTAGGAATATTTGAAATTGAATTAGGTCTAAATATTACTTTAGCAGAATCTGAACAAAATTTTCTTATTCCATTATGGAATTCTTTTCCTGAAAATAGAATAGATGATAAGCTCTTCTTAAGTTATGATATAACTTCATTAATCAAAGATTTACAAGAGAAACTATTTTATCTTGGCTTTTATGCAAAACTTGATGGATTAGAGTTAGGAGAAGATTTTATCTGTGATTTATTGGATATAACTCTAACAGCTGACTTTCTAAGAAAAGAAAATTCTCCCTCAGTAATTGAACACTACAATGAAGATTTTGAATATAGTGAGGAAATTTATTATCCTTACGAAGTAGATTATGATTTCGCTGCTACTGAATTATTTTTAAACAATAATATCAACGAAACACTTGACTACATGTGGGGATCCACTTACCAGCATTATATGGAAAATATTAATGATAGTTACTTGATAAATAACGGGAATATTCAAATTAAAGATACTAATAATGACTTAATTGATGACTACATTCTTAATCCATCTCAAATAAATGTACCTTTTGACCCGTTACCTGAAATTATTGCATTGAAGGACAACTTATCTGTAGAAGCTACCGGTGATATTAGTAAAGAGGTCTTTTTAGCAAATGACAATTTGAACCAATCATTTTATTTTAGGCACAATAATGGTTCAATAGTTCATACTGTGACAATATCAAATTCGTTATACGAATTCTCAATTAATCAATCAAATCAAATTCATAAGAATAATTATTCTGTTTTAGATCCTCTAAGCTACATAATTATATCATTACCAGTTAATCGTGAAATTCGCAATATAGATTTATCCTCAGGAATAATGGCTAGATTAGAATTCTTGAGAGGAAATCTTGCTCCAAAGGCAGTAGTGACTCAAGAGATATATAATTTGAATTTACAATACATAGACGAAATTAATTTTAGTAATTATAATTATTTTGATTATAATCCAGTAGCGAATTTTGATATAAAGAGATTTACTATTCAATTTGAGGCTAATGATAATTCAACTAAAGAAGAAATTAATATCAATAATGAATATATTCATGCTATCGGAAATAATCGAGATTTTATTACATTTCGGTTATATTTTAATCCTGATGATTATATTGATTCAAATACTACAATATTTTTGGCAGACTATGATTATCTGAAATTTTTAAATAGGACAACAGATTTAATTCAAAATTACTTTATTGAAAATACATTTTATGAACTAAATTACTATCCTAAATTTGAAGTTATATATACAATAATTAGTGATGATTTTAGCAAGCTTCAAGATCCAAATATATTTTATACCTTAAGTCTAGCTAAAGGTGCTTTAACAATATTTATAATGACACCTGAAGGAGATTTGCCTATAAAATATTTTAATTCATTAGATTTTGTTCAAGAAATAGGATCATTTTCAGTAAATAGTGATGACTTCTATGGTTATAATGAAATTAGCTTAAAATTTTCCTATGAGGGAGCTCTTATCTATGAAAGGTACCAAAATGGTTTTGTTTTAGACGAACTAAAGATAAAATATTATAAATTAAATACAGATTTTAATTTCCATCCATATTCTAAGAGTTACGAGGGATATATGCTCTATCTTGATGGAACTATATCAAATAGCAGTAATTTATATGGAATAATTGGAATTGATAATAATGTGAGTCTTTTTTCATTGATTGATTTATCTAGACAACAATTTCCAAATTATGATCCCTTTTCACATTTATTAAGATTAGACCTTACCAATCCATGTTTTGATAATGCTTATGATATTAATACTGAAATTATCTCATTACAACCATTTGAAATTACTTTTTCTAATATTAGTTTATTTGGTGGATGGCATGAATTGAGTATTTACAAAGAAGAAAAGGCTTCTTTGCTTACATTTTTTGATTTTGGTGCTATTATCTCATTGAATTATATTGAGCTTTATTATGAATTAATTAGTGGATCAGATCAAGCAGTTGAAATAGTTAAAATAAGTACATTAATCCAACCAACCAAAGAATGGGATAATATATTCGATTGCCAAGGAAAAGGAACAAAAGTAACTCAGGGTTGGCGAATTAAATTTAAAGAAGATTTAAATTATGGTGACGAGGTTTATGCAAGAATAATTCGAGTAGAATTTAAAATAATTAGAGGAAATGATTTTCCTGAAAAGGCTCCAATAGTTCAATCTGCTATGATATCAGCATTACGTACAAAAGTGGGAGACTTGGAAGGTATTAAACAATATAATGATGACAATGAATTAATCTTTGGATTTGTAGATGAAACAGAAAAGAGTATCGCATTTTCTTTCAAAATTGATATACCCTCTGAAATCAAGCCCTTTATGATATTATCTCAAGATTATGCTAATTACCCTGAATTTTGTGATTTTCCTGGACTACTTTTAGAAGATTATTCAGTTAAAATTTCTCATCCTAGTAAAAAAATAGCTAAGAGCCTAGACATTGGCCAAAGATTTAATCCTGAATTAGATGGGATTATAATCGAAGACATTAAGCAATATCTCAATGACTCAGGATGCTTTAATTTAATTTTTTATATAAAAACTGATTTTGAAATTAATTACCACTTTGATTTTCTTGCTGCTAGTTATTACAATAATATCTCATCTCTAATGGGACTTCCTCAAATATTTCGAATGGATTTAGAACGTGCAAGTGAAATAATAGAAGTTTCTCCATCAGATGCAGATTATTGGTCAGGATTAGGATCATACGATTTGAATGCTGCAACTAACACTGCTAGTTCAACTTTTTTGAGTTATAATACTAATGGAGATGATGCACCAATAACTCTTTCTAGAACAATGAGTGAGTTTTTTGGAAGAGATATTAAAAGTTCTGATAATGATTATAATGATCGAATAAAAATATTTACTGGTCAGGATAGAATTGATAATTTAGTATTTCCAAATCTAATTAGTATTCGATACCCTTCTCAGAAGTCTAGTTCGATTAAATCTACTTCTTACAGTGACATTAGGATTTTTGGAATTACACTTTATAGAAAATATCAAGCTGTCGGAAATAATGGAGAACAACAATTAAGTTTAACATATGACCTTAGTAGTCTTTACAATTCATACCCTGATTCAATAATTAAAGTTCGTGCGAGAATAGGAGCTTATTCTTATTATGAAAGAACATCTTTATTTGGAATAAAAAGATCCATGACAACTTCAACATCTCTAGAACTTTCGGTTTCAAGTGATAAATATTCAGGTACAAATATAATTACTAAAGAATTTCTATTGAAAAGTGATGATAAAATAACAATTACTACTAAGAAATATTATGGATGGTGGGATAGATTTTGGTGGCCAGTAAGATATCAAGTGTTGAAGGTTTATGATCTTCGTGTAATGGTAATTAAAAAAGATCATATAATCGGAGATTTGGAATGTGAATCAACATTACAAATTAATACAGGAACTTCTATTGATGAAATTGATTCAGCAGTTTTATCAGGGTCTTTAGAGGTTATCGCAGGGGAATATTTTCACAATGTATACAACTCTGGTCCTTTTAAATCAAATTTAGAAATAAAAACTTTATATTATCAATCACCATCTAATCAATGGTTAGATCTTGAATTTCCAAATATTCATAATTATGAAAGAAATCCTTACTTTAAGAAACAATATACTGATTTTGGTATACATAAAAGAGAATTTATTTTTTCAAATGATTTAATTTCTGGAGGATATAAATTTCAACTTCCTGATGATATTTTTTATGTGTTTAATGGTTATGCTACTGCTAAGCTTAAGGTGATCGTAACCTACCAACATGATCCGCGTAACCCCATTCCATTACCTTCAAATATGTTATATGCTGATTTAGATTATTATATTAGAGCACAATGGAAAAATATTGAATTGAGAATATTATTCTCAGATACAAGGTTATTAGGTGATTTATCTTATTCTGAGCACAATTTTGGATTTCATTTTGATATATCTGAACAAGATATAAAAGAAGAATTTGAAGAGGAGTTTGATCCTGCTGATGCTTGGTATTTTGGAACCTACTTTGATTTTTCAATCTATCCTCATTGGGCGAATGACCCAATAACTAAAACTACTCATTTTCATGACATAGATAAATTGAAATTCAAGATGTGGTTAGGTGTTGAAAGATATTATAATAAATCTGAAAGTTCTGACACCTATATTGAAGAGATTGAACTTCCAATCGATTATATGGAATTTCAGAATCTGGATTTGACTAAAGAATCTTTTGAGGTAATCTTTACAGAATCAGAAGATCGCGCAGCTGTTATTGACCCAAATGCTTTAAGATTAGGATCTCCTGATGTTGATAATTATTTTATATCTAAAGAGGGTTATGATTCAAAGATGATGAGATTTTATGTAAATATTACAATTAAATGGACAAGTGCTGCTCAACTTAATACTCGAAAATGGTATGACCCATATGGTTGGAATACCAGAAAAATGATTACAATCAAAGTTTATGACCTTACGATCATTGATATTATGAAAAAACCGGAATTTTATTCAGAGTTTAGAGATATTTATTGCCCGATTTCGATACCCCCATCAAAGAATGATATCTTTGACAGAATAACTAATATAAAAATTAAATTTGGTGGGAGTTTAAAGCTAAGCTCTTTTGAAATATATCATACTCTCTCAAGTACAATTGGATATCAAGTAGTAATGATGACTCAATCGGGAGGGATTGAAATCCTTCATAAAGTTCTCTTAAAAAATTCAGTTTCTAATCAATTTGAGTTTATAATAGATATTCCCGTGTTTAAATTAGATGATAAAAATTATATTGATCTATTTATACATTTTGGTGTATTTGATTTCTACTTTTTAGGCTTATACGATGATACAGGTTATTTAAACTTGAGATTTGATCATATATCAGTGGAGTATCTATATAGTACTGGTTTCTCAGATAGTTTTTCTGGAAATGCATACATTGATCAAGTATTTGAATATAATATTGGATTTGACTTAGATGATGCTAATATAAGTTCAATAATAGTGAAAGGTGATATTGATTATTCTCTGCAATACATTACCATCTCTTCTAATGGAAGGATTAGTGAATATGCAAGTGATATATTACCTAGTTTGTACATCTACAATTACTATTCTAATTCATATGAACCTATGATTTGCTATATGGAACAAACAAACTTATTTACATTTGTTATTGATAAATATGATTATAACTTGGATTACTACTCTAAGGAAGGATATATGAAATTTATCATAGTATTAGATGGTACAAGTATTTTAGATAATATAGGGTTTAATGAATATTACTCTTATGCTCATATATTCATTAACTCTCTCGAAATTGAAATTAAAGAAGAGGGCGAAGAAAAAAATCAAAAAGTTTCATTTGAATCTATCAAACCAAATGGAGATATATTAGAATTAGAAAATTGGGCTTTCTATAATGATATTTATACCAATGAATCAATACCATATAATTTTAGGTATGAAATTGGTATTGATGAAATTCCATCTGAAAAACAATACCTTAACGTATCATTAGCCTTTGTGAATGAATATTCTAATGGAATTCTACCGAATTATTATGCTATTCTAAATAAAAATAATGAAATAGTAGAAGGTCAACTAATTAATTATCTCATCAATAACAATAGTCAGATAATTTTTGCTGAAGTAATTATTATAATCGATCCAAATTATAATGGAAATTACTACTTATATTGGTCTGACTTAACCAATTATGATCAATGGGAAATGGATGTAGATTTATCTAATGTTAACGAATTTTTGGGCATAATTCAGACATCAAATATACAAGATTATTTCAATTATAATCCCTATAATTTTGAGGTCAGTAAAACATTATGGAAATTAAATAAATTAGACTCTTACTTATACTCTCTATATGGTATCAACGGAGCTGCATCCCATACATTCGAATTCAATTTTGATAATCTTATATTTGATCTTAATAATATAACAGGTATTCAGTTTAAATTAATTGAAATTTCTGAATTTACTAGTAATTTCTACTTAAGGATTTTTGATTTCACTAACAAAATATTTAAAAATTATCCCATTAAAACCCGTACTGTAGATAACTTTTATTTTAAAGAATATGAACATAAAATTGCTACTATTCACCTAGATCCTCTTGAAATTATCAGCTATTTGGCAAGAGACCTTAAATTAATCGTGGAATTGGGTTGTGAAACTCTAGAAGAATTGGATTTTGAGTGGGAAATTAACACTATGGAATTTATTATATCATATAACGAAGGGCTTAATAATGAAATAAATGCTGAATATAAACAATATATTGCGGATCAAAATTTTCTTGATTCAATTGAATTCTACGATATCTTTAGCCAAACTGAGTTAGATGGATGGTTTGGTGATATAAATGATTTTAAAGTACAGAATAGTTATTTAACTAAATATCCTCCATCTCATAAAAAAAGTTGGTGGGAGGATGATTGTGACGATGATGATCACGATGATGATCCATGTCGTTATTCATGGCGTTGTCAAAAACCATCTTACATATTGGTTGATAATTATGATGATGATTATTATGTAGATTTTCTTGTTAATATTCAAGATATTTGTTCTCATTATAAAACTGCTGAGTGGTTAGTCCACGCTAATAAAATAGATCAACGATGTAAAACGCATTATACTGGATTGCTATTTCAACTCCATGCTTATCAAAGTGCAAGCCACCATGCGAATGAACTGCATATTTGGAAGAAAGAATCCTGGGGGAATTGTTGGCGTTTTATTGATTCCATCAACGTACCTATTCATATAGATGTAGATACATGGTATAAAATAACAACATATGTAAATAAAAGCTATATTTCTGTAAAAATTAATGGATCAGTCATTTATTCTGATTATATCAGTCTTAATATTGATTCTGGTTATTTTGGAATCAGATCTTCCTATTATGAACAATTTTTTATAGATAATGTTATAATCAGCAAAGAGGAATTTATTGGTGAAAATATTAGGGACTATTTTGCGAGTATTGAGGTTAATATTTCAGATAATACCCACATAAAATATGGTGATTCAATAACCTCATCTTTTACAAATATTCCTGATAATTATAATAGTTCTCTTAAGGATCATAAACTTAGTTTATTAGTAAATTCATCAGATGGATGGTTGATAATGGATGAAATGCTATCTAATCAAAATGGGATAACTGAATTTAAGATTGATTCCATAGATTTATCAACCTTTGATATTTTAGGTTCGCATTATACAAAGTATATTAATTACAAGTTAGAAAATGATACTCGAGAATACTTTTTTATTGAGAATTTTGACAAGGATCTAAGTAAATGGACCTCAAATCATATTAATGATTTTACTATAGAGAATGGATATTTAGAGAAGGATGGATGTTTTGATAGAGAATCTTTTGTAGTTACTAATCCAGAACATCCAAACAATTATACTATAGCATTTGACGCAATGATGAACATTGATCCCTCTAGAGAAAAATTTGATTGGATCATTAATTCTGATGATGATTTTCATAACGGTTACATGTATAGGTTATATTCCTCAACCAGTAATGAATATCCAAATACATTACAGTTATATCAAAAAAAATGGGATGATGATGACGATTGTTACAAGATTCTTACCGAGATTGAAGTAAATCAGGAAATCTTTACTGGAAAATGGTATCACTTAGAAATAGATATATCTGAAGATACTGAAAAAGTTTATCATAGAATAAGATTTAATGATGAACAAATCTTTTCATACGAATTTACTCAAGATAAATATTATCATAGAGATTATTTTGGGTTTAGAATTTATAACACTAATCAATCAATTATTGATAACGTTCAACTATATACTGGTACGTATAACATTAAAGCTGTTGAACTAAATCCATTTACAATTGAAAATGAGAATCTAATTAAATATAAAAATGTAAAATACAATGATAATGGGATTACCCGAATTCAAGATATGGTCATTTATCAAGAACCATATATACTTGATATTAATGATATTAGTCTGGGAGTGAATCTAAATTTCTCTTATTTATTAAATGAATTTGAAAGATATTTTGATTTAGAGAGCTACTATGGGTTGAAATTAGGTATTTTATTACCATATGATCCAATAATTTCGAGTGTTGAAGTAAGCTTATTAGATACTGAAGATAATAAAATTCAAAATGTTTTAAATTATGGTGATTTGAATGAAATTTACTCAAATCCAAATCAACATTCTGTAATTATCAATCAAACTCATATGGTCAAAACTGATGTAACACTATCTTTTCTAGGGTTAAATGATGCCAAATTATCCTCTGCAAGATATCTAAGCATTAAAGCTAATAGATTACCCATTGAATATGGAGAATATTCTGGTAAACGAGTTGAGAATTTAATTGGAATGTGTTCTATTCAATTATTAAAACAAATAAACAACTATTCAATATCTAACTTTGATTTTGAGCAATCTTCTGGTAATACAATAGCAATTTATTATGAAGGTTCGGGTAGATTTTATTCTTCTCTAAAAATTCTAAATAATATAGTGTTTGAACGAACCAGTACCAAAATTGAAATTTTTAATGGCCCATATTATTCAGTTAATTATGGAGGCAATTTCAAAATTCCCTTGAGAGTATTAATAGAAGAAACAAAAGCCGATGTCCCTTATCTCTCCCCCATTATTTATGGATCTTTTGTATTATTAATTGAAAAGAAAAATAAGTGGTTAACATATGGATTTGAAAAACTTAATCTTACTAATTATGAGCGTGAGGGTTTCTCTTATTATATCTGTGATATACATCCACTACTTTCTGCGGGCTTTTATGATAAAGTTAAATTACTTTGGATTGGAAATGGACTATTTAAACCATGTGAAAGTTATTCTGAAGATTTTAATTCATTATTAGTAACCCCTTCGAAAACTAATATAAATTTAACTTTATATAACATGCAAG
Source organism: Promethearchaeota archaeon (assembly GCA_048941185.1). Lineage (GTDB taxonomy): Archaea > Asgardarchaeota > Lokiarchaeia > Sigyniarchaeales > SOKP01 > Loki-b32. Next base: position 89,422 of record JBHLNW010000003.1, read on the forward strand.
TAAGGTATGGTGATCCTTTTGAAGTTTCAGGTGAAATTAAAGATGAAAATGGTGATATGTTAAAAGATCTCAATTTAATTACCTATTTAAACAATTTTACTCGAAATGATTTCTCTTATTATGAAATTACTAATCTTGGGAGCTACTACACGAATTATACTTCAGAACAATTTTTATTCACATCTTATATGTATAGAGACTCATTTTTTAATTTCACACCAATTTATGATCCATTATTTGCAAAATTCAGCTATAATGTAGATTATACAAACATCTTTCATATATTATATAAGTCCAGCAATAAGAATATAGTCTTATCAATATCATTGGAATATAATAATTCTTTTAGTATTTGTAAAGATATTAGAATTACAACTCTAGATAAATGGATCGATTTATACATAGATACTCAACCAGATGATTATCCAAGCGGAGATTATATACTGACTAATTATTCTATTAAAATATTATCCTTACGCGACCAAGAGATTGAATTTTGTATTAAAGATATTAAGCTCGAACATTTTACTCCTATATATCTACAAATAAATACGCCTCAAGGTTGGAGAAATCTTGCAGTAACTACAGTTGAGATAAAAGATTTAGATACATCTGAATTTAAATTTAAGCTATTTTCAGATTCTGAAAATTACATACTAAATAACATTTTTAGAACATTTCTATATGATGAACCCTTATATAATAATAGTTTACCTTCTGGAGATTATTTATGTAGAATTTATTTCCCTGAATTAAATGATTTCTATCAACCATCCTCAGACAATTTCTTTTTAAGAATTAATCCGCTTGAAACGGCAATATATTATCAACATGATGGTAATGAAGAAATTTCAAAAGATGGATTTTATAATAAAAGAACATATGAAGACACTTCAATATTTGCATTAGAACAGGGTAAACCTTATACTTTTGTTGATTTAGGTTGGACTTGGGGGGATAATAAAACAGTTAATTTTATGCTTTCTACAAAAGATTCGACAGGATTAAACGGACTCCCTAATAAGCCATTATGGTTTCAAATTGGTATTGTTCCTAACTCTTATCATGGTTTAGATCACAGAAGTTATTTGGCAGACTATTATCCAATGACTAGAAACATTCGAACTGGTGAGATGCTAGTTAATGTCCACTTTATTCAGGATAAATATGGTAGACCAATTTTGTATGATTATTATGATTTAGAGAAAGAAGCAAGAAGATTCTATGGTCCTTTATTATGGCAAGTTCACTGGACAAATGAGGTAGGAATTGTTGCATTTAATCTTAGTATTACTTATAAACTGTTTAATTATTTGAGTAGGATCTTTTCAACAAGAGATCTCCCAAATATCGAAAAACATCTCTATATACGGGTTTTCTACAAAAATTTCTTTACTTGGGATGATATGATACTGCCAATTAATGATAAATTCCATGGTAATGAACCAATCCTCTGTTCCTTTGAAGAAAATCAACGTAAAGAAGACTTCATATTTAACTCCTATGACGCAGATATAATAAAACAAGAACTTAAAAATGTAATCTATTATGATGGAATCTATTCAAGTAGTTATGCTGAAGGATATATTGACGTCTCTTTAGAAGGATTAACACTAGAGGGAAATTATATGGAGGTTACTTTAACCGGTGGAGAGAGAGATCGTTTATCATTTCTTTGTCAACTTAATGAAACTCAAAGAGATGAGTTAGGAAATACAGTTCCAGAAGGGAAGTTATTAAATAATAATTGGAATATGCTAGGTAATGATATCGTCAAAGCATATTTCTTTATAATGAATCCCTCTATGACAAAAGTTCTTGTAGGAGCTCGTGATTCAAATCCAATGCCAGCTACTATAGATCCTATTACGGGTTTAATTAGTTTTGAAATGTCTTATCAAACTGCAGTTATGGAAGCATGGGAAAACATCATTCCAGGATATTATAAAGTAGTGTGTATTGTGCAAGAATCTGTTTATTATAAAGCAACATCAACTTATTTTACGATGTTGGTAAAAAGTCCTTATACCTTCAATTTTGCTGAACCTTCCACTAGTTATGATTTTACATTAAATTTTGCAGAACAGTCCGAAGTATTTGTAGAAAATATGATCAATGATGAAATATACTCCAATTTTACATATACTAACGTATATCCAACTTTAAATGGAACAATTTGGATGGATCCATCTGATTATTCAGACGGAGCTACAGCAATAATTCTTATTAATAATTTTCCCGTCTATAAAAGAATCGTATACCCAAATGAATCTTATTACGTCAACATTCCTCTCGAAGTTTTTGCAAATTTTGAGATATTTAATATTACCTTAAGAACTTATAGCAATGAGAAAAAACTAATAAATTATGATATTGATGACCCATGGGAATCCACTAATATTGATGATCGTATTCATTTTGATCTCTATATTACTAATGCTACAATAGATAATCCATATGAAGGAAGGGGTTTGATTGATGTTAATATAACTAATGTAGTAAAAAATAATGTCAATTTTGAAACCTATGAAGGTAATTCTATAGTGCAATTAAGTCATATCGTGGAGGATGATATAAACGGTACTGCATTAAAAATAAAAAAATCATTTACATCAATATTCGGTCAATATCATCATGGCTTGTTGTTATATCCTGAAGGAAAAGAATATATAACTGAAGTGAGTGTTAATCTAGTTGAATGGGATCCGTCTTTCAAAATTACCGAAATTAATGAATTAACTGAGAGTATATTACCATATCAACTAAAAGTTGGTTGGCAATATAATTTAGAAGATAATTTTCTTGAAAGTGTAAGAAAAGCACAATTTAATGATCCTTTAAATGATTCTCGAGTTGCTGAAGGAATCAGAATCTTCACAATGAAGAATTTTAGAACTTATTTACTATTTAAACATGCTTATTTACCATATGAGGGTTTCATAGAAGGTAAATTATTTTTATCACGACAATTAGGAACTACAGAAAGATTAAATATTTCTATCGTTTCAATTATTGGTACTACTATTAGCAAAGTATTATGGAGTCAAGAAATTGACTACACCAACAGCGATCTCATAAATTTCACATTTGAGACATTTAATATATTTCAATCTGAATACCAAGATATAGCAGTAGTTATAGAATCTCTAAACATTGCAGCTCCAATTGCGGTGTACCTTTATGATGCAAGAATAAGAGGATTTGAAGATATCCTATCTGTTAGTACACATTTACCTTATGGAAGAGCAGCACTTTTCTCCAGTAATTTTCTTTATTATTTTCTAAGAAATCAAAATGAAATTGGCTTAACAAGTGAGGATAAAGAAGTTTTAATAAGAGTTGAAGATCGTAAGGAAGAACAAAAGTTAGGTTTTCAATCATTTTTTGATCTTACTGAAGTATTAGAGATTTATGAAAATGTTGAGGTTGATCAATTTCACCATGATCCACAAGATGAAAGTTCAGATAATGGTTATATTACACCACATTCCAATGAACAAAGATATCTATTCTCTGAAGATGAGGATGAAGGAATATTTGTTAGAACTCAAATCTTTGGAATGAGAAATGTTAAAACGACTCAATGTCACTGTGGATATGTTGTAATGTATAAAACAGAGGATCCTAATGATCCTTTTGATGAAAATATTGAATTAAAGAAAAGAAAAGTTTCCTTTTTTGTGCGCCCTCAAAAATGGAGTATAAAACCTCAAAATCTTGAGATAACTTTTAATGACATTAATAATAGATTTAATATCTTTCTAGATGGAGATAGGATTCCTATTGATCAAGGTGTGGATTCAAATTATGTTAATATAGAATATTCGCATGCTGTTGATCAGAGCAATGATAAGATTTGGAATAAGTGTAATTTTGATGAATTTGATAATAATTGGAATAAATCAGATTTAACTGATGTTTTATTTGATATATATGATCATCAGTGTTACTTTACAACTTCTCATTTTGAAAGATCTGGAGGGTCAAATATTTGCAAACATAATGTCATAGATTTTTATCCTGATATCAGTGATTGGTCATCTTTTGATTTATTTCAAACTGAAATACAGGTAAATGACTCTTCTATAGTTAAAAACATAATAATACGAATTTATGATGACCTAACAGGAATTCATGAAAAAACCTTTCCAATTCAAGGAGATTTTTCGCCAACTTTCATAAAATGGGATTTAACAAATCTTAACGCTCAGAATCTATTGAAGAATGTTCAGAGAGTTGATTTAATAATAAATCCTGATTTCTATATATTAGCTGATCGAGAATTAGATAAATTAGATATTTATTTTGAAACAAGTGGTGTAGTATTACAACATAAAGACAATTACATTGAGTTTTTGGTCCAATTTGAAGGTGAAACAGAAGAAATTTTGATTACTCCCCACTTACTACGTTCTGTTTTTGAAACAAAATCCATTATAAGTTCCTTCAAGATTAATGGGCAGAAAGAAATTGAAAAGATTGCAATCCAAGGTAGTTCTGGAATGAAAATGAAATTATATTCAATTAATATTTTTCAGAATCGAACTATTTCAAATCCTAATGGTGGAATATACAGTTATGTAGATCATCTATATTCAATGAAATTTGATATGAATATGAGAAATATTTTAGATCACAATCAAATTGGAAGTAATATTGAACCCTTGATGTGGTATTACAAAGTTAATGGTTGTGTGATTAAACCAATTATAGATGAGAGCACAGAAGCGGTATATAGTGATTTTGACAATGATGGTTTTTATGACCAAATGGACTTGTATGAGGATTATAATGGAGGTGTTTATGGTGATGGTGTGAATGATCAGCATTCAATTGATTATGATCTTGATGGTAAATTTGATGAAATTTTCTCAAAAACATTCAGAAATCAAATTTCTTATGATAAAGAAACAGGAGCAAGAATAGAGCATAGAGAAAAAATTAGAATAATTACAAAAATCGAAAAATATGACGAAATTAACACGATTATAACAAGAACAGAAGATATATTCCAAGTTGAACTTAGAAATAATAAACCTCAACCTTATATCCGTCTAAGTAGACAATCTGTATATATTTCGAATAAACAACGCCCAGATATTATAATTACTCATGTTGATGCTTGGCGGTTGAATAGTGGTGAGGATGATTATGAGACTCATATTATTGAGGTTTGGAATCCTGAAAAACAAGCATATGACGAGGAATATTGGCATGATTGGGCAAAAGTTATAGATATTACAATGCTAGGGGATAAGTCAGAAGAGCAATATCCCTTATTCAAAAATATACATGGAATTTGGGATAGAGGTTTTACTAAAGTTCCATTAAATCCAGCAGTTCCTATTGCTGGATCCAATGAAGTTAATGGGAGATTTTTCTGGGTTGATAGTTATAATTTAACAACACATTCACGTGTATGGGACATGGCATTTGTTCTCGTGAATGACAGCGTTAATCAATTTTCAGGTTTAAAACATAGAAATTCAGAACTTTGTATTGCTGTTATAATTGATTCCAATAGAGATCATGTGTATCAAATGGAAAATCTGGATATAGAAGGTGAATATTATGATCAATTTTTGCCACTATGGATGGCCTCTCCAGATAATAATCTACAAGAATTTCTTGAAAAAATAGCACATGATCATTCTTGGAATGATTGGGTAGAAAATATGCTAAAACCTGCTACTCTTGTAAAGTTAGTTGCCGAGCTTGCTATAACTTTTTTTGTTAGTGTGATAGTAACTGCAATAGCGACAGCTTGGCTTCCTGGGGGTGCGCTATTTATAGCAGGACTGATAGCATCCTTTATTACATTCGCAATAATGCAATTTGTCGGACCAGCAATCGATCAAATTTTTGATCCTACTGGAACAGCAAAAAATAAAGTGATGGAAAGTAATCAAAACGTGCTAATGAATGAGAAAGTAAATATTCCTAAAAGAATACCAGTTTCTCAGAACAATCAAAAATGGAATTTTATTTATTATGAAAGCAGATATCCTGGATATTCACTTGCTGTCCATGGAGGTTTTGTTCCAAATAAAAGAATAATGAATGATCCAACTTTATCAGGTTATAAAATTTGGGATGGCACTTATACCATATCTGGAAAGCTTTTTGCTATAGAACCAGATGCTCCAGAATATAAAGATGCTTGGGATATTATTGCCGCTATAATCTCAGATCCTTTTGGTACAATCGCTTATTTCTTAGGCTTTAGACAACAAATATATTATACATTTGATCACTATTTTATTCAAAAAGATGTATTAGAACATGCTTATGAAGAAACATTGCAATATGACAAAGACTCAAAAGGAGCTCTTCACGTTCGGATTATACCTTATTTTATTGATGGACGTCCAACCTACTTAGCTGTTGAGGATGATCATTCGATCCTTAATAGGTCTCAATTCTGTAAGGAGGATACTGAGGTATGGGAGCATATTGAAAAAAGTTTCTTACTATATTATCGAAAATACCAAGCATTCTATGAATCTAATCCGCAGGTTATTATTGCTGACACAATAGTAACTGTCATTAAGGTCTTCTTAACATGTCTTGCTAGTTGGGCAGGTACAGGTGTTGGGTTGAAATTAGGTGGTAAATTAAACCCAGGAGTAATAGGCTCTGTAGGAGGTAAAGCAGGATCAAATAGAGTAGCAGATACAATGATAAATCAATATCGTAATGTTAATGTTGCTAAATTACTTGCGAGAATGTTAATTGTAGAAACCAGCGAAGAGATTATTAAAGATGAATTAATAATCAACGGTTTATTAGGAGGTACTATTGACAGTTTTCTATTACGGCAAGGAATTGATTTCAAACTTGAATTGAAAATTGGTGATTATTCACTTTCAATGAGGGCAGGAGATCTATTAGAATGGGGATTTGGATTTTTTGATAGTTTTAATAATTATGTAGATTTATACAAGGGAAAACTTGAGACAGATATTGAAACATTAAAGGAAAAACAAGACGTAGGTGAATTAGATTCTGATACTTATTTAACAAAATTAGAAACCAAGCGAACATGGGCAGGTAGATTAAGTAAAATCATGAATGCTCTAACAATTTTAAACTTATTAAATATTGGAGAAATTGTGTGGAATATCGGTCAAGCCGTTGTATATTATGCAAAGACAGATATCGAATCTGTAGTTTATCATCCAAAACATGACACTATAGAAAAAAAAGCAGATGTTGACAATAAAATAAAAAGACGATTCTTTAGAGAATTAATTCTTCGTGGTGGATTATCTGCCGGGGAAATTTTTAAAAGATTAAAAAAATATGCTGTTGAAAAAGAATGGATAGAAAATAATGATCAGATATTTTTCAAGTTGAAACTTAAGCTTAGATCAGGCAAGGAGTTAACAATAACTGAAGATGATAAGCAAGATCCAATGTATTGGATGGACATTGGTGAGATTTTCACCGATTATCAGTTCACAGGTTTTAGCATTGCTGATCCGCAAAAAGAGGGATTGACACCCATTAAAAAATCTATTGGAAAGACTATGTTTTCAGGTTATGATTATAATATTGATCCTGAAGTAACTAATAAAGCAGAACTTAGGACAATATTTACAGAAATAGTTAATAACTTAGAAGATATAATCAATACTCCGAAATTCGCTGAAAAAATCTCACAATTGATAGAGGAATTTCCGAAATTGGAAAAACCTATAGATAATCTCATAACCTTTATAAAATCAGGAACGCAACTTCAAGACATTATACAAGCTACAGGATCATTAAAACCTGAACATCAGAAAATAATATTAAATAATTTTAAAAAATTTGGAGAAACAATACTCGCAATCTTGGATGCAAAAGGAATTAACGTAGAAAATCCTAAAATTATTGAATATTTGGTAAGAAATCTGGGATATGTTAGAGATGTAATTCAAGAAGGTAATAAAAAAACAAGTCTAAAGAAATGGCAAACAGTAGCAGGTCCTAAGAACTTTGTTACTTTACTAACTCAACTCATTATAATGCCTGATTTAGGTGTTAAATATTTGAATCATCATGGGCACTTAGCACTTCTTCCGGCTCTCGAAAAAACAACTCTTGCAAAGGAAAATTCTGTTAAAGGATACATTACTCATCTTTCAGGAAATTCATTCGAAGCATTAAATCTAATGTCAATTATAGATGCAATGATAGGAAAGGGAGTCTCCTCTCAAGTAAAGTTTACCTTACCTGAAGGTGTAGAAGAATTATTTTCAGGACAACCTTCGGATATAATGGTTTGGCAACTTGTAGGTAAAGTACTACAAATAATTGAGTTAGACCCCAAAATTAGTTTGAATGAAGTTCAGAATATGATCAATGGGTTAGAAGCCAGAGCTACAATAGATTATAATAACCTCTTTTATAAATTTATCCGTCATGTTGTAAGACTCCATCATTTGCAGAATAAAGGCGGAGAGATAGTACTTGGCGGAAAAACATATACAATAGAACCAGGAACATTAGACATATTACCATTAGCAATGGGATTCTTATTTGCTCCAGAAATGAAAACTGCGGATGTAGAAAAACCTCAAGATCTTTTAGCTTCATTTCAATGGAAAGAAGATGGAAAAGGAATATTTGAACTTTCCAGAAATATGGAAAAGAAAACAGATAAAGGAGAAATAATAATGTCTGGTTCATTTGATATACGGTATGGAACTGTAATAGAATGTGATGGAGATGGAAATTATAAGATTATAAACGGATATGATGAAAATCCAATTTATCATAAAAAAAATGGTAAGGAAAGTTTCAAATCCGATGAAGTTATTGGAGAATTAGAAGATCGCCTTAAATATGTAGAAGAAAATATAAAAGATCAAATAATAGGTAATCTAAAAAAAGTTCTAGAGAATCCTGAATTGTTTAGTAAGGGAACTTTGATTATGTCTGGATATTTATCTAATAAGGTGGACGGTCATAATAAGGGTGAAGCAGAGACAATGCCAGTTATCTTTCCTCTTGGCTACACCAATGAAAAAACTACATATTTAGAAGCAACTCGTACAAAGGCTGTCCTAGGAGCCGCAAAACTTATGTATGATAGTACCTTAGTAATTTATGGCATGGATCCTAATAACATTCCACAAAAGTTTAGGGATACACTAATACAATCCGTAAGAGATAGGGTGAATGATCAAACTCTTACATTGGAGCATATAATAAACTTTCCAAATCCACCCCCATAAAATCAGTAATTTTTTTAATAATAATCATTTTGAAGAAATTTAAATTGTTAACATATATTATAGAAATATAAAAGTTTTTTAAGAGATTTGTCAGATTTTATTATTTATAAAGGGAAAAAATTCTATATTGAAAAAAACACTTTCTATTTTCAAGAACGTAAATTAAAATCAATCAAAGAACTTCAAGATTTATTTAAATTTGATAATATACTTTCTTTAGATTTTAATTGGAATGAAATTTCAGAAATAGAGGGTCTAGAAAATTTTCCTAATTTAAGAAATTTAAATTTAAAAAGTAATAGGATTAACAAAATATCAGGGTTAGAAAAAAATATACATTTAGAGAATGTAGATCTAAGTAAAAATAATATTAAGAAAATTAAAGGATTAAAAAATCAAAAAAAATTAATTAAATTAGATTTATCTGAAAATCAGATTGAAAAAATTGAAAATTTAGAAGGATTAATCAATTTAAAAAAATTAAACCTGAATTTCAATAATATTTCTAAAATAGAGAATCTAGATACTCTTAGTAAATTAGAAGAATTACATTTAAGTTCAAATTTAAAAATAACTAAAATTGAAAATCTGGAAAATTTGAAAAATCTAAAGGTTTTGGCATTACAGTATGCTAGCATTAAGAAGATCGAGGGATTATCAAGATTAAGAAAGCTTGAAAGATTAATAATAGCTATCAATAAAATTCCTGATGAATTGACTGAAATTGAGGGTTTGGAACAACTTGTAAATCTAAAGTTTATAAGTATCAATTCTTTTAACTTTAATAAGTTTCCTAATTACGGGAATTTGCATCCAATTATTTTAAGATTTGCTTGTATCGTTAAATCCAATAATTTTGAATCAATAGAAGATTGGATGGACATTTTTAGAAAATTTCCTGATGCTTTTTTAGAATTTAATGAATATAATTCAAAGGAGAAGGTTGATTGGTTTATTTATCAGTGTAGTGATAAATTGATAGAGATTATTAAAAATATATTATCAAAACCAAGTTATAAAGATATTCGAAATGGGAAAGAAGCTGGATGGCAGATGATTCAAGAGAGAGCAATAGATGTATTTTCTCGAGAAAAACCTCCATTGACATTAGAGCAAATTGTCAAAAATGAACCGTACAAAGGATATTGAGTATCTTAATAATTATAGAATCTTAATCTTTATTTTTTAGAATATTTTTTAATTTATAGGTATTTATATGATTTTTATGTTCATAAACGGCTAAATATTTTCCATCACTATTCCATACCACTTTATTAGTTTTATCTTTGAGTTTAGATATTTCACTGATTACGCTGTTTTCAGGATATCCAAGAAGATAAATTTTATTTTGATTTGGTGCAATAGCATAATATTTCCCAGATGGATGAAATTTTATGTCATGAATAGGTTCACCAAAGTTATGATTAATACACTCATCTATAAGGCTTTCTAATTTTGGATCATAATAGTGTTCTAAAGATTTAGGAAACCATTTATCACCTTCGAAATATAATGTTGCTTCTGAAGAATCATAATAATAATCATTGTATCTTGTTTTATCAATAAATTTTTCTTTGTGTATTATTTCATTTTTATCAATCTCCCATTGAATGACATTTGCGTAATAATCTCCAAAAAATAATGAATTTCCTATAGAATCCCACTCTATAACAAATAAATCAAATATTTGGTTTGGAAAACTCTCTTTTAATTCTAAATTTATATCAAATAGTTTAATATTGTTTCTATAATAGCAAGCCGCTATTTTCCTTCTTTGATTAAATGAGAATAACTCAATAGTATCATCTAATTGTAGTTCTTTTGCTAGTTTCCACTGAGAGTTTGAGGTGTTGAAAACGTACAATGTAGATGAATTAATTCCAATAGCAATATTATCTTTTTCAGAAAAAGAAAAATTAATGAGAGGAGGGATTGAGTTCATTTTTATTATCTCCGAACTCTTTAATTTTACTTGATATATATGAGAGGAATCAGAACATATAAGCTCTAGGTTATTTTTGAACCATTGGAAGAAAATAATTGGTTCTTGAAATTTAAACTCAAATAATTGATTTTTTTTTTCAATATCCCAAATAGAAAGAATAGGTTCATAAGAATCACTGAATGCTAGAAGATTTTTATTAATACTCCATTGCAAACATGAGAGATCCATATTAGGTTTCTCAATTTTTAAAAATGGTTTCATTTTCATAAAATTATGTAATATATCTAATGAAGTTTGGTTGTTTTTAGTTAAATAATCATAATGAATATAAAAATTTTATAAGGCTGAAAAGAATTGCATGGATATATTTAGATAAATAAGGTTTTTATCTAATTTAATTAATTAAATCTTAATTTTTTTTAAAAGCATGATGTAAGAAAGGAAATTTTTTAACCTAAATATTTAAAATCAAGCTTATCTTTATATATATAAAATCTAATTTAAAAGGGAGAAAACTAATGAGAAGAAATAAGCGTAAAACAGTGATTTTTGTAATTATTATAATATTCATAGTATTAAGTTATTCTTCTTTAAACGTAGGCAATAATTTTTACATGGAAAAAAACTTACATATAAGTGATGATACATATGAAGGAAATAATCAAATTGATGATGCCATACATATAAATGAAGGGTTTTATGAAAATTTAGAATGTTATGATAATGATTATTTTAGAATACAAGTCAAGGCAGGGTATAAACTAAATGTAGATATATATTTTAACAATAGCGCTGGTAATTTGGATTTGGAGCTATATGATGCCGCTCCTTCTCGTATCAATGAATCTTATTCATCAAATGATATCGAGAGTGTAAGTTATACCACTTCATCAAGTTCGAACTTTTATATAAGAGTATTTTATATTGATGATCCAAATTCCTACAACTTAAGTATTTCTATTATAGCTGGTAATTTATTTGAAGTAATCAATGTAATTAAACCAGATTCTTCAACTATTTGGAATATAAACTCAAAATACGATATCAAATGGACTGCTTCTAGCCTAATAAGTACAATTAGAATTGAATTATGGGATCAATATCATCGTGAAAAAATAATAGCAGATGGAATTGCAAATAATGGTTCTTATCCATGGATAGTTCCTAGTGATGTTGGATCTGGAGATGATTATCAGATTGTCATAAAAGATGCAAGTGATTTAACGCCAACAGATTATTCTGAAAGATTTGAAATTATTAATCCATCAATTTCTATGGATTATCTGAATATCATAACTCCAAATGCTTCTACAGTTTGGGAAAATGCAAGTACTTACGAGATTAAGTGGGAAGCATCGTCAGATTTCGATTATGTCGATATTAGTTTATGGTTATTTCCTTTATTTATTGATTATATAGTAGAAGACACTGATAATGATGGTTCATATACATGGACGGTACCTAATTCGCTAAATACCGACGAATATTATATAACTATTAGGAATAATGAAACTACATATCCATTTGAATCAACTGAGGAATTTTGGATAATCAATACAAAAAGTGTTACTGAAAAAATTGCAATTTCAAATCCAATATCGAGATCGAAGTGGATAGCAGGAAACCAATATGAGATTGGTTGGCACTCTTCGGGAGGAATAGGAAATGTTAGAATTACTTATCGCAAAAATGGAGGTTCCGAAACTACTATAAATAGTAGTACTGAGAATGATGGTTCTTATCTATGGGCTATCTCCAACTCAATAGCAAGTGGTGATGATTATGAAATTACCATTTACGATGCGAGTAATCCAAATATTTATGATATCTCTGATATATTTATAATTGAGAATGATAATGATCCTTTAATAAAGATCTATACACCAGATGATTTTACAGAATGGGATACTTCAATACCACATAATATTATTTGGGTTTCATTAGGCAATATTTTAAATGTTAATATTGAATTATTTAATAGATTTGGTCAAGTATATAACATCACTTTAAATTTAGCTAATGTTGATTTTTTTACTTGGAATATTCCAATTCAAATTACTGGGGGAATTGATTTTACAATAAGAATATCTGACTCTTCAAACCCAAGTATTTATGATATTTCGGATGAATTTGATATTATTAACAATGAGGATCCAGATAATTCTATTACTCTAGTTAATCCAAGAACATCTTCGAACTTTTATATAGGAAATTCTTATGATATCAATTGGGAATGGTTTGGAGATTTTGGAAATGTTACCATAGAATTATATGATGATAATCAAGGTTATCTCCTAACTATAGCTAGTCAAATTCCCAATTCTGGTACTTTTAACTGGAACGTGCCAATTACTCTAGAAACAAGGAATGATTATTATATAGGTATATATAACTCCTTAAACTGTACTCCTTTTGATACTTCAGCATTCTTTACTATTACAAATGATCATTCTATAACAGTTACAAAACCTAATTCCAGTTCAGTTTGGGAGAAAACAAAAACATATGAGATAACATGGGAAACAACTGGTACAATAAGTTATGTAAAAATAAGTTTAGAATTTAGTGCAACGATTATTACTTTGAATTCATCAACAGAGAATGATGGTACTTATATGTGGACAGTTCCTGATACACTTGATGAAGGTGATAATTACCACATAATAATTAATGAGAAAGGAGCAGATTATATTTATGACTGGTCTTCGACCTTTTCAATTATAGATTTTACTCCACCAAGTATTTCTATAATTACACCAAACTCAAGTTCAGTTTGGGAAATGGGTGATACATATGAGATCAGCTGGAATTATACAGGTGATATAGAGAATATAGATATTTTGCTAGGGTATAATTCTACGTTATTACCTATAGTTTCTTCAATTAGTAATGATGGTTCTTATTCATGGGTAATTCCAGACAGTTTATCTCATTATAATAATTATTGTATTATAATTCGAGATTCGAATAATCCCAATGTAAATGATACGTCTGAAGATTTTTCAATAATAAGTAAAATGGATGGTGCACCATTTCCTTTTGAGCTTACTATAACTGTAGTATTAATATCTTCTATAACTGGTATAGGAATAATTACGACATATATTATAATAAGAAAAAGAAAACTAAAAACCTAAAATAATATTTTACTCTATTTTTTCTTTAGTTTAACTAAAATTTCAAAAAAAATTTTTAATATTGAATTAGAGAATTATTAGATTGATTTGTTTTAAAGTACAACTCTGTTTTTCGACCATTTTGTTTAATAAGAATTAAATCTTTCTCTGATAATTTATCAATATGATATTTTACAGTGTTTCGAGCAAGATTGATCTTTCTAGCAATATCAGATGATGATATTCCTGGATTTTTCTGAATTATTTCTAAAATTGTTGAAGTAGTTTCGGATTTCGTAGGTAGACTTTTAAAGCTTTCAATGGATTCCAATGAAGCTGTTACAGGAAAATACAAGGTATATTGCCCATGTTTTTCTTTTTTTATGATGTGATACTTTAATAAAACGTCTAAATGCCACTGCAATTGACCTTTTTGTAAATCGCAACTTCTAAGCAATTCATTTTGATGGATTCCTGGATTATTTAGGATTTGAGTTAATATATTTATTCGATTTTCATTTTCAAATATATCTGAGAGTGTTAAATATGATTTTCCCTTTTTGAGATGTCTTCTTTTTATAAAGTATCCTTTGTATTCCTTTATTGTAATTAGTTCAAAAATGGATATTGATAAAATTCCCGCAATCAAAATAGATATTAGAATTATTGAAAAACTGATGAATTCAATAGGAGCAAAAACTTGTTCATACGATAAAATTAGCAGTATTAAAACTGTAGATAATAAAGTAAGAGATAGAATAAGTATCCCAAATTTCAATATTAGGAAGCGATTTAATCCTTTATATTTCATTTCACTCTTTAATCCTTTTATACAAATATGATTTATTCATTTTCTAATTTATTTCTTTTTAATTTCAAGAATGGAATCATGAAAGCCACATCATTTACATATTCTAAGAAATTTTTACCATATTTAGCTTTTAATGCAGTTTCTTCAATCTTTGCTAAAACTACATAGGCAAATACTTCACCAACCCATATGTATAGTAATATAGTATAACCATTGAGATAACCTAAATTGAAATTGAAAATAGGACTTGTCTGAAAAGCTATTAAAGTCATACCAAAAGTCATAATAATAAATGCAAGATATTGAGGATGTCTAATGTACTTATATGGTCCTGACCGGAGTAGTTGTTTTCTATGCGTCATTTGATATATTAAAGAATATATGAAGAGGATAAATCCAAATAATACTATATAGATTTCATGAGTTCTGATTAAGAAGTTAAGATCAAATGACAAAATTCCTGGATTTTGAAAAAATAACGATAAATAAGCTATGAATGGTACACTCATTATCCCAAACCAAACTCCGGTGCATGGTACATATTGAAAAAATGGAATTAGAAAAGAAGAAACGTTAATAGCAATTGATCTTGCTTTATTATAAAAGGTATTTTTATTAATTTTCATTCATTTTCACGTAAATTGGTGATTTTATTTATTGAATAAGAGAATATTCTATTTTTAAAGGTTTAAGGTCCACTTATGGAACAATTTCAAGAAAAAATGAAGCTAAGGCTGTCTAAACTTTGACTTAGTCAGGGTGAGTATATCAGATATTGTAAAAATCTTTTAATAAGTGGAAAAAACTATTGTTTTTTTTCCATAAAATCCACATAAGTCTCTAAAACTTATTTAAATGCGTGTATCTGCTATTCTTTGTATTTATATATAAGAATGATAATAATCGTTATTATACTTGCCAAAATAACAACTAGTACTATCACTATTATAAAATTATGATTATAACTTGGTGGAATATGTGAAAGTTCGAGGATTTCTAATCCATGGTCTAAATCAGTTAAAAACACAAGGTTATTAGCAACAAACAAATTTCTCGTGTGTCCTCCATCATTAAAGCCGCTTATCTTCCAAGGACTAGTAGGATCACTAATATTAACGAGTTCAAGTCCATCAGCATCATCAGATAGAAAAGCTATATCATCTAAAATATAAGCAAAGTATACAATACCTCCATTGTTAAATGATCCTAAAGTAGTCGGAAGGCTAGGATCACTAACATTCAAAATCTCTAAACCATTTGAACTATAAGATAAGTAAGCAATATTATCTATAACCTTAACACTGTAAGCACCTTCCCCATTAAAACACCCACCGATTTCGGAGGGATTAAATGGATCTGAGATGTTGATTATTTCTAGACCTGCATGGTATTCTGCTATATATGCTAAGTCTCCTTTAATAAAGACCGTGTTAGGCGATCCCCCATCATTATATTCACTTATCTTAGTTGGATTTCTAATATCACTGCAGTTAATAATTTCAAGTCCATTTTCTAAACTTACTAAATAAACAAGATCTCCAACAATGGAAACATCAGAAACATGTACTCCATTATAGAACTCGCTTATCTTGATAGGTTTTAAAGGATTTGATACATTAACTATTTGCAGACCACTAAAATAATTTGCTAAATAAGCAACTCCATTAAGAACATCGATGCTGTGAGTTACTCCAAGATCAAGATGCCCCAACTCAGTTGGATTGCGAGGGTCAGAAACATCAATGATTTGCAGCCCTTCTTCAGTTCCGCCGATATAGGCTATATCATCGATTACAACCACATCCCAAGCATTTAATGTTTCGAATTGCCCGATCTTTTGCGGATATATAATTGAATTAGCAACTACATTACTATTGTTTGACAAAACTATAAAAAATATAATAGTAGTAAGAAGAAGTCTTTTTGAATTACTTTTCTTTGAATTCATTTTATATCTAAAATCTTTTAATATTAAATTTATAAGATCCCCATTAAAAAGAATTAAGGTGCACTTTTCGAACATTTTAAATGTTTTCATATTGTTTCAATATTAATCAAGAATTTATTTAGGGATATGATTATGCCAAAAGTAAAGGTTAGAGATATTGAGATTTATTATGAGATAACTGGAGAGGGAGACCCCTTACTGCTGATTCATGGCCTAGGATCTAGTACGCGTGATTGGGAAGAACAAGTTCCTGCTTTTTCTCAAAGATTTCAAGTTATTACTCTTGATCTTAGAGGTCATGGTAAAACAGATAAACCTAAAGGTCCTTATAGTATGAAAATGTTCGGTGAAGATATCGCAGAATTACTAAGAGATTTAGGGGTACAAAAGACACACATTTTAGGAATCTCTTTGGGAGGAAGTATTGCTTTTCAATTTGCTGTAGATTATCCAGAATTAGTAAAAAGTCTTGTAATCGTAAATGCTAGTATAGAAGTGCGTGTAGATTCATTCAAGATGAAGCTTGAAGTTTTTAAACGAACTTTTATTGTAAAATTAGTAGGAATGAAAAAAATGGGAGAAGTTCTTGCTCCTAGATTATTTATAAAACCTGAACAAGAGGATTTACGGAAAAAAATGATAGAACGATGGGCAGAAAATGATAAAAAAGCCTATCTTAGTGCTATGTATGCATTAAAAGGATGGAGTGTTCGAGATCAACTAAATAAGATCAAATTTCCTACGCTGGTAATTGGATCTGATGAAGATTATGCTCCATCGTCTATTAAAGAAGAATATACACAATTAATTCCTAATGCTAAGTTTATAGAAATTAAAGATGCCAGACATGCCGTTACAATGGAAAAACCTAAAAAATTTAATGATATTGTTATGAAATTTCTTACAGAAATCTGATAAATACTTTATTCAAAAGATTTATTCTCTTTTTGTAAGATTAAAAAGGTTTTTTAATCCCAATAGGAATGAAAGAATTATTAAATTAAGTGGAAAATTAATAAAAAGTTAAGTGATAGAGCACAACTTTAATTATGAAGTATTATAATCATTGGAATCCAATAATATTCATATAAAACCATGGAAGATAAAAACTCTAAAATTATAGTATTCTTTTAATTTTATTTAATTATATTCATATCAAAAATCTGCTCAACTAACTTATTTATAACAATCATACTTTTTGATTTTTCATTAATGGATATTATTGGTTTACCTTTTAACTCAAAATCTGTTATTATCTCATCTTCAGGAATTTCTACCCATAAAGGCAAATTTAGATCTTTAAGTTTCTTTTTAATCGAATTGGTATTACCTTTAGCTCTATTCAAAACTATACCTAATTCTTTATATTTTGTAAATTTTTTTGCACTTTCGCGTATAGCAGCAGCAGTCTCAATGCTCCTTATTGAAATATCTGAAACAATTAGAAGGATATCAACAGTTTCTATTACCATTCTATTGATTTGTTCTAATCCTGCCTCACAATCAATTAAAACTACATCAAAATCTTTAGAAATAGAACTAATTACTTTTCGTAACAGTGTATTTGAAGGACAAAAGCATCCAGGTCCTTCAGGCTGACCTATTGAAAATAAACTAAAGTCTTTATTTTCAGCAATAGCGTTATACACTTCAAAATCAATGTCTTCTGCTACTTTTTCAAAATCTGTTGCTTTTGTTAAAATTTCATCAATAACATCCACCCTTAATCTCTCAAGGCTTTTTTCAGGGATTAAATTTACCATATGACTCAAGTGTGGATGTGTTGGGTCCGCATCAATCAATAACATTTTAAATTTATATGACTTTGAAATAACTTTTGCTAAAAGAGCTGTTATAACTGTCTTACCAGATCCTCCCTTTCCTACAACTGAAATTGTTAATGGCTTTTCAAAATGATTTTTATCTTTCATCTCAAGTGTACCAATAATTTTTTTGCATTATTTTTCAAATTTTTCTCTTTCAACTAAAACTCTTTTAATTCCATAACATTCTTCTTTATATGGACAAATCTCGCAACCCCAATCGTATTCACAATCGATTCTTTTTTTCCATTCTTCAATTTTCTTAACCCATTTTTTATTTCGAGAAATGGTAATTTTAGAAGAAATTTCTATAATTTCATCAATTACATCAGTATAGGAATTTATAAATATAATCTCCATGGATTCGATTAAGTCTTCAAATCTTTGCTTATATAGATAAATAATAGCATTTCCTAAAAATTCAAATGAAAAACATGGTCTTATATTCTCGCTTATTCGACACCAAAATTTTCTTGGAATAGTTCTTATTAAAAATCCTTCAATACCATTAGATAATAAATTAAAATGTCGTAAAGATTCTAGATTTTTTTCATTAATATTTCTAACTCCAATTAGGATTATCATACCAAAATCTGTGGACAAATCCAATAAATCCTTACTTTCTAATCCGATTAAGGTAATTCTTCCGTTCTTTATATGATTAATGAAATCTCGATTTAAGAAGGGATAAACTAAAGAAAAGGATTTTCTTTTGATACCTCCTAACTCAAGTGAAGTTTCTTCTTCAAGAATTATATCTTTGTGTTTGTCCACTTCGACTTTGATTTGCGAATGTTCAAAAAATTCAAGAGGATCTGAAGTTTTTTCATAAATAATTATATTTTTCCCTTTATCAGATTCAGAGGTTATAAAGTTTCGTAATTTATTAAGAAATTCTAAGAATAAATTGATTTTCATATAATTTCAATTATAGTTCTATAAAAATAATAAAAAAAGAAGATTAATAGTTTTAACTCTTAATTGCTTCATACACTAATTCTGAAAGATCATAAGTTTTGATGTCATTGTTTTTAATAGTCATCTTGAACTGATTTAGACAGAATGGACAGCAAGATACAAGTGCTTCAGCAGAACTCTCTTTTGCTTCTTCAATTCTTTCATTCGCAGCAAAATTAGATAAATCTTTAAAAGCAGATCTCACACCTCCCCCTGAACCGCAACACCAAGCATTTTGTCGGTTTCTTGGCATTTCTATCAATTCAATACCTGGAATATTTTTCAATACTTCTCTTGGAGGTTCATAGACTCCCATATGGCGACCTATATGGCAAGGATCGTGGTAAGTTATTTTCATGTTTAAATTATTATTAAATTTTATCTTATTATCATTTAATTTCTCTAATAAAAATTCGGGTAAATGAAGTATTTCAATACCATGATCCAGTCCAAATTTTTTAGGATACGTTTCTTTCAAGGTTCGATAGCAACCAGCACAAGAAGTAATAATCCTTTCTATCCCCTCTTTTTTAAAAATCTCTACATTACTTTCAGCAATCTTTTTTGCTCGATCTGCTTGACCAGTCATATATACAGGAGAGCCACAGCAATGCTCATCTTTTAGGATTCTAAAATCAATTTGAAGTGAATTTAGTATTTCAGCGGTTGCCTTAGCTATATTTTGCTCTCTATAACTGGTAGTACAGCCTACAAAATAAGCTAATTTTGCATTTTGATTTTGTTTAATATTTGATGACAACCAATTTGTGCGATCTTTATGTATTTCCATATAAGGATTATATTCTGATGCAATGTGTTCTGAATATCTAATTTGCTCTGGCATTGGGCCTAAACCTTTTTGAACAGCTTCTTCTCGCATTGCCATTAGCCATTCTCCAGCATAATGATGGATTTCAGGGATTTGGCATTGTTGAGTGCAAGCTAGGCATAGCGAACATTGATAAAATATTTTTGAAAGATTTTCGGTCCATTTCAAACGATCTGATGAAACTGCCCATGAAAGTAAATTCTTCCCTCCTAAATAGTAGGCTTCGAATTTTCCATATTCTCCAGATGGGCAAACATGATACCAACCTTCTTCTTGAAAACCAGTCCTACAGGTTCCACATTTTCCGCATTGATAAAAAATATCTTTATAATAATCTAAAGTTTTATTTCTTTCTAGTGAAAGGCGATCGGCAAAAATATCTAATTCAGTTATTCCTGTTCCATTGATGTATTTCAAGTTTTTTTCTTTTTCCATATCATTCACCCCCAATTCCATGACCGGGATTCATTATTCCATTAGGATCGAGAAGATTTTTAAGTTTTGCAATCAATTTAGTTGTAGCAGGATGAGTTTTATTTTTATAATATTCTACTACCCATAAAGGGGCTTTATACATTACAACGCCATCTAACTGTTGGACTGCATCATGAATTCCTTTTAATACTAATCTTGCTTTTTTAATATCCTCCGGATCATTTTTATTGAAACATACATTACTTCGAGCAACACAATAATGACCTCCAAACAGAATTCTGCTATAAAATTGTGGTGGTTTACCATGTTTAAGACAGACTTCTCTTGATAAATTGTAATATTTTATGATATCACGTGTAGAACAATAGGAACCAATCCATTCACCACCCCCGCCTCGAGCAAAATTCCAACAACCCCATCCCTGAAATGGAGTTTGACCTCCAGTAGCAGGAGTTAAATCAATAAATATACCTCTCATATCTTTTGGAAAGGTTTTTAATTGAATATCAGAAGGTAAAGGATCTATTTTGTATTCTCTACAAATAGATTCGATAGCTTTACATTGTGCTTTATGTTGGTCTTCTGTAAATGCTTGAGTTGTTATAAGGCCTAAGAAATCTGGAAGACCTAAAGCGGCTGCATCCAAAGCTACATTCTTTTCAGAAAAACCTTGCATAGCTTGTGTCCAACCCATATTAAGAAAAACAAGATCACAGATTCCTAAACCCGCTTTTGACAGTTTAAGCATCATTGGGACTCCATTTTCAATTTTGGAGCCAATAGGCAGGTAATCAGTTCTATAAGGTAATTTTGGCCATAGTTTAATAGATGCTTTTGTAACTATTCCTGTTGACCCTTCCCACCCGATAAACAATCCCGCTAGATCAGGTAATGGCTGTCGTCCATACCAATGATTTGAGAGACTACACGATCCTACCTTTATTAATTCGCCAGAACCTAACACAACTTCCATTCCATTTAAAAATTCTGCTCCAGTTCCACCTAGCATTCCAAGATCAAACATTCCATAACACAAACATGATGGAATGACTCCCGTTCCAGGAGGAGAAAAAGTTATTCCTG
>JBHLNW010000136.1:0-7763 GCA_048941185.1 Promethearchaeota archaeon
TTTGTTAGTCTTTCATTTGCTTCAGAAATTTGCCAACGAAGTACAGGATCATTTTGAAAAGCCCTAGATAATACCTTGGATGCTCGTTTTATATGTTTTTTCGAGAGTCTAATTAAATCATTCATTTCCGACATTGAGTTCTGAAAAATTATATAAAAAAAAAGATTATGGATTACTATTTTTCCCAAGTTTATAATCTTTAATTTTTTTTTCAGTTCGAATCTTAATATCGAGATAAGAAAGTACAAAAATTCTCAAACTTTTATCTAATAAAGTAAGAATATTAAAAAGGTTAAAATTGTCGAGTTCTAAAATTTCAGTGAATGAAATAAAAGGGATCTACCAGATTAAAATAGATGTTCCTTTTGCAGTTAAATTTGTTTGTCTTTATCTCTTTAAGGTAAATGGTAATAATATCCTTATTGACTCTGGCTTAAATATGGGAAATTGGAAGAAAAAACTATTCCTAGCTTTTGAAAAATCAAACATTTCTATTCAAGATATTGATTATTGCATAATCACTCATCTACACACCGATCATATAGGGTTAATTCGACTTCTCAAACAAAAAAATCCAAATCTCAAAATTGTTATGCATGATATAACTCATGACCTACTAAAATGGGAAACTGATAATGAAAATCTCAATGATTTAAAACAAGAAGCCAGATTACTTGCAAATCAATTGATCAAATATGGAATTAGCGAAGAACAAGGAAAAAAAGTTGTTCAGTTCTTTACTTTCTGGCCAAAATTTTTACAGTACCAAAAACCTGATATTATTGTCCATGATGGAGATTTAATATTAGATAGATTAGAAATAATATGGACTCCGGGACATAGTTTTGGACATATATGTGTGTTTAATAAAAAGGAAAAGTATCTCTTTTCTGGGGATCACATATTAAGCCATATTACACCACACATTGGAAATTTTGTAGTTCCAAAATATATGGCTGAAAAATATAAAGATTATGATTTTAATAATATTTTAAAACATTATTTGGCTTCATTAGATAAAATTGATGATCTAAATCCCAAGATCATTTTCCCAGCACACCAAGAAATTATTTTTAACCCACATGAACGAATTTTACAAATTAAAGATCATCACAAAAACAGATTAAAGGAGATTTCAAATGTAATTAAAAATAATCCTTTAAGTGCCTATAGAATTTCTCAAATCCATTTTGGAGAAGATTTAGATGAGATGAATTCATATATGGCTTTAAGCGAAGTTTTAGGGCATCTGTTTTATCTTGAAGCACGAAATGAAGTAAAAAGATTGTATAAAAATGGAAAAATACTCTATTATTCTTGAATTCTTATGAACCTGTAATGTTTCAAAAGTGCATTTTAAACCTTCATTAATTATTTCCTTTTATTGAATAAAGCAAATTAAAAGTTTTATGATCATCAATGGTAGGAATCTTTCAAATCTTACTAAGATTGCTCAATTTTTCTATGGAGGTCATGCGAATGATGTAGAAGTTATCGATAATATTGCTTATGTCACAGACGTGCATGATGGTTTAGAGATCATTGAATTCATAACATGAAAATCAATTTTCGAATTATGAATTCCAAAATCAAAAATCAGCAGTTGTCGTAATAGATAAAAAGAACTATAAATTAATTACTCTTTATGGAACAAAACCTATCAATTAAAGAGATAAAACGTAGAAAAAGTAAATTAATTGCCAGATTAGCTTTAGCAACAAAAAATGCAAAGGATCTTGGAGGTAAACCATTCATATTTCACTTCCTTACAACATTACGATGTAATTGTGATTGCGAGTCTTGTTTTTGGAAGGATAATTCAGTTAAGAACGAATTATCTTTAGAAGAAATAAAGCGTATTTATCTAGAAGCTAAAGAAGAAGGATTTCTAATATCAATTCTTTGGGGTGGTGAACCTACACTACGTAAGGACATTGTAGATATTATAAAATTTGCTAAAAAAGAAGCCGGTTTTGCATTTATAGGAATAGTAACAAATGGTTTTCTTATTCCTAAACGAATTTCTGAGTTTGGGGATGATCTTGACCTTATTCTTATATCCCTTGATTCTCCTGTACGAGAAGAACATGATAACATCAGATCATTACCTGGATTATATGATAAAATTATGGAATCGATTGAGATAATTAAAAAGGATTATCCTCTGATTTCTTTACAATTCAGTTTTTCTATAAGTAAGTATAATATTCATCGCATTGATGAAATGATTGCTCTTGGTGATGAAAATGAGGTTCCGATAGCATTTAATGTAATAAATACTATACGTCATTATTCAAATGGGGATATTGATGAAAAAGGGGAACTCTCCGCAACAGATCAAGAAATAAGCGATGCCTTTTCAAAAATTTTAACAGCAAAAAGAAATGGTTCTCATATTTTAAATTCGGAAATGTATCTAAAACATTTTATTGGAGGAAAGAAATCATATCGATGTCATGCGAGAAAAGTATTTATGTTTGTTAATTCGAATGGGGATATTGAAGATTGTCTTCAATTGGATAAACCAATTGCAAATCTACGTAATATTTCAGTTAAAGAAGCCATGAATTTACCACGATTCAAACAATATTTAAAAGATACAGAAAAATGTTGTGTTTGTAATTCACCAACTATGATCGATACTAGCTATGCTTGGGAAGATTGGAGCCTATTAACTAAACCTGGTGGTATTTCTTTTGGTTAAAAATAGACTTAAATCACATATTATAAAAAAAACAAAGTTTTATTGTAAAATTACTTTATGCTTCAATTTCTTTGAATTCTTCAGCTGAATCTTCCTTAAAATAGTCTAAAACTTTTTTGATACTAATAATTGAAGTATTTAACTTGGTTATATCACACCAAGGTACAGTGTTAAAGAGTACTATATGCTTAGCCCCAATTTTCGCGTATTTTTCCATTTTGCTAATAACTTCATCAGGTGTGCCTACTAAAAAAGTATCTTCAACCATTTGTGTGGGAATTTCCTGGAAGGCTTTTAATAGTGTTTGTTTATCATAACATGTTGGATAATAATTTAAAGCACCATAAAAGCCATCACCAAAAGGATGTGGAATACCATATTCTTTAAAGTAATCATCTGAATAGCCTAGTAGTTGATTTTTTACTAGAGGACTCTCAGCCATCCTATCACATTCTTCGCGTTTTTCGTCGATGATTGAACATAATTCAACAGCAGGAGTAATCTCATCCAAATTACGGCCTTCATTTTTTGCTGATAATTGAACTTTTTCAATACCTTCCTTATATTTTTCAAGTGGAGTATTAAAAGGGAGCCATCCATCCCCTAATTTACCCGTTAATTCAAGCATTTTAGGCCTAAAGGCACCTATCCATATAGGAGGTGCTTTCTTCTTCTTATATGGTTTTAAAGATAAAACTGCATCCTTTAATTTCCAAAATTTTCCATTAAAATCTACTTTTTTATCTTCTTTCCATAAAAGTTTGATAATTTTAATCGCTTCCTCTAAACGACTCACAGGCTTTTCCCATTTGATCCCATAGGGTACAATGTTCTCTCCCTCACCTGCACCTATTCCAAGAATTATCCTTCCTTTTGATATATGATCTAAAGTTAATATCACATGTGCTAACACTGAAGGTGGATGTCGAAAAGTCTCTGTAACTGATGTACCTAAAAATACCTTTTTAGTACTATTAGCTGCAATCGCCATTGTAGGAAACACATTATAGACATCATGAGGCCTTTTCATAAAAGTTGAGAGATTTACTAGTTCGGGAGTCCAAATAGCATCAGGAAACCAACTCATTATATGATCCGGAAACCACAGAGAATCAAAGCCATATTTTTCAAAATTTTTAGTTAATCTAATATTATTTTCAAAAGGAGGTATATATGAATTCTCAATTCCTATTTTTAAATCACTTAAATCCATTTTTAACTACCATTGAATTTCTTAAATGGTATGTAATTTGAGGATAGACTTATATATATACTATTTTGTGAAAATGAAAACTCTGTAATTTTAGGTTCCCTAACGAAAAAAATTATATAACCAGATAAATGAAATAAAAAAAATATAATGATTATTTATTTAGTCCTTTTTTCGGTCTATTACTTTAATTTCCATAACAATGTTGCCCCAACCACCACATTTTAAACCTATATCTGGACACCCTACTCTATTAAATAATATTTCATTTGGATCTTGACCAGCATACATTAATGCGCCTACAGCATGGATTAAGTTTTCAGCAGCACCCAATGCTGATATACAGATTCTTTTTGGGCATAGTTTAGTTAACAAATTCCCAAAACCATCAAAATAGAATTTATCTCCAACCATATGCTGACTATTACAACCATGAGACTCAACCACTTCTATTACAATTGTCTTATTCATTAATTTAGGAGATCTCTTAAGAACTTCAAGATTCCTTGGATTATCCAGAAATATTTTCATTTCTTCGTCTGTATACCCTAGATGACTCTTAATAAAGTCTAGAGTTTCTTTTGACATGATACTTGGTACCCTCTAATTGTTGCTTTATTCATTTGACAATTAATGTCTTCAATATTACTCCAACACTTATATTATTTTCCGAATACCTAATATATATAAAAGGAAAAGATAAAAAAATAAAATATTTATATACAAATAATTTAAGCATTAATTACTTCAACCAATTTAGGAAAAATACGGGGATAGTGAACCGCCATACAATGTACACCCGCCAACAATCCCTTTTTTTTGAGCTCTGAAATAAAAGGCTTAAAAAACTCATAATTTGCTTGATCATACATTCTATTCTGCTCTTTTTTATCATCCTTAAATTCAGTTTTAATATTTTTCCACTTAGCTAAAATATCTTTTGGTACATCTACACCAGGAACAAACATATCGAAACCCTTAGCAATACCATAACTTTTCATTGGAAAAATTCCAAGTAAAACAGGAACTTTATACTTTTTGAGTTCAGTTAAAAACTCAATTGTTTTGTCTAAGTCATATACAACTTGAGTTTGTATGAATTCAGTCCCTGCTTCAGCTTTCCTCCCTATTTTAAGAATTTCTGCTTCCATAGGATCAGCATTCGGATTTGCAGCAGCTCCCACATGAAAAGTTGGAGGATCTTCGATCTCATGACCATTAATTGATTTTTTATCAACCATTTCCCGAACAAGTTTAACTAATGTTGCAGAATCGAGATCAAAAACAGGCTTGGATTCCTTCATATCACCTAAAAATGGATGATCTCCTGTAAGGGAAAGAATATTTCTCAATCCTAAGGCATGACCTCCCATTATCATTCCTGCAATTCCTAATTTATTTACATCTCGAACTGTTAATTGCCAAATACACTCTAATCCAGAAGCCTCTTGAATAACATGGGAAGATGCCATACTATTAATTGTAACTATTCCAAGAGGACTGTCAGTGACGTTTGCTGCTACAACATATGGTGCCATCTCTTTAGCTTCTTCAATTGTATGAGACAAATCGCATGTTTTTTCAGGTTCAAGTTCTCCCGTTAGAATAAATTCTCCATTTGCCAGTTTTTGTCCTAATTTTGAATAAACCTTTTTTTCTGCCATTTAAACACTACCTCCATACTACTTCTCTTTGGTGACCAGATTCACTCCAGTCTACTGGATCTCTTAACTTTGTATATAAATCTAGTCTTCCTAATTCTTTCAACCGATTGAAGATTAATATCCAACCACAATCTTTCTCATAATTTCCAACCTCACATTTACCCTTTACCATACCTCCACATGGTCCGTTCATTAGTGATTTTGCACAAGTTGTTATTGGGCATATTCCTCCTGTTTCATTTAATAGGCAATCACCACACCCACGACATCTCATATAAAACCGTCCAATTCTTTCTGTCATTCCCATGAATTCTGTATTTGTACCAATAAAGACGGGAATATGAGGATATTTTCTCTCAAGGACCTTCGTAATGCTTGCTACTCCAAGACCACAACTTAAAGTCAAAATTGCATCAATATCTCGTAAATCTTCTTCTATTTTTCTGAAGTCTTTCATCATTACTCTATTATCACATACTTCCTCAGGAACGATAATAAGTTTAATTTCGAATCCTTCTTTCTCTAATTTTTCTGCCATTTCTTTTGCGCCTTCTTCTCCACCAGTCTGACACATAGCTGCACAAGAACCGCATGAAACAATACCAATTCTTTTAGTATCCTTTATTGCTGTCAGAACTTCCTCAAATGGCTTTTTTGTTGTTATAATTGTCATTTATTTATCCACTTAATTAATTTAAAATATAATTTATATAATTAATTATTGAAATAAAACATGATATTTATTATTTTGAATTATATAATGTAATGTTTTCGAAATGAAAAATAATAGAAAACCACCATAGAATTTTCTCAAAAAAGTTAAAAATATTCATATCATTTTACCTAATATTGTTTATTCTTCTGTAATAGAAATATAATGAGAAAATTCGTAAAGGAAAAAATTATTTATATCATAGCTATCTTTACTCTTTTCATTCTGTTTCCAGTAAGTTTTAATTTTATTTTTATTGCAGGAAATAGCGATAATAAGTCAGTATATCATGATAAGATTTATTTAGAGAAAAAAAATTTAGATTTATCAAAAATATCTGAAAAAATTCATATTGATAATAATTGGACAACTGTTAAGACAGCAGAAATATGTACAGGTGAGGGTACTTATTCCGATCCTTACGTAATAGAAGATTTGGTAATTGATGGCAACGGAGTAGGAAGTTGCATATTAATTGAAAATTCCAATGTTTTTTTTAAGATTGTAAATTGCACCCTCTATAATTCAGGTCCAAAAGGGAAAGATGCCGGAATCAAGTTGCATAATGTTAACAATTCCATATTAATGAATAATAGTTGTTCATCTAATTATGTAGGGATTAGATTAAGTTATTGTAATAATAATTCAATTTCGGGAAATATTGGAACCAATAGCATTGATTCCGGGATATTCTTATATTTTAGTGATAATAATATTATCTTCAATAATAGCATTTTTTGGGGGCGATATGGAATTTCTGTATTTATTAGTACAAATGTCACCATTTCACATAATAAAATGAAAGAATGTGGGTTAGATTTATATGGAGACTTATCATCAAATAGTATAAATGTAGATCCTACAAATTTAGTCAACGAGAAACCTGTTTATTACTACAATAATAAAGTAAAATTAAATTCATCAAATTTTACAAATGCTGGACAAGTAATATTGTATAATTGCCATAATTCTTCAGTTTCAAATTTAAATATTTCTTATGGATCTACTGGAATTTCATTAAATTATTGTAGTAATATAAATATCACAGGTAACATAGCAAAACACCACAAAGTTCACGGTATTTCCTTAAGTGAAAGTGATTATGTTATCATATGGGAGAATACTTTGGACTACAATGATGATATTGGAATTAATTTATATCTCAGTTATTATAATAAAATTTTAAAAAACAATGCTTCCAACAATTGGGAGGGGATTTGTTCATGGGCTTGTAGCAAGAATAATATTTCTGGAAACAACCTTAATAATAACCGAGGATACGGAGCATTATTACATAATAGCAATAATAATTCTATTTCAGGAAACACAGTAAATTACAACAGAATTGGTGGAATTTATTTGGATTCAAGTAATAATAACATAATTTCAGATAATGTTCTAATAGGAAATAAAAGATGCATTATAGAAAAGGAATGTGAAGGAAACATTTTTATCAATAATTATTGCTTAGAA
>JBHLNW010000030.1:0-33404 GCA_048941185.1 Promethearchaeota archaeon
AGTAAAAAAATTAGAGGAAAAAGAGCATTTTGAATTAGATTATTTTTCAAAAGAGGATCTGATAAAAGAAAAAGAAGAACTTGAAGAGAAATTAATAGATCTTAAAGAGAATGTTAAAAAATTACAAAATGAGAAAGATGAATCAAAAAAGAAATTTATACACCTACAAGCAGAATTTGAAAATGCACAAAAGAGATGGGAGAAGAACCGTTCGAACTTAAGAATTGAATACACAGCCTCAGTTTTAAAAAGCTTCCTTCCTTTATATGATTCCTTTAAAAAAGCGATTGAGTCCTCAAATGAAACGGATAAAAATCTTTTAAATGGCTTTTATAACCAATTTATGAGCATTTTTAAATCATATGGAGCTGAACCAATACAAGCAGAAGTAAATGATCCATTTGATTATAGCTTACATGAAGCATTAACTTCAATTGAAAAAGATGATGTGCCAGAAAATCAAATATTAGAAATTGTTCAAGACGGATTTAAATATGGTAAAGAAGTCATCCGGTACACTAAAGTTATCATCTCGAGGAAACCCAAACCTCCAGAACCTAAACCAGAACCAGAAGTTAAAGAAGAAATGGGAGACGCAACTTCTAGTGAAGAATCAGAATCTGAAGAGGAACGGATTGAAAAAAAAGAGACTGATGAAAAAGCGTTAAAAGACAAAAAGAAAAAAGATAAGAAAGAAAAAGATAGAAGAAGCTCATAATTAAATTCCTTGAAATTTATTGAATTTAACCTAAAAGGTTAATAACTTTTATTTCCTTCTTAAATTAAAAAATAAAAAAGTCTAAAAAAACTATTTTAAACTTAAGAGTTGAATTAGAAAATGGCTGAAGAACCACAACTGCCTTCTATACCTAGCGTGACTGACGATTGGGATCGTAAAAAAAGATTTATTGAGAAAAAGCATAGCGTAATTAAATGTAGAAACTGTAATGAGGATTTTTCACGTTTATTCAAACCTGGGGATTTTGTTTTTAAAAAATTAACAGAAGAAGAATGTGAAAAATGTCATAGAACAAAAGACTTAACCATTATAGAAATATATTCAGAGTGGGTCGATCCTAGGAAGAAATAAATTGTCTATTTCTCAAAAATTTAAATAAAAAAAGTAAAATTATCGTTTTTGATTAGACTAGAACCCTTTTTCTATTAATCAATATATATAGGCATGCTAAACCTATCCCGAATGCTAATAAAATTGAGATGGATATAAAAAATATTGGAATACCGAGTTCACTAATATCTAAAAAATAATATAAATAGCTACCAGTGAATGCACCATGGATAATAATAAATATTATATAACATAACGGGTATATAATCCAATATATTAAATAGTTCCATCTATATCGTATTTTATTTTCAGTAAATACCCAATCTACAATGAAAGCGATAGGGGTAATATAGTGAAGAACTATATTACTAAATGCTGCGTATCCTGTAGGTTGATAAAATGGGCTCAGTAAAATTGCAAATACCACGAAAGTTATAGTAATATACATAGTAAAGGCACCTTTGAGAGGACTTGTAATTTTATCAAGAATTTCTATATTATTATAAGATAATATCGCTAAAGTGAACCATATAGTTACTAGCAAGTTTGTTTGCATAGTAAATGCTTTAAAACTATTAAACCATTCGAGGATAGAGCCCGTAGAGACTGTATAAATAATTGCACTCGTTATTAAGGTAAACCAGCTTAAACCTGCAAATATAATACGGTAAAATAAGATGGTCTTACTTGAAAGATTTATACTTTTCATTCTTAATACTTCTAATTTAGGGTATATCTAATGATTATACTAATCAGAAGTATTATTCAATTAAAATCATTTCATTTTATCTTTATAATTATAATAATTAAAAATAGTATTGAACTTATTTATCAAGTCCTAACATTTTTATTATTAAATTTGCCATAGTATAAGGGTCTAACGATTTTTGAATTGCTTGCTCAATATATTTTCCAATTTCTTTATCAGAACTTAGCAAGTCTTCAACTTTTTGGGTTAATTTATGCTTTAAAATCTGTAGAGTCTCATTTGTTATTCTGTTCTTCTTATAGTTTGAAATCACACCTGATTCTTCAAGAAATTGCTTGTGCTTACTTATGAGACTGAGAAGGATATTAAAATTATCTCCTGTCTTAGAATTCACTTTTGTGATTTCTGGTGTCCACAGTTCAATTTTAGCAAATTTTTTATGGAATTCATTTGAATCATATTTATAATTTTTTCTGAATTCTAACATTTGTTCTATTTCAGCAATTTTTTTATCTGCTCCAGGCAAATCCATTTTATTTACCACAAAAATATCTGTAATTTCCATGATGCCTGATTTTATTGCTTGAATATCATCTCCCAAACCTGGAACTAATAATACTACAACAGTTTGAGCAGATTTAAAAATATCAACTTCAGATTGCCCAACTCCAACAGTTTCAACAATTACTATATCGCATCCATAAGCATCAAGAATTTTTATTACATCCTCTGTAGCTCTGGCAAGTCCTCCAAGTTGCCCTCTATTAGCCATACTTCTTATAAAGACATTATGAACTGAAAAATTTTGTTTCATACGAATTCTATCTCCTAAAAGAGCACCACCCGTTAACGGAGAAGTTGGATCAACACAAATTATTCCCACTTTTTTGCCTTGATCAACATAAAATTTAGTTAAGGTTGAAATAAATGTCGATTTACCTGTACCTGGGGCACCAGTTATGCCAAGAATATAAGCATTACCAGTATGCTTATAGATTGAATTGACTATTTGTTCGGCAACCTCAATATCGTTCTCAACAAAAGTAATCAACCTAGCAGCAGCCCTAGGACTGCCCTCTAATAATTGAGAAATATAGTCAGAATTATCCATTCTATTAATTATCTTTTCAAATTGTTTTTTACAAATTCTACAATCGTCTTTAAATCAGTACCAGGACCATAAAATCCTTTTAATCCATACTTTTCTAAATATTTTTTGTCTTCATCTGGTATAATACCACCGACAGCCACAAGCACATCATTTATGCCATTTTCCTTTAACTTTTCCATGATTAAAGGACACAAAGCATTATGAGATCCTGATAACATACTTAGCATCACTGCATCAGGATCTTCTTGTATAACCGTGTTCACAACATCATCGGGCGTTTGATGTATCCCAGTATAAATTACTTCCATTCCTGCATCTCTTAGTGCCCTTGCTAAAACTTTAGCTCCCCTATCATGCCCGTTAAGCCCGAAGACCAAAAATCTTCGCCAAGCCCGGGCTTGCATACGAGAACTTTAATTTTTCTTTCTCTATTCATTTTCTTTTAATATTATAGTCAATTTGTTAAAATAAAATAATTATTATTTGGTTTAAAATATTAGAATGAAATTAAATTTTCTTCCCTCTAGAAAACCAGACGATGAACTTTTTATTTTAAAGAAATGAAATTATTTAATATTGTTTTGAATTTGATTTTGAACAATTTTCGATCTATTTGTGGAAGTTGATAAAAATAAAAAAAAAATTGATAGAAAATTAAGAGAATTTAAAAATGTTCTCCACAACTAGAGCAAAATGTCGCACCTTCTTCTTTTTTGGCACCACAATGTGAACAGAAGTTAATTGCACTTTCAGATTTAGAACTTGATGTTTCTACTGTCTGGGAGGATTTCAGAGAGCTTGAATATGGTAGGTTCTTTAATTTTAACAATTTTGCATATCCCATAATTTCATATATAATACTTAATAGTATGGTTATTATTAAAAATCCTAATAACATGCATAAACTTGCAGTTTTCAAGTTTTTAGAACCATTTCGCGCATCTTCTGCGATCTCTTCGGGAAACATCGCCGAATTTTTTATAAAGAATTCATTTAAATTTCCCCAGGCCGAATACCGAAATATACCCGCTATTAATAACAACACTAATCCAATAATAAAGATTATTCCTGGTGTGAGTCCTAGCGCTAACAAAACTTCTAATGGTGGGAATGTTTGAGTTTCTATATAAGGCCAAAAAGCAATAACGGCTAAAATCCCTGCTATGATGACTAGAGTTCCTGTAATAAATACAAGAACATATGAACTTATAAAATATGATCGAAAATCCTCTAGATCATCGCTTTTTAGTTCTTTATTAGCTTTTTTTATGTCGCCAAGCGCTTTGAATGAATAGATTAACATTAGTATTCCGGGAATAAAAGGGATTACGAAATTCAAAAGAAAGAAGATTAATATATAAAACATTTTATCTCCAAATTGGCGAAATTCACGATTTACATTATTACTTGTCGTTTCAATCACTCTACTTAATTTATTTTATTGATTTTTTACTCTTTTTGATATTAAAATCAATTAGAAAGAAAATTTTTGATTGTTAATATACTTAATCCTTATAATAAAAAATAAGAACTTTTCCTTCATAAAAACAAGTCATTTGTATTAAATGATGTAGAAAATAATAATAACGGAATTATAAATTTAAGATTTAGTTGAATTCATCATTAAATTTGAAGAGATATAGAGAAAAAGATAGATAATCAATCATAACATATGAGATCTAGAAATATAAAGACATCTTATCTTGATTTAACGATATATGACTAAGCTTTAAGATAAAATTTTAAAAGATTGAATCTTCTTGATAAGTGCCAAAAACCTCTTTCAATGCATTTATAATTTCTCCAATGGAAGTATATTCTCTAACTGCATCTATAATGAATGGCAATAGATTTTCGGTTCCTCTTGCAGCTTCTTTTAACCGTTCGAGTTTCTGTCTAACTTTATCATTATCCCGTTCTTGTTTTAATTTATTGAGTTTTCTAACTTGTTCTTTTGCGATTTCTTCATCAATTTTCAAAAGAGGAACTGAACATGGTTCTCTTTGCTCAAATTGATTTACAGCTACAATAGTTCTCTCTCTATTCTCGATTTCCTGTTGATATTTATAGGATGAATTAGCAATTTCCTTTTGAAAGAAGTTAGCTTTTATCGCAGGAATAACTCCTCCTAATTCTTCAATCTTTTGAAAATAATCTTCCGCTTCTTCTTCCATCTTGTTGGTTAGCCACTCAACATAATAAGAACCTGCTAGTGGATCTACTGTATCGGTGACCCCTGATTCATGTGCAATTATCTGTTGTGTTCTTAAAGCAATTCTTACAGCATTTTCTGTAGGAAGGCATAAAGCTTCATCAAATGAGTTGGTGTGTAACGATTGAGTTCCTCCAAGTACAGAAGCTAAACCTTGTATTGTAACTCTAGCTATATTATTTTCTGGTTCTTGTGCTGTTAATGAAACTCCAGCGGTTTGAGTGTGAAATCGTAAACGCATTGATTCTGGATTTTTCGCTCCATACCTATTCTTCATATGTCTTGCCCATATCCGTCTAGCAGCCCGATATTTGCAAACTTCCTCAAAAAAATTATTATGAGAATTAAAGAAGAAAGATAAACGAGGTGCAAAATCATCAATATCTAGACCCCTTGCGAGTGCTGCTTCTACATATGCAAATCCATCTACTAATGTAAATGCCAATTCTTGAACTGCTGTGGATCCGGCTTCTCTTATGTGGTATCCACTAATGCTAATTGTATACCATTGAGGGACATATTTTGTACAATATTCTATTGTATCAACAATGATTCGCATAGAAGGCTCAGGAGGAAAAATCCAAGATTTTTGAGCAATATATTCTTTTAAAATATCATTTTGAATAGTACCTCTCAATTCTTCTGGAGTATGACCTTGTTTTTCAGCAGTCACAATATATAATGCTAATAGTATTGAAGCAGGCCCATTTATAGTCATAGAAGTGCTTATTTTTGAAAGATCAATTCCGTCAAATAAAGTTTCCATATCTTCAAGAGAATCTATCGCCACACCCTCTTTTCCTATTTCTCCTAAAGCTCTTGGATCAGTTGCCTCAATCCCATAAATAGTATGTAAACTAAATGCTACACTTAATCCTGTATTTCCATGGTTAATCAAAAACTTATAACGTTTATTTGTTTGTTCCGCATTCCCAAATCCTGCGAACTGACGCATGGTCCATAATCTTCCGCGATACATATTTGGATATGCTCCTCGCGTGAATGGATACTGTCCCGGAAATCCTAAATCAAGTGCATAATTAAAATCCTTTATATCATTAGGAGTATATAATCTTTTAATTTCTATTTCAGATAAGTTCCTAAAACTTTGTTTTCTTTCTTTTTTCAGTGAAATAGAATTTTCCCATTCCTTTTTTTCTTGTTCAATTTTATTATATTCAGTCATGCAAATCTTTCTGTAAAAGTATTTTAATCTCAAATTAGATAAGCGTTGGAAATTATATTAAATTTTTTTTTTAAAAATTTAGATATTTTAAAATCTATGATAAAAAAAATGCAAAAAGACTCTTCCTTCTTTTTAATCTAAAATCTAAAAAGTTTTTTCACATTTTTTCTTATCTGATTTGTAAAGATTTCGAGTTTAATTTCTTTGAGATTCGCAATTTCTTTAGTTATTGAAACAACATCTTCGGGAAGAATAAACCTTTTAGGGGATTCCATTAAATGATAGGGAGAATCTGTTTCGGTAAGTAATTGTCCCAAGGGAGTTATTTCAATTATTTGTTTAAATTCCTCCTCCCTTGTATGCAAGTACCCAAAAGAAAAATAGAAACCCATATCAAGTAATTCGGAAACTAGCTCCTGTTTTGACATATAACCATGAATCTGGCCACCCACATCTTCGGCTTTTTCTTGTTTTAAAATTCTAACGATATCTTTGTCTGTTTCATAACCAGCATGGACAACAATGGGTATATCATTTTCTTTTGCTAATTTTATTTGTTTTTTAAATAATTCCTGCTGCTTTTTCTTGAATAAATTTTTCTCATTTTCATCTAAGTTTGCAAAGCCATATGAGTAATCTAATCCAATCTCACCTATACCATGAGGTATTTTTTTTTCAAATTCCTTCTCCAATAATGAAATCATTTGTGAATGGTCTTCCAATGCATTATTTCTTGAAATACCAATAACATGTATAATATTTTCGAATTTCAATTGTTTTTGGTATTTAGGAAAATCTAATGGATTACTTATAACTCCAATGATCTCTTTTACTCCTTTTTCTTTTGCTTTAGAGATCATTTCAATTATAAAGTCGATTGAAGGGATTGGGATGACACCTATGATATCCTTGTCAATGCTTTCTTTCGGTATAGGACTAAAAAATAAGTGGGCATGACAATCAATATACAAATAAATCACATCAAATTGATAAAAATAAAATTAGGTTTTTAAACCTGTAATATAGTTATTGAGTACGGATAATAATAAAATTAACAAATTTGCCAAGATTTTTCACATTCTCATAAATTTTTGGATCTTTTTCTTTTAAATAATCCCTAAAAGCTTCCCAACTCTCCTTTTTCCCTGATGGTGCTTCTGTTAACATTTTTTTTATTTCAAAAAAGTCCCAGGTAAATACGAGAGCATCATCAATTTTATTTGCGTCATCAGACAATAGAAAGACATAGAAGTCATTTAAATCCCAAGGATTTAGGACATGGGGCGGTTTATTACCATCTCCAGCTTTCTTACCTCTTAAAAGGCTCGTATCTATTTGAGTTGGTAATACCATATTAAAATTAATATTCTCTCTTTTATATTCAGTAGCCATAGCTTTTTGCATGCCTACAACAGCATATTTGGATGCTACATAAGCTGTAAGTCTTGGGGGTGCATTTGGGTATGCTTCACTTCCAGTTATGATGAATCTTGCTTTGTAATTTTTATCATCTTTCTTTAAATATGGATAAGCTGCTTTAAAGGTGTAAAAAATTCCAAGCACATTGACATTTAAGATTTCACTAAATTTCTCATTAATAAATTCATGGGTTGCCCACATTCGAGAATAACCAGCATTCGCAATTACTCCATTAATTAAACCCAACTCTTCATGAAATGTCATAAACGCTTCCATTACTTGTTGAAAGTTAGTAATGTCAGCAGCTTTAACAACCACTTTCACATTTATTCCTAAATCCTCAATTTCTTTCCTGGTTGCATTTAATTCTTCAACGGTCCTTGCTGTTAATCCAATATTTGCACCTTCCTTTGCACATGCTATTGCTAATGCTTTTCCAAGACCACGTCCCGAACCAGTAACTATTACATTCTTTCCTTCTAATAGCATAATATCCTTTTATAATCTGATTAAAAATATTAAGTTACTTAATACATAATAAAAATTTTAAATTTTAACAACATAGAATGAAAAGACATTTGTTTGATTAAAGTTAAATTATTTAAGAATTTAATAATTAAAAGATATTCAAAGAAGATTTTTGATTAAAAATTTTTCGAATGTATCATTGCAAATAATATCTGAGTTGTGTAGACTTTTAAGGTAGCTTTAGTAAATCCTGGGCCTGGAGAGATTTTAGAGAAAGGGAGGATTGTTGCAAATGCAGACCATATTTATCCACCTTTAGGAATTTGTTATTTAAGTTCGATATTAAAAAGTGAAAATTACCAAGTTGATTTAATTGACCAAGCTGCTATGGGGTTCAATTTGCAACAAATAGTAAAATGGATCAAAAACAAAAACCCAGATATTTTAGGTTTTTCCACTTTAACCGCCTCGGGATCAGGAATTAGTGCTGCTTTAACTTCAATTGAGGTTAAGAAATGGAACCCAAATATTAAAATAGTGTTTGGAAATAGGCATGTAAATCATAATGACTATAGGATTTTAAAAAAATACCCTCAAATTGATATTTGTGTGAGGGATGAGGGAGAATTTACATTTCTTGAATTAGTTAAAGCTTTAGAAAAAAATAAATCATTAAAAGATATCAGAGGTTTAACTTATAGAGAGAATGGTGAGATAAAGAGAAATGAAAAGCGCCCTCTGATCAAAGATCTCGACGCAATACCTTTTCCTGACAGAAAAGCTTTAAGAATTGAATATACAGGGAGTTTTGGGGGTTTAGAGTTTGCACCTGAAGGTTTTACATCTATGATTTCTTCTCGAGGATGTCCCTATAACTGTACTTTTTGTTATGGAAAGAGAACAGTTGGCTTTAGAACGCGTTCAGTAGAGAACATATTGGAAGAAATTCTGTTCTTAGAGAGTGAGGGATACAAATACTTAAATTTTGTTGATGACAACTTCACAGTTTCGAAGAAGAGAGTGATAAAACTTTGTCGTTTAATGCAGAAACATAAAGTTGATCTAGATTGGATATGTGAGGGCAGAGTAAACCAAGTTTCTGATGATATGTTAAGGGAAATGCGTAGAGCTAACTGCAGAATAATTTTTTATGGGATAGAAAGTGCTAATCAGAGAATTCTTGATTATTATAAGAAGAATATAACTCCCTCCCAATCAGTTTTAGCCGTAAAAAAAACTCGTAAAGCAAAAATTCCATTCATTTTAGGTTCATTCATCGTTGGTGCCCCAGGGGAGACCTATTCGGAGATTTATAATACATTGAAATTCGCTCAAGGAATAGATATTGACTTTCCAGTTTATAATCTCTTGGGAACTATGCCTGGAACCGATATTTGGGATGAGATGGTTGAGAAAAATGTTTTGGATGAGAATAAATATTGGGAAGAAGGAGTTCATATATCGGATATCGATCCTGAAGGAGTACCCACAGAAATAATTTCGAATTTAATTTTAAAAATGCTCAAACAATTTTTTATGAATCCAAAATATATGGTAAAAGCAATATTTAGAAGTACCACAAGTTCGTATAAATTCTTCTCTTTATTGAAGATCCTTTCACAAAATGTAAAGAATTTTGAAAATTTTCATGGAGTGAAATCATTTTGGAATCCAGATAATGTATAAAGATTATCCCCAGAATGGTTTCCAACTATTCCATATATCCCAATTTTTTATATTTTTAAAGTTTTGACTAATCACTTTTAACCGATATTTACTTTTCAAAGTTTTAAGAATTTGTCTAGAAATGTAGCGGGGTCTTAACATAAACTTCTTATGAGTATCTCTTATT
Source organism: Promethearchaeota archaeon (assembly GCA_048941185.1). Taxonomy (GTDB): domain Archaea; phylum Asgardarchaeota; class Lokiarchaeia; order Sigyniarchaeales; family SOKP01; genus Loki-b32. Next base: position 10,027 of record JBHLNW010000030.1, read on the forward strand.
CGTAACATTAATTCACTCAAAGGAATGGGAAGTACTGCAGTACCCACTTCCCAACATTCTTCTGGATTAATTCTTTTTTCTTTAACCATTTGATCCCAAATCCAATTCCCAGGTATTATGCCTAATATATGAAATTGTGGAAAATCAATATCTAATCTTAGTGAAAAATTCAATGTACTGATAATTTCTTCACGTGTTTCAATTGGGGCACCCAATATAAAATTAGCTAAAACAGTATCAATTCCTACTTTTTTAGTATTTTTTAAAGCATCATAAACTTGATTTAGACTAATCTGTTTATTATACCAATCTAAAATTCTTTGAGATCCACTCTCAACACCATAACTTAGAATTTTACATCCCATTTGTTTCATAGCATTTAATAATTCTACTGAACTTTGTGTAACTCTTCCCTCCGCCATCCAATTTAATTCCATTTTTTCATTCTTTAGTAAATATGATAATCGCATTAATCTTTTTTTGCTTATAGTAAAATTATCATCAACCCAAAGTAAGTTTTGATATCCCTGCTCTTCTAATATAGATAATTCCTGTAATATATTTTCTGGAGTCCTCGGACGCCAATTGCCCCAAAACATAGAGCTTGAACAAAATGAACATTTAAAAGCACAACCTCTTGATGAAGCAGCAGATGTAAATTTTCCCACAGACAAATCAAGACCTTCAACCTTGTTTTTGTATTCTACATTTCCTAATAAATTTCTGTTTGGAAATGGAAGGATGTCGATATTTTTAATTAGAGGTCTTTCATTATTTCTAATAATTCTATTGTTATTTCGATATGTCACACCTCTTATATCTTCGAAACCGGTACCTTTCTCAGTTTTTTCAGCAATTTCTAATAAAGTATTCTCCCCTTCTCCTCTTATACAAGCATCAATAAATGGGTACTTATTTAATATTCTGATATCATTGAATGTGGCATGATAATTTCCAAATATAATTCTGATGTTTGGATTTATTTCTTCTTTTACTTTTTTAGCAATTTCTGCTGAGGTTTTTCCGGTTCCTGCAGTGGTTATCGTCGAAAAGCCTAAAATATCGGGATCTTCATCTTTTATCCATTTCAAAGTTTCCCTAATTGATAGATCCCTAGCAAATTGATCAAGTATGGATACGTTAAAATTGTTTTCACTTAAATAGGTCCCGAGGTATAAAATTCCCATAGGTGGAAATCCATAAAATTCTATTTTCTCCTTGTTAAACCTCTCAGCTTCTTTAACAGTACCGCAAAATGTACCTTTTTCTGGTGGTTTTGGAAAAATTAATGATATTTTCAAAAAATCAATCTAAATTTGAATTTGAATTAATAACTAATAAATGTGTAAATTTATACTTAAAATTAAAACTACATTATTTCAATTTATTTAATAAAAAAATGAAAAATAAATCTTATAATTAAAATCACTTTTGATATACTTACTAAGATATGCATATATATTTATAAAATTAAAAGTAAGAATCTGTTTTTCCAACCTCTGAAAATTGGGTAATAAATGAAATTAATTGATAAAAAAATCCAAAAAGTAGCCTTAGTAAATCCAAATTTTATTACTAAGAGTATTACTGACAAATTTATTATCCCAACTCTAGGATTAGAATCCATTGCGGCAAATATAATAGATTTAGTACAAGTAAAAATTATAGATGGAAAAGTCAGAAATTTAACACTTACTGATATTGTCAAAGAAATTGATGATTTTAAGCCAGAAATTATAGGAATTTCATGTTGTTTTACAATAGGAATTGATTTTGCTTTAAAGCTTGCTCAAGAATCAAAAAAATTAGGATATGTAACCATTTTAGGAGGTTGGCACCCCAGTTTTGCTCATTCCCAGATATTAAAATACCCTTTCATAGATGTAATCGTGCGAGGAGAGGGAGAGCTTACTTTTCGAGAAATAATTAAAAATAAAAGTTTAGAAAAAATAAAAGGGATATCGTTTAAAGACAATGGGAATATTATTGATAACCCAGATCGTCCTTTAATCAAAGATTTGAATAAATTACCACTTCCAGCAAGAAACTTGAGAAATAATAATACTTATTTTCAAATATTCCAGATGCCTTTAGACGCGATTGAAACTTCAAGAGGTTGCCCATATAAATGTACTTTCTGTAATATACATCTATTTTATCGAGGGACATATAGAACCAAAAGTACTAATCGGGTTATTCAAGAGTTAAAAATTATTTCGAGTCAAAACAATCATAAGAATGTTTTGATAGTAGATGATAATTTTACTGCAAATATGAAAAGGGTTGAGGAGATTTGTGATACAATTATCGAAGAAGAAATCAAATTAGATTTTATTTGTCAAAGTCGAATCGATGTTATTAAAAACAATCCAAATATTATCAAAAAGATGTCTAAGGCAGGATTTTGGTTATTCTTTCTTGGTATTGAATCATTCAATCAAAAATCTTTAGATTATGTTCAAAAAAAAGTCCAATTTAGAGATATTGTTGATGCTATAAATATCCTTCATGAAAATGATATATTAATAATTGGGAGCTTGTTAATTGGTTCAAGTTTAGATGAGGAGGAGAAAGATATAGATCTTATGATAAAAATTGTAAAAAAGTTAGGAATAGATTTTCCTATATATTCAATAATGACACCATTACCGGGTACAAAATTTAGAGAGATGCTGATTGAAAATGATTATTTGTTGACTCAAAATTGGAGTAAATATAATTTTACAACAGCAGTAAACCGATTAAACAAATTATCAAAAGAAAAATTAGAGGAACTTTTATCTAAGGCCTATTATTATGCATATTTTAACAGGGGATGGAAGGATACACTTATTAGATTATATAAAAAGAAAGGTATCAAATTTTTATTAAATTCTAGAAAGATATTTAGCATCCTCAAGGACCTTTTGAATTTTTTTATAAATATTAGAAGAATGAAAAATACTATAGATTCAATGACACCTAAATTTTCTTAGTTTTATTATTAATATCTTTTAGTAATTGTTTTAAAGTAACGAATTTAGCATTCTTAAATAGAGCTTCCTTGATGAACTTATTAATTCTCGTAATAAATGAATCTCCAGTATTAATCCAACGATCTGGTCTAAAAAATAAGTTTTTAAATAGGTTAAGTTTACTTTTTTGCATAAATATTAATTCTTTTGTATCTATTGCTTCCCAAGAGTGAAAATATAATATTATTTGTTCTTTTTTAAAAATCCATTTTTTTATAATATAAAAAACTAAGGGTAATCTAAAATAAGCATAAACACTTAAAGGATAAAATTCATGAACTTCATAGGTTTTTTTTTGATAATATTCAGATTTTTTACGTAAATTGATTGAAGAATCATACTTAAATCCTAAATCATTCAACAATTTGAATATAAATTTTGGGGGTTTTAAATAAGGAGCTCGAAAACCGATAATTTCTGAATTTTGGAATCTATTTTGAATCATCTCTTTGTTTTTAGAGATTATTTCTTTACATTCATCAAAGCTTAATTTATTCAACCGTTCATGATTTAAACTATGACAAGCAATTTCATGTCCTCTACTTTCAATCAGTTCTATAATCTGTGGTTGTTGCTTAACAATAGTTCCAGTACAGAAAAATGTACATTTGATTTGATAATCGTCTAAAACACTTAAAATTTTGTTCAAACCAAATTTTACTCCAAAATCAGTATTTAAAAAGTTCGGAATATCTCTTTCAATATCGAACGTTAAAGCAATTTTCATTATCAGAGTAATGATATACTTATTTGTTTAAGAAATTATATATTTATTTTAAAATTAATTTCAATATTTAAGTTCAGAATATTAGAAAAAAATGCGAATATTAATAGTAGGTGCAGGAATTACTGGATGTACATTGGCTCGCCTAATGAAAGATAAAGGCTATACCATTTCAATGAAGGAAAAACAAGATCATATTGGAGGTTTGTGTTACACAACAATAAGTAGTAGTGGCATTCTATATGAACCCTATGGGGGGCACGCATTTCATACTAGTGAAAATCGTGTTAAAGAATTAGTTCTTAGGTATTCGGATTTTAATAACTATAGACATAATAAGGGGATCATAATAAATGGTATATTACGTCATTTTCCTCTTAGTAAAGAATCGATTTTAGAAATGAAAGATAGTGAACAAATTCTTAATGAATTAGAAGAGCGGCCAAAGATACCAAATTTAACAAATTTTGAGACATATTCAATTTCTAAATTTGGTAATACTCTATATAAACTATTCATTTATAATTATTCTAAGAAAATGTGGGGGCTAGAACCTAAGGAATTGACAACAGAATATATTAAGAATCGGATCGAATTGAAAAACTCTAATACTCACATATTTGAAGATAGTTTTCAAGGCATACCTGTAAAAGGATATACTGAATTTTTACAAAATATGACACATGATATTCCTATAGAATTAAATAGTAGCGAATTTGATGAGTCATTGTTCGATCTCGTTCTCTTCTCGGGCCGAATTGATGAACTATGTAATTTTAAGTTTGGAAATTTACAATTTAGGTCATTATTATTTGAATTTAATGAGAATGAGAACTGGGAAAATGAAAATTATGGTACAATCAATCTTCCACAACATCCAAGATATATACGAAAAGTAAATTTTAATGTTATGCATCAACAGAAAACAAATAGAACATTAATTCAATATCAAGAACCTATACCAGCAAACAGCCACAATCTACCATTATATCCAATTTATACTAAAAAAAATATTGAATTATTTAATAGATACTTAACTGAAGCCTGTAAATCTGAAAATATTATTCCTATCGGGCGATTAGGATTATACAAGTATTTAGAAATGGGAAAAGCGATGTCTTTAGCAATGAATATGATTCCCTTAATTGAAAAATGGAAAAATATAAGCCCCAAAGAACGCTATCTTGAAATCAAGAAGCTATTGAATAATTAATGTTAAAAGAAGAAATTTTTAATTCTTCCATTCAATATCTTTTGCCAAATCATAAAATATTTCCTTTTTTTGACGATATTGGGTTATTCGTCCTAAACTACGGCGAACATTTAGAAATCTTCCGCTTGTTAATACCGAAACGAAATTCAGTGTTCTTATTCTGCCTTTCTTCATCTTTCTTTTAAGATATATTAGTGAATCCGAGAAAACTTTGTCAATTCCTATTAACCCATCCGGTAATTGCTTAAATCCACCAACTTTAAAGAAAATCTCTCTTCTAACAATTATATTACATCCAATAAGTTCTGGAAATCCAAGTAAGGATTTAAAAAAATACCATATGTGCATATTAAAATTAAGGAAAAAATAATTTGTTATTGTAAAAGTTTGGGAACCCACTTTAAAAGATACAGCCCTTCCATCATAGTATTTAATTCTAGCACTACAAGCTAGAAGTTTCTTATGCTTTTCAAAGATTCTAAAAATCTTTTGTAAGAAATATTCGTCTATTAAAGTATCAGCATCTAAAAATATTAGTAAATCGCCAGAAGATTTTGGGACAACATAATTTAATTGTGATGATTTTCCTTTTTCCGACGAAATGTATACTCTAGCGTATTTTTCAGCAATAGAAACAGTATTATCAGTACTTTGGCCATCAGCTACTATGACTTCATAAGGTATATCACATACTTGCCTTCTAATCGCAATTAAGGTTCTTTTTATGTTTTTTTCCTCATTGAAAGTTGGGATAATTACTGATATTTTTGGTTTATGATTCATTTCTTTTCTAGGTTAAATTGAAAACAGAAAATCTATATATTTTAGATGATGATGTGTTATTATTCTATAGAAGTATTAGATTTATTAAATAATTATTTGATTAACAAATAAGACAATGTCTAAGGTTTCTGGCAAAACGAAATTCTGGACTAAAGGATTCATAATTTCATTTCTTTTCTTAATTCTAAGTGCAAGCATAATTATACTCTTAATTATAAATCATATTTTTCTGCCAATCCCTTGGATTGATTTACTGTATAAATTCTTAAGACCTTGGTTGTTGCTAATTTTCTATGATTATACTCTATTAATTTATGCGGGAATATTCATTAGTTATTCATTTTTATTAGTTTTATATGTTTTAGGATACAATATAGCAAAAGTAAAACAGATGACAGGGTCAATTATTTATGTTTTCAGTCTATTGGGATTTGTATTAATAACATTCATCGCAACTCAATATACGTATATCAGTATCTTATTTAATCAAGATCTAACTCTTAATGTAAGACTGATGTTACTTTTAGTTCTTTTACCCATGAATTTTGCCCTGAGTTTATTTTTGTTTTTAGTAAATAGCGATTTCCTTATTTTTTTTAAGGATTTAATAAAGGCTAGAAAAATATGGAAACGTAATAAACCTGAATTCGAAATTGAATTAAATGGTAAATTAACTAATATAAATATAAAAACGGATGAGCATATTTTTACCCCAGTCCCAATGCTAATTATTGCAAAATATCTTCAGTCTCAAGGATTTTCTGTTTCATGGTTTGTAAGAGGAGCTTTTAATCATTTAATCTCCTTAATTATCACTTATTTAACCGGATGGCCAAGGGCTAGAAATGTATTGTTTCGATTTACAGGAATGAAGATTGGAAAAAATTGCCATATATCTCAAAAAGCAATACCTGATCCTCTCCTACCTGAATTAATTGAATTTGAAGAGGGTAGTGGGGTTGGTATTGGTGTTAAACTACTTACTCATAATGCAATGAACATTCAACATGGAACGTTTAGTTTTGGTCCAATTAAAGTATGTAAAAATGCTAGGATCGGTGCTTATTCTGTTATATTGCCTGGAGTAACAATAGGTGAAGGATCTATTATTGGAGCCAATTCTTTAGTAAGCGAAGATATTCCACCATTTTCAATCGCTTTTGGTTCTCCTGCAAAAGTTGTACGTGAATTAACTGATGATGAAAAAGGTATGGTTAGCAAGGAATATTAATTATCTCCTGATAAACTCTTCAATTGATTGATTAACTCTTAGATAATTATCATACATCGCCCGATGTGAACCATTATCAATGACCTTTAATTCTGAATTTGGAATTAAATCCTTTATATCACCAACCATTGATTTTGAAATAATTTTATCTTCAGTTCCATAAATTATAAGTGTTGGTTGAGAGATTGATGATAAATCCTTTTTTAAGTTGAATTTGGAGTTCATATTTTTAAAAGTGCTTAGGACTGATAGTTTCGGCAATCTTAACGCATCAGTATATAATTTTCTAAATTTTCTATTTTCCTCTTCAACTAAAAGGATTCTTTTTATAAGGTTCTTTAAAATATTTTGATAAAATAATCTGAATAACAAATTTATCCAAAAAATTGTGAATCTTTCTTTAGTTGAGGGACAAAACCCCACACTAGTACTAACTAGTATTAGTTTTTTCACTAAATTTGGATTTTTAATTGTGATGTTTTGGGCAATTAAACCCCCTAATGAATGACCAATCGGAATGATCTCATTATACCCAAGCAATTTAAGAAATTTTAATATATATTTAGTGAAAAAGTCAATAGTATAATCTATGTTTAGTTTATCTGATTTTCCAAAACCTGGCAAATCTAACATAATGATATGCTTTTTAAGATTAAAATGAAATAGTTGATAAGCCCATTCGAGTGAACTTCCCAACCATCCATGAATGAATAAGAGAGGAATTCCTTCTAATTTATTATCATAATAAAAAATTCTGCATTGATTTACTTTAATAAAAGGCAAATTTCATCCAAATCCTTCTATTTAAATCTGTATTTATAAATATAATTTCTTAGCGGATGCCTTACAAAATTTGTAGGATTCCAATAGCATGGTTTAAAACAATCACAATATTCAAATTTGTATTCGTTTATTCTTTTAACTCTAGCCTTATATGGTAATTTGATAAAATCATTAAAATTAATAGATGTTTTAACATCTTCACAAAGCATTACAGTTCCATCATTGTCAATTGAATAATATAAATCTCCTGCATCACACTTCCAAGAATATTTGTTTTCATACCATTTATTCATATAATAATAATAGCTATTCGGTGACATGAGTTGAATCCCATGTCTTTTCAAATTCTGAATTACTATTCTTAATTTCCTCATATCCTTCTTTTCTAACAATAATTCTGGGCAATAACTTCGATATTGATATCCTTCATCCGGTTTCCTTGACGAATGTACAGGATCTATTGAAAAGCGGCAATTTAATTCACTTTTAATAATCTTAATCAATGGAATAAGCTCTTTTATATTTTCTTTCGTGTTTATAATATGAATGCTATAATCTATATTTTCTGGATACTTTTTTTTTATATTATGAAGTAAGTTTATTAATTCTGGCCGATATTTCTTTGGTGAAAAACTAGATTCTTTAAAACTATCAATACTTATTCCTAAGAGAAAGTACCCATATGAGACAAATTCTTCAAGTAAATCCTTATTTAATAAAGCTCCGTTTGTTACTATATGAGTGAACATATTTAGATCTATACAATGCTTTAAAAGCTCCCCTAAATCAGATCGAAGTGTTGGTTCACCACCATATATCGTAATAAATCTACAACCTTGATTATATATTTGGGTTACTATATTTTTCCATTGCTTTATTGAAATATCAGATGTAGCTTGACCTTTTGAAGTAGCACAGTAATAACAATCATAATTACATTTTCGAGTAAAAAAAATACTCACAAAAGTTGGGCCATTAATGACTTTAAATATCCTTTTTATGTAGCTAATTCCCAAATTTCTTAGTATTCTATTTTTTATGTTATTCATACTGGAAAGTGACGTAACCATATCCAAACCTTTTAAACATTTATTTAATAATTAATTTTGGTATTAAAAATATTGTTGACTTCAACTTTAAATCCAGTATCAATTGTTGTTCCTATAAAGAATAGAAGTGAGCTTCTCCCAAATTTGGTTAAGAATCTATTAAATTTGGATTATCCCAAATTTGAAATAATAATTGTCGATGATTGTTCAACGGATAACACGAAGGAATTATTAAAAATCTATCCAATTAAATCTATAATCCTAGAAAAACCAGTTGGTTCTGCTAAAGCTAGAAATATTGGAATTAAAGAGGCAAAAAATGATATTATTGCTCTCACTGACTCTGATTGTTTTGTTTCAAAAAATTGGTTAAGAAATTTAGTTCCTTATTTAAATAAGTATGATGTAGTTGGAGGAAGAGTTATCTTTTGTGATGATACAGAAAAGAGATTTAATCCCTTCAATACAATAAATGAAACAATATTAAGTGAAAAGTCTTCAATTAATTTTCTCAATACTAGTAACATGATACTTAAAAAAGAGACATGGAAGTTTTCTGGTGGTTTTTTAAATTATAGAATTGAAGACTTAGAATTTTCTTGGAGATTATTGAAAAAAGGATATAAACTAATTTATTCACCCAAAGGTTTAGTAATTCATCATGGTAATAGAACACCACTCCAAAATATCAGAAAATATCTTCAATATGGGAAATCATATTCAAAAATAGCATTTATTCATAAAATGAGTTTTTCCTTTAGAACAGATCCAATTCTTGATAGAAATGCAATTTTTGATTTTCTCCAGCTAATATCTCTTCCTTTTCTCTTCCTTTTAGGAACCTTTCTTTTAGGTTTCATGATTTTTAATATCCTTTTAAATCTCTCAATGAATTTGCTTTCACTATTTCTATGTATTTACTTTGCTTTTCGATTCTTAAGAAGAGTTGATATTTTGTTCAAACTTTACAAATTCACTATAATTTTTGGAATTGTAAATTATTCTTTAATTTATATGCTGAAAAGGAAATATAATTTAGATAGAAAACAAATATAACTATTATAATTTAATATCCAAATCTTGAAGCTGTTTTTTCAGTTATCTTAGAAATATCTAAAAGTTCTTTTTTGGAAAAATCTGGAATATAATAGGTGGGTTTATGTAAATTTTTAATATAATATTTTTTAACATTCTCAAAATTCTCTACAGGTAGTTCTGTATGTTTGAGTATTTTATCTATTATGGTTGCTGGAGTTTCACATAAGTCCTCATATTTGACAATAAGTGTTACTTTTTTAAGCTCCTTCGCAGTTTCAAGTTGATTAGCAAGAAAATCGTATATAGAATTCCAATAATATGCCCAGCCTTTTACATAAGTTTTCCTACTTCTCCATAATTTATGAATTTCATTAATAAGTTCTGTATTGCTTAGATTTATACAACATTGATTACGACCAAACTCATTATGACCAACTATTTTCAGCCAATCTGGTAATAGAGGATTTTCTTGTTCTAATTTTATAAAAAGTTTCGTTTGTTTAATTAGTGAAGCAATATGTTCTACTGGATTACGGATAATCAATAGAAGTTTTGAATCTGGAAAAATCTGAAGCAAATAGTCCAATCTTGAAACAAGATAATTATTTTTCGCTAAATATCTTATACAACCTTGATTTACTATGAGCTTTTTTATATGATTATGATAAAATTTTTCAAATTTTTGGTTGATCATATTTTTGGTAATTATATTTGAAACATTTTCATTATGAAGATCATTGAAAAATATTTGCCAGAATACCTCTTCAACTGCTTCAGGACTATTGCGCGTAACGATTATACCATCTCTATGGAGTCGCTCAAAAGGCTTATTATAAAAATTAAATCTATCTGCCATCTGACTAAACCAATCGGGGAGATATGGCATAATAACATTTTTATACTTATGCGAGGCTAAATCTGGATGTTTCTCTAACATTTCTAGAACAATTGTCGTTCCTGCACGAGCAAGTCCTGTAATATAGATTGGTCTATCAATTAGTACTTCCTTTATATCATTTTGCAAGAACATAGTCTCTATTTTATCAAGTAAAAAGGAGAGTAACTTTAGCGAGCTGAAGAATTTAGTTATCCCGTATGCTGCATATCCTACTAATGGAAATTTAATTGAATCCTTACTTCTTGATTTCATATTTTACTCTCCGTTTTGGGATTTTTTTTATTATTTGAATACTATCTATTATAAGGATTAATTATCTTACCCCTAACTCTGAGTTTGTATTTTTTATTATTTCTTTTCAAATAAAATTTTTAAATTGAATTATGAAAAGTTTCTTTAATATTTATTTAAATTGCCAGATATTATATAAACATCACACAGTTTAATATCCTAATAAAAAAAAAGTCAATCATGGGATGACCTTATTATGTCTGAAAATGAAGCAAACCCATGGAGAAAAGTTTTAGGTATTCTCGCAGTATTTATCATTGTAATCATTTTTACTGCCGAAGTAGATTGGGCTGCTATGAACCCAGGAGTAGGATTAGGCGTACGACTTTTTTGGCTTATTACTCTTATAATTCTAGGTATAATCTTACCTATTGGAATTATGTATCTAGCAGGTAATAAGGAAAGTAAAAGAAGTGAATCAGATAATAAATGGTTAATAATCGCTGTAATTTTATTCTTGATTGCTAATGGAATCCCCATTATTTTTTATGTGATTCTTGGAAATCCACCTGGGTTTTTCTTATACTTACAACTTGCATTATTTGGACTAATTCCAGCTTTTTTTCTTCAACCTAAAAAGTTCAATCAAAGAATTCTCGCATTAATAATACTATTTGCAATAATCATTATCCCTATTGGTGTTCTAGTTAATTTTTCAATTGATGATTTATGGGCAGGAGCTCCCGATAATACAATGTATTACTTATCCTTTTGGGGGCTCTTAATGACTTTCTTTTATTTAATTGTAGCTATTGGATGGAAATTAGGTGGAGGTACTAAAAGGCAGAGCTGGAATATCTTTATTGCAGGAACACTCCTGCAATTTAGCACACTTGAAGATTTCTTATATTTTTTTTTAAATGGACAATCTCTTCCTGGACTTTGGCCTTGGATGAGTAATTTTGTTATCAATTTAGAAGCTCTATTTGGGCATGTTCCAACAGATTTAGACCTTCTTATTTTTTGTCTAATAATATGTTCAATTGCGATCTTTATACTCTTTGATGTTCATGGGCTTATTTGGACAAAAATCAAGAAAAAATTATAATTTTTTTTTCTTAATGTTAACTGAACTTCATTCTATGGAATTAATACAATTGCTGCTATCAATAATATTGAATTTATAACAAGACCAACAACACCTAATGCACTTCCTGCTTTTAATGAAGTAGTTTCAGGTTCTATTCCTTTTGCTTTTCCGCTATTTACTCTAGATAAAATTCCAAACATTATTCCAACAGCATGGACTATTGCAAGACCAATAAATATTCTTCCCATTGGAAAATAGTAATAAGAAAATGGAGCTGTTACGAAGGTTGATCCAATATTAAAAGTGATTACTCCGATAATTAGAGAAACTATTCCAAAACCTAAACATCTTTTCGAAAAAGTACCTGGTGGCCCTCCTTTTTTAATAGTTGTGGTATATTGTGGTACCGGAATTGGAATTGCTATTGTATTATCTTGATCCATGGCAGTTGTCGCTTTAAATGGTTGAGATTTATCTATAATTTCGCTTCCACAGTTCTGGCAAAATCTTTGATTTTCCATTTCTAACTGTGCCCCACAATTTTGACAAAACATATTTCATCCTCCAAAATTTGATTATGTCTTAAAAGATATTATTATTTAATATTATTATAGTATTAAAAATAAATGCTTACTATTTTTTGAGAATCGTGTATTATTTTGTTATTAATTGAGGATTAAAATTAAACAATAAGAATTTAATAAACCCAATTAATAATGGAAGAACAACTTTTCCCTTGAGCATTTCTTAAACGTCCTAAAGCTTTAAATGTTGCCCCTTTATAACCACAATCAGGACATTTATTTTTTGAGATGAGTTCAACAATATCATCAACTAAGACAGCTTGATTTATACTCCCATTCACCCCATATGGTGTGATAACTTCAAGTAAACCTTCCATACCCTCGTTAACGGGTTCTAATTTGTCAAGCTCTCTCACAATAATTCGTGATGTATTAGGGCAATGTAATAAGAAATCTTGGTATTTTTCAGACCAATGACCACCAAAAAGAGTTGGTCCCTCTGTAAATGCATAAATATCTGCAATATCTTTTGGTTTAATATTAAACACTTTTTCATAATATTCGATGAATCTGCTTTTATTTACCTTTCCCATCCTTGCTTCTCCTTTAACACCATCCCATCCCCCACCACCACACCCTACAAAAGAAATCCCTTCAAGGTTATGGAATAAATTTTCTTTTAGCAATCTCTTCTCAAACATATTATTCATTAGAAGCGCACTTCCGCCAAATATCATTTTACTAACTTCAATTTCCTTCCAATATCCTGTTTCCTTAACCTTTTTAATGATTTTAAGCATTTTTGAAACGTCTAGAATAAAACCTCCCTTTAATGAAAATGTTGATATTATTGCCCAAATTGTTTTCAAGATTTTCATTCTCACTAAATATTCTTCATATCCATAATATTCCCAAGGTTTATTCATACAGGCAGTGAAATACCGAGTTTTATCAACATATTCAAATCCTTTTGCATTTCTTTTTGCCATTATGGACATGAATAAGCGATCCGGTGAGAAATTAAAGACTAAGCACTTTTTAGAACCAGCTTTTAATTCTTTCCAACGAAAAAATTCTGTAAAAACTTTGATTGAATTATATTGTAATTGATCAAAATCCTCTAATGTTCGAGGGACAATCGAAGGATCTCCTGTGGTAGAAGAAGAACAGGAAAAGAGAGCTACATTATCTGCAGGTACTTTTAATAGGTTCAGAGTCCGATTTCCTGATTTTTTATAAATATCTGAGGGAATAAAAGGGATTATTTTCAGATTGTCAATAGATAATTCATCAGGAATTTTAAAATCGAATTTTTTACAAATCTTTTGCTTATAATACTTACAATTGTTATAGGATAAGTTAATTTGTTTTAGTAAATCTTTACAGAAAATACTATCTGGAAAATCATGAAATTTAAAATCAAAATATTTTGTTTCTAATTCCTCCGGTAAATAATCATGAAATTTTAGAAACAAAATAACAACCTCTATAAAAATAAATTATTCTTCTAATTTAAAAGAACATTGATTGTTTAATTAAAAAATAATAAAAAGAAAGTTATACATTAGATAAGGCTATGATCTCTGCCTCCTCACGTTCTAATAGCATAGGTGTTTTTTCCCAACTTATTTCTTTAGGAAGTTTAAATTGTCGTAAAAACATATAAAGATGAATAAAACCACTTATAGGCCAATAAAATATAAGACTGTAATGTTTGTCGCAATACTTCCTTATAACGTTGAATAGAAAGCCAAATTGAAAAAACAAACAAGATAGGGTCCAAATTAGTAAATAGTATTCTCCAATGAGAAATTGAAATATAGCAAATCCAATTTCAATAGGAATCCATGTATCCATATTTGCTAAAACCATCATTGTCATATTTCTTGCGATTATTAACTTTTTACCATCTTTATATTCACTCTTCATACTCATAAGTTGAGGCATATCACCTATAAAACCCGCAAGCCAACGTGTACGCTGTTTTACTATAATATCCCAACTAGTAGGTACGTATTCATAAATTTTTGCTTTAGGAGAAAATTTAATGAGTACACCATCTAAATTTAAAAGTGCTGAGAGGTAAAGATCCTCTGTCATCGAATCTTCATTAAATCCTCCATATTTCCGGAGGTATTTTGTTCTAACCGCGAAATTTCGTCCAAATGAATAAGCAGAAGATCCTAATCTATTTTTAACTTCAAAGAGTAAACCTCCACCAGAAACGATGCCATAGTCTAAAAAGATTCCTTTAGTTAATTTATTATCCTTCCAATTCTTAACCAAAACAGGACCAATAACTGCATCAGTCTTCTCGTTATGAAATGGAGAAATTAGATTTTTAAGAGAGTTAGGTTTTAAAATACACCCTGAATCATAAAGAACAACAATATCATGATTTACATGTTCCAAACCGTAGTTGAGTGCCGCGGGTTTTCCCTTTTTTGGTAAATCCTTCGATAAGACTTTTATTTCAAATTCACTATGTTCCCTTGCAAAATTACCGCAATAGTCTGTAGTATCATCTGTTGACCCACTGGTTATTATAATTAATTGAATCTTTTCTTTAGGATATTCTGATTTAACAATTGAATCTACTGTTCTCTCTAACAATACTTTTTCGTTCTTACAAGCAATAAGTATACTAACATTTTCATAATATGGTTTTTTTGGTTTGTACCCACTCCCAAATGAGGCGAGGAAATGAATTCCATAATAAAGTACAAAGCCTAACAACATTATTAACCCAATTAGGGGAAATATGAACCACCAATAAACCAAAGGATTTAGTAAAAATGTATCAATTGCTACTTTTGCTCCAGAAGACCAAAAAGGTGGAAAATACATATGAAGTAAAACAAAAACTATTACCCAAACAGAACCATATAATATATATCTATAAAATTTCAATTTTCTTAATCACCTTTTTATTATTTATTACTCCTGATCGCCTTTTTCAATCTTCTTTAAGTTCTTCCATATAAATTTCCCAAAGAGAATAATAGAAAGCAACATAATTACTAATAAACTGATTTGATAAATAAGCATAGTCCATGTTATTATCCAAGTATGAGATGTGTTCCAGATTGTAGCAGAGGGATTAATTAAGTTGGTAAAAAATGTTGCAAGGCTTGAAACACCGTACATTACAAAAAATGTTGCATTTACTAATACTCGTGTTATTCTCTCACCAATGAAGGGTTTTGTTTCTAGTAAACCCAAACCTTCATGTCTAGCTCTCATATATTCATAAATGAATATGAGATATATATTTGACCAAACAATCCATCTAAAATCAAGCCCTAGGGCGGGATAAACCATAATACTAGTAGGAATTAAACAAACAAGCATCAAAATATCACTTACGCGGTCAATCACATTGTCTAACCAAGCACCGGTTTTTGATTTAATATCTAGCAATCTTGCTATTGCTCCATCAATACCATCCACTATTCCAGTAAAGAGGACCAGAAGTGCTAGAACAAAAAACCAAGACCCGTATAATGGCTGTTGAGTAATTGGATGAAGTATATGACCCATACTAGCCATTATCACACCCCAGAATATGAGAAATGATAAAATTAAATTCATAAATGATACTTTATTTGGGCTTAAACCCAATTTTATGAAAAGTTTTGCGCCTCTATAAGTTATTGGCATATATATTTTTCCTGCAGGATCTTTTTTCATCTGAGCAAATTGTTCTTCTAGTTTATGGGCTTGTCCGTGATCCTTAAGCCAATCTTTTATAAACTCATCGCAAGTCATGAATTCTTGCTTTGATTTCCTCTTAGAGATCCCACTAACGATAATAATAATTAGAAGAGCAAGTAAAACTAAAGGAAATACAATTGTAAATAATAAGGCATATAATGTCATCATATTCGCCTAAATTATTATCTTTTTTTTGTTAAATATTTTTGAAAATGTAATTTTATTTAGAATTTAAAATATTTTAAAGTTATCTAATTTTAATTAATTTACTTATTTGTTTATTCAATAAGCAACTATGAGGAATCTTTAAAATACATCCATAGGCTTATTTTGAAAATTGGACTCCTAAAAATATATATAATTATTTAGGGTTATAATACTAAAACACTAACATAAATAAAAGTGAAATAATAAGTGTCAAATTCTAATTTAGAAATGAATTGGATTAGTTTCGTTAAAAGTCTTCGAAGTGTAGGAGTTTTATTACTTTTTGTAATGATTCCATATTTGGCATTTGTGATGATTCCCATTCATTTTATTTTAACAATGGTTGCTATAAAAGACATTAACAACATGAATCGTGATCTAAATAACACATTTCTTCGCAATTTTCGTTCAAAATACTTAACAGCAAGTATTGTTAAATTTATTGGCTCAATAATAGTACATGTTGGAGCCGCGATGTTAGCTGTTATTCTCTCTATTGGTCCTATAATTGATCCTTATGGTCTTTTCCCTTTCCCAGTAAGGATATTGCCGCCCACAATTATCTTATTAGTTATTGGATTTATAGTTATGATTATTGGAAGTGTTGTAGAAGTAGGGGCCTGGGATAATTTAAAATTTTTCATTCAAGACAATAGTAAGATGTTTCCAGAGAGAACAATTGGGGATATTCGAAATGCCGTGGATAATTTAAGGTCTGGAGCTTTGATGTGGGCACTTGGATTTTTAATAATTCCTATTATAATCGGATGGATATTCCAGTTAATAGGCTATTTCACATTAAGTAATGTCGCTAAATGGGGAATCAAAGGTGAACCAATCACTCCTTCAGTTCAAGGATATCAACCAGTTTCTACTGTTACTCGAACGGTGCAACCAGTTTCTATAACTACTCCACAAACCGAACCCGAAGAAACTATTAGATTTTGTCCTATGTGTGGAGCTAAAATATCTGAAGGCGCAAAATTTTGTGGGGAATGTGGAGTACACTTAATAAGCTAGACATATTAAGCAATATTTTTTAATAAATTCTTTTCTATTAATCTAACTCTCAACAAAAGCTTCTTTTATTGCAGAGCAGCCACCGCATTTAACGCATCCTGCTTTACTTTCTAAAGGATTAACACCATATTGCTTCATTAATTTTGCACTTTTCCTATAAATTTCTAATAATTCTCTGAAATTGGTGATTGGTAAACTTTTTTTTCCTGGGATTGATCTTACAGGTGTAATATAAGGGATAACCCCAAGTGAAATAATCTTTTCTACACTCTTTAAGAAATCTTCCTTATTTTCTCCAAACCCCGTTAATATATAACTGCTAACTTGATTCTTTCCAAAAACTCCGATTGCATGCTCCCAATTTCTCTTATAAATTTCAAACGGAATACTGAATTTGCCCGGAGTGATCTCTTGTCTTAAAGATTCATTCAAAATTTCAATATGAATTCCAATAGAATCTGCTCCAGCTTCTTTTAACAAATTAATGTAGCTTAAATCCTCTAACGCTTCAATTTGGACGTGTAAAGGAATATCAGGATGGTTTGTTTTGATACCTTTTAATAATTCGATATAGCGTTTTGCCCCTTTATCTATTTTTTCATCTGTTCCACTTGTTAAGGTCATATGAGAACATCTTCCTTCTTCTTTTGCCGCCCTAATCACTTCAGACATCTGTTTTGCGTTTTTTTCTTCAATTGTGGTATCATATTGAAGACTTAATTCAATACCGCAAAACTTACAAGGTTCACCACAAGCCCAATAGATACATTTTTGATAAATTGTACTGGCTAAACAATCAAGGCCGTGTACTAAAGCTATTTTCCTCATTTCTATTCCATCTGTTGTTTTTTGGGAATAAAACTTTGGATTTTCAACAAGCTTTAATTTACCAAAAAAATGGTCATTTTTATTATCAGAAACTTCAAAAAAATCTCCTTTTCTTTCTCCTAAGATTAAAGATGTATTTTCTTTATTATTCCATAAGGCTACGTTTACTAAAGTTTTATTATCCTCTAGTATAAAATATCTCCCACCGAGAGGTCCAGCACCCCCTCTTCTTCCAAAATCAATTTCAATTCCTTGTTCTTTATATTTAGTAATCAATTTTTTATCTAAATATAATCCTTTACACAGTAATTCTGTCTTCTGGATTAAAGCAGTTTTTCCATCTATCATAATTTTCTAAGGAGTAAAGATAATTTTTGAGCGTATTTTAAGTGTGCATTTGTTATTTATTCTCTATGGAATTTAAATATAGAGCTTATTTAATATTGCGTATTATTGAAAATAAGCTTATTAAACAAAAGTTTTATTAACAACATTATCCAATCTCAAATTATATTACAAAAAAGAAATTCTAATAGTGATTAATTAATGCCAAAATTAGAAAGAAAAGTCGATATTGCAGCATCTCAAGAAAAGATTTGGAAAATTGTTGATGATGATGATAACTATCCCAAGTGGAACATTGTAGTGAACGAGGTCAAGAAATTGGGCGAAGGTAACTATTTCTTTAAAACAAATGTCGGTGATATCACATCTACTCGTGTAGAAACTAACCCACCAAATAGTCTATCAGCAACTCAGGAAGGAAGTCCCATGACAAGTTTAGGTTATGTTCTAAAACCTAAAGGTGATGCTGTAGAAGCTACAATATGGGCTGAATTTGATGATGCCGCGCAAGAACCCATTTTAGGGATTGCTGGAGAAATGCTTCTAAAAAGTTTGAAAAAATATGCAGAATATTTAGAATCTGGTGGAAATCCAGATATTTTCTCTAAGAAATAACTAATTTAATGCAAAATAATTCTTTTTTTTTTTATAAAAAATATTAAAAATCTTAAGAGCTTCTATTATCATTCTGCTTTAGTCATGATAAAACTTATTAGAAATAACAAATTTTGAACATCATAATAAAATAAATTTATTTTAATTAAATTTACAAATTATCTGAAAAGTTAAAGAAGAATAACCGAAACGGTGAATTGGAAGATATGGCTCACAAAAGACCCTGGCATTGTTATAGTAAATGGAATAGAAGGCCTTATCAATATAAAAGATCCTCAAACAGAAGACGAGAATATGCAAGAGGTGGTTCTCAGTCAAAGATACAGAGGTATTGGGGAGGAAACAAGGATAAGCCATGGGAGTCCTTTGAATTAACAGTCGGACTTAAAGTAAATTCTCAGATTCAAATATCCTCTAATGCTTTGGAAGCAATAAGAATTACTATTAATGGTGTTCTTCAAAGAAAACTCGGGAGACAAGGTTATCGTCTTCGAGTACGACCAAAACCCTTTCAAAAATATAGAGAGAACAGAATGCTAGCATTTGCGGGGGCAGATCGCGTTCAATCTGGGATGAGAAACTCATTTGGTAGATCTACTGGAGTTTGTGCCCGAGTTAGAGCAGGACAAATTATCGCTGAAGTAGGTATATCTCTTAAAAATCTCCCATTAGTAAGAGAAAGATTGAGAGTAGCCTCAATGAAAGTCTCAAGTTCTTGTCAAATTGTCATCCTGAAATATAAAACTCCAGAGCTACTGAAAAAGTCAGGATTACCATTATATGATGATAAAAAAAGAAGAGAAATTCCACTCTATGAATTGGAAGTAGCTACTACTTAGAATTAATTACTTTTCAGTATTTATTCCATATCATTTTTTTTATGAAAGTTCTCTTTTTTTTTGAAAATATTCATTAAGAAAACTCCTATAATAATAATTACTATTGATAAAATTATTCCTAAAGAGACACCAGCTCCTTCTACAATTAATAATTCAAAAAGCACAGGTGCCGATATATACAAAGAATTATACATAGGAACTAATCGTGAGGCATCAGCACCTTTTGCGAACCCTATCTGGGTGATAATTAATGCGAAAAACCCTGCGAGGAAACTAAAAAGGAAAATATAACTATCCAACTCCATTCGAAGAAGCCCTGCAAAAGCTTCAATAAAATTACTTGAAGATAATCCAATTCTTTTTAAAACATTATCTGTTCCTCCCAATGTTCCTGCAATAGCACCAAAAATAAAAGCTACTGCAATCATAGTTTTCCATGAGAAACCTATAAGGAATGAAAAAAGAAGAATCATGACGATTATCAGTATGAAAAAATTTACATAATTTATTGTTCCTGTAACAGGGGGTTCTATAATATAAAAAAATCCTACCAATGTTGTTCCTATGATGATTAAAATTGCTCCCAATAGTTCTATTTTGGTTATTTTTTCATGAAGGATATATCTTGAGTATAGCATTAACAAAATCAATCCCAACCCAAATACACTCGAAAAAACTGCTGCCGAGGCAAAAGTAGTACCAATGATCTGCCAAACCATAACTGTGTTATTTATAATAAATCCTACAATGTAAATTAAAGGCTTTTTACCCTTTTCTTTAAAAGATTTTTTTCTAGAAAAGATCTCAATGCCATGCCTTTCCATAGCTTTTGCTAAATGCAACATTAACGTATTTATTATTCCAAATAATAACCCTAAAGCAACTGACATTATACTGAATTATTGATTTTTTAATTTATAGATTATCTGAAATACTTAAATAAATCTAGTTAAATTATAAATTATTATATAGTGTTAATAAAAATATTAAAATCATTTGAAAACTAATCTTGAGAAATCTAGAACCATTTTTTAATCCTAAGAGCATTTTAATAGTTGGTGTTTCGAGAAAAGCCTATACTTTTAGTTACACCATCCTTAAGAATCTTCTCGAAATATTTTATCGAGGGAATGTATACATATTGAATCCAAATGCAGATGAAATTCTTGGTATTCAATGCTATCATTCTTTAGAGGAGTTGCCAGAGATACCTGAACTTGCTGTAATTGTTTTAGGAAAGAAACTCACTGGCGTTTTTGAAAAATTAGCGAAATTTGGAGTTAAAAACATTGCTATTGAATCAGAATTAAGAATTGAAACAGAAGATCCCATCTTAATAGAAAATTTACAAAATATAAGTGAGAAGTATGGTATATCATACATGGGACCTTCAATGTTAGGTATCATTAATTTTAATAATAACTTTACAACTTCAATAATTCCAGTAAGACAGTATCTTATGCAAAGACATAGAAAAATTAAGGAAGGCATTAGTTTTATTGCCCAATCTGGAGGTCTAGCTGGAGCGATGGGTTGGTGGGCACCATCTCAAGATTTACCGATTTCTAAAGTAATCCATTTAGGTTATGGATTTGATATCAATGATGCAGATGTCTTGGAATACTTTAAAGAAGATGAGACAACTAAAGTTATTTCGCTTTTTTTAAGAGAAATTACTGACGAGATCATTACTGTTGTGAAGGAATTAGCTCCACTAAAACCAGTTTTATTTTTCTATGTAGGAAAAGATGATAAAAAACAAAAAGAGCTAATAGAAGTTGGCGGAATCAGTGTATTAAACTATATTGAGCTCTTTGATATTGCAAAGATATTCTTATGGTGTCCGGAACCAAAAGGATCCAACTTAGGGATAATAGGTCCAAGTTCTGGAGCGATATATTTAATTGTTAAGGAGATGAGAAATCAAGGATTATCACTAGCTAGAGTAACTCAAGAGCATAGAGATATTATCCTTGATAAAGTAGGAGGTTCAACTTGTAAATTGGGAAATCCGGTAGATTATTGGCCACCTAAAAGGTTTGTCGGTACAAAGATTTGTGAAATATATAATACATCTTCAAAGACATTGCTAAAGGACAATGCAGTTGATGGATTAATTTTAGCTTTAGAATTCTTCATAGAAATTGAATTCGATTTTATCATTTTTGAAAAAATTAAAAAAATGTATCCAGATAAACCAATACTTACAATATTAATTCAAGCAGAACGTGAAGGAGCAAAACGAGTTGTCAAGGCTGCTTCTAATTTAAAAATCCCTGTTTTTGAAAACGAGGTGGAACGTGCTGTTAGAGGATATAAATTACTATACGATTGGTATTCAAAAATAAAAAAGAAATAGAAAATTAACTGGTAAAAATTTCTTTCAATTCTTCAGGAATTTCTGCTGATTCATCCATTAATGAAAGAGCATAAACTTTATCACCACAATTACACTTTTTACCTTCAAATAAATAGAATTTGAACTCATTTTTCCAATTACATATCTGAACACTCTTTATTTCAACGATTTCACCACATACACAATAAATTGCCATAGTTTGGGAGTAATTAGGTATTATTGTTGCGAAATCATTTGGAACTTTCTCGAATTCACAGTTATTCAATATATCATTAATCTTTTCAGCAAATTTATCTCTAAGAGTTGGTTCAAAGTAATTGATGATTCCATCGTGTCCCTTCATGTTTGTAAGTACTATAAAGTTTTTCTCCATCTTTTCTCTTTTTCTACTAATTACTGGTTCTTGGTACTGTTGAAGTTGTTGAGGTACTGGAATAGGTTCTACCCCGGAGGGATATTCAAAAGTATAAACATATTGCATTGATCCTCTTATATTCCTTTGATTTATGAGGTTTAAGTTTTCATAATCTCTGCTATGGAGAACAAATTTTATTAATTGAAGAGGCACTCCTAATTCTAAAAGCCTTACCCTAATATTTTCTAAAAGTTCACTAGCATAATTTTTCAAAATCATAATGTCTTCTCGATAATCAGAATATATTTGGTTTTTATACTCATCTTTAAACGCAAACCATTTTTTAACAACACTACTTCTAATTAATTGGGGTGCCATGCAAAAGACACATAATACAGGGAGTACAAAATAGGTTAATTCAGGCCAAATAAATGCTATTACTACTGGAATAAACATGGGTATCATAAGAAGCAACGACATTTTACGTAAACGTTTCTCAACTGAAGTTTTTACTCCCT
>JBHLNW010000137.1:0-7716 GCA_048941185.1 Promethearchaeota archaeon
TAGCTTAAAAGAATCAAAATATGTAGTCCTACATTATCCCAAACATGATTTACAAGGAGATTAGACATATCAGAATAGTAGAAAATACTGATACGTTTAATTTCTTGAGCTACTTCTGGAAATGATTTCCAAAACTGACCTACAGCGTAAAAAAAAATTACCATCCCTAAACCTAACCCTAATGCCTTTTTGGAAGACAAGAATGTGGAAAAAAAGAATCCTGTACTTATTAAGGCAACCATAAAAATAAAATTCCATAAAAAAGCGAAAATTATTTCATTCAAATAGATACCATTAGCAGTTGCGGAAGGAAAGATCAAAATCCCTAAAAGAACACTCATCATTACAAAGTAAAAAATGATCAAAATTTCAAGCACAATGGATAAGTACTTACCTAAGGTAAGTTCATAGCGTTTCAAGGGTTTTGAAAGTAGCAAATCAATAGTTTTATCTTCTATCTCTTTTGGGAAACTCTGGGCAGATTTTAATATAAAATATATTCCAAAGTAGAAAAAAGATACTGAGAATAAGTATACATTAAGGAAGCCTCCAAATTCAGCGAGGTTATAAAATTCTCCAACAATCTGACGAATTGCTTCTGGATAATTTTCAAACAATTCCTCCATACCTGCAAACAGTTCAGGATCAAAAAAAGTTACAAACCATATGAAAAATAGAGACATCACACCAGAGTAAATTAAGAGAGTTTTGTAATGATTCTTTATTTCCTTCCAAACAATTTGCATTATTTTTATATGATTTCACCTCCTTTTGAGTTAGCATCTTCATAATACTGCATAAAAATATTCTCCAGTGTAGAATGTGTAATTGAGAAATCTTTTACAGGAGTCCCTGCCCAGTCCCTTTCACTAATTTCACATAAAATCTTTCTAGCTGGATTAGGTGGTAATAAAAATTCAAGTTGATTATGGAAATCATATTTTATTATTGATTCGGGATACTCTGTTCCTAAGAAATTTTTAAATGAATTCATACTTTCTGGAGATTTAAATATTAACTCAATGTGTTTCAAATTCTTAGCTTTAAGTTCGTCAACCTCCGATATTTCAGCGATTTTTCCTTTCTTGATAATAGCTACTCGATCACAGAATTTGTCCACTTCGGCAAGTACATGACTACAAAGAAATACTGTACAGTTTGATTCTTTCTGACGCTCAGATACTATGCGATAAAATTCTGATTGCATCAATGGATCAAGTCCAGAAGTTGGTTCATCCATGATAAGCAAATCAAATTTACCCATTAATGCCGATAATACTCCTACTTTTTGTTTATTACCTTTACTTAAAACACCTAGTTTCCTACTCATATCTAGTTTAAGACGTTCTGATACTTCATTTACAAATTCCCACTCTATTTCTATATCATAAAGTCTAGCAAAATATTTTATCAATTCATTTGCCGTCATATTCTTATATATTCCTAATTCACCGGGTAAATAACCTATACGGTTCCGAATTTTTACATCCTTTTTTGGATTAATGTTTTCCCCTAATATTGTAATATTTCCAGCATCAGCGTTAAGAAAACCAAGTATACATCTGATAGTGGTTGTTTTTCCCGCACCATTTGGTCCTAAATAACCAAAACGAGAACCTTGCGGTACTTCAAAAGAAATGTCATCTACAGCTTTTACTTTACCATGATCATAATATTTTATTAAGTTCTTAACTTCTATTGCTTTCAATAATTAACACCTTTAGATTTTTTATTTTTCATGAAAGATAAAAAACCTAATAAAATAAAATGAAACTGCATATATAAATGTTCTTCATTCTTCATGAAAGATAAAAAATTATAAATAGTATTTCTCACATAAATAATATTAAAGAATGATAGATAGGAAATCTTTACTTGAAAATCATAAATTCGAGGGAAAAATTAAAGAGTATGAGAAAATCTTAATCGATTTTGTGTTAGATTCTGGAAGAGCGAAGAGTGTTGATTCAAATCTTCAATTAATCCTTGGATATATTGGAATCCACAAAAAATTAACTCAAAAACAATTAAAAGATTTGACAGGACTCTCCACAGGTACAATCTCAAAAAAATTGAGAGAGATATTAACTCTACGTGTTGCTAAAAAAGAAAAGATTCCAAAAACTAATAAATATATCTATATTAATACACCCGAAAGCTATGGAGATACAGCTGATGCAACACTAGAAGAATTTAAAGAAATTAGTAATTTCCTTCGACAAAAACTTAATCAGCTTGAGAAATTTAAAGATAAAAAAGGAGCTAAATTTCTTTCTAAACGATTAAAGGGATTAATAAAAACTTTTGACACAGTTCAAAATATTTGGTCTGATATAGAATTCATTTTTACACAAAAAAAGGATGAAAAATAAAAATGAAATTAGAAAAGATATTTGATCCTGAAATAAAAAAAATAGAGAATGAAATAATTGAAAAATTATTAACATGTACTGTTTTTTCAGTTCGAGGGGAAATCACATCGAAAATACTCTTTTATTTTATAACTAGGAAAGATTTAACACAATCTAAACTCCAAAATTTGACGGGCTTTTCGGCAGGCAAAATCTCTCAAGAATTAAATAATCTTCTGGAGTTTAATTTAATAAAAATTTCTAAAAACTCAAAACCGTGGATTTATACTATGGAATCTGTAGTAGCAGAAACTTTTAGTAGAGCAATTAGCCTCTTAAAAACAAATATCAAATGGGAAGAGAAATTCTTAGAAATTAAAAAGGATTTGGAAGAAAATAGAGACCAACTACAAAAATTAAATGGTTATGATAAAGTAAAGGATTTCCTTGAGTTAAATCTTTTGAGATTTGTTGGTTATAAGAGTATAATAAAACTTTGGGAAGATCTTAAAAAAAAATATGAGAATGAATCCCTACCAAATCAAGGGAATTAGTTTTTTCTTGGTTTTTTGAGCATATTCAGTATATCCCTCAAGCTTCTTATGTAGCATTCTATCTTCTAAAATAGTGCGAATTATTAACCCAATAACTCCAAGAACTGTAGGTATAAGAGAATAAAGAGAACCCAATGCTAAACAATAAAATACAATGAATAAAATAAAACCCAAATACATTGGATGACGTACGATTCTGTAAGGTCCAGTGGTGATAACTGTATGCCCTCGATCTTCTTGAATTTCTACTGCTTTTGATAAAAAAGTGTTCTCTCTCATCACCAGAAATATGATTATTAATCCTAGAGTAAGGATTAAAAATCCAATAATTTCGACCCAGAATGGAATGTATGACCAGGCGTACTTTCTTTCAAATCCTGGAATTATGAATGTTGGAAAAAAGCCAAATGCCATGAATATCATTACAAGTTTATCCCATTTTTCTCTGAATTTGGGTTTTGCTCTTTTCTGGAGCATTTCAGGGTCGTGTTTACTAAAATATAAGACTACAATTGTGAAAAAGATAGAAAATATAATAAGATAGAGCCATGCTTCAAGCCAGAAAAAGGTTCCAGCTGGTATAAATAAACCTATTCCTAATAAAACAGCAACTAAATATACCATTAATAACAACATTGCTTTAGATATTTTTTTAGGCATAGGTAAGATTAATTTTTATCACATTTAATAATTCTAGTCTTTTTGCTAAAACTTATAATAATTAAAAATCAACTAAGGCTAATTATTCCTTATTTAAAAAAGGAAGAAAAAATTTGATTAAATTAATTATTTAGGATTTATTGCTTCCATTAAGATTTGATTTGCTCTGTCTCTGATTCTTAGAATTTTTTCTGAAGAAATTGATTCTTCCATATGATTCAAAGTTATACTCAGATGTCCTCCATGAGTCACCACACCTAAGACTAATTCAGTGTAAGGTGAACAAGATGGCATTAAAATCAGATTCTTCAAGATTAAATCTCCATATTTTTCTGGAAAGCCAGTATTACCAAGATTAGTCATTATTTGAGCCATTGCGAATCCTTTTGATAGTTTTTTCTTGACCATCTTATTCGCTATATTTTTTTTATCCGTGATAAATGCTTGAATTTTATCGTAACTTTGTGAAGTGGGAGAGATTAAATGTCCAAATGCAGCGAATATTTGAGCATCATATAAGGTTGGGCTTAGTATAAAGGCGTTTAGACTACCTATAAGTGCTTGTTTTCTTGCTTCATCTGGTGTCGCTTTATTGTGAAACTTTTTAGCTGCTTCCCAGAAAGAATCTTTTTCAGAATATTTAAATTTCAGTTGCATTCCTCCTGCAAAAAAACCAAATTGTTCTTCTATAGGATTATTGAGATGATTTCTTAAATTTACAGCAAAAGAAAGATTCTGTAAATATTTTGGAGATTTTGAATTTAACTGGTTTTGAGCAATAGCAAAAGCAATAATCAAAGATGTATTTACGGTTACTCCATTCTTTCGGCAAGCCATAATTAATAACTCTGTATCTTCTTTGGAAAGCTCATATAAATGTGCTTTATAGGTATACTTGTTCCAAAATGCCTTATGTAAAGCATAAAAATCATCATAGTTAAAAATCACTTCGCCTTTTTCCCATTTCTTATTAATTGATTTGCCAAATACTCGCATCGTTGAACTTGGTTTGATATCCGAGGGTATATTATCTTCATTTACTAAGGGTGCAGGGGGTAGTAATTCAACCTCTTTTGTAGGATATCCCAAATATATCATTATATCTCTTGCCAAATATGCCAAGGACATGCCATCACAGATGGTGTGTTGGCAAAAAATAATTAAATCTGAAATTTGAGCTGAATATAGTAATATGAACCTAATCAAAGGCCCTTTCTCCATTTCTAATGGGATTTTGTGTTGTTGAATAATTTCATCCCTCCATTGATCATCAGAAATACGATTAACTATTTTTATGGGAATTTCTAATCCTCCATCTACTAAAGCATAAACTTCCTTTCCTTCAGAATATAAATGGGCATTAAGGATAGGATGTCGTTGTTGCATTTTTTTAATCACTCTTTCCAATTCATCAACTGAAACCTTCCCAAGAATAGTTGCTACCATGGATATATGAGAATTTGCTACTTTTGAGTGCACTCGTTCTCTTTGATTTAATTTCCTTTTGAAATATTGATTGTTAGATTCTATTTGTTCTAACATTTTTTAAGACCTAAAAATTTACATTGATGTTAAAGTGAGAAGTAATCACTTTCAATAATTGTATATAAACACAATATTTAAATGTTTTGTGGATCAATATTTAAATAAAAGTGAATATCTCCCACAATTATGTCTTCTAATAGAAAGCGTTATGCAAGAGATAAGGAGGAAAGAATTGCTCTAGTTGTAAAAGTCTCACAGGAAGTAATTGAGAATGAAGATTATGATAGTCTTTCAATGAATTTATTACACAAACGTACTAAAATTCCTATAGGTACTTTATATAAGGATTTCCCTGATGGTAAAGAGGACGTTTTATTGGAAATATTGAAGAGTTTTAAAGATCAATTTGAAGAAAAATATAAAAAAATAGATGATGAAACTTTAAGAGATTTCTTCTATACATCATTGGATGTTGGACGAAAAAGAAGAAAATTTCTAATTGCACTTCAGCTTGAGACTTTAAAAAACCCAGATAGTTTTATTATGAAAGCACGAAAATATGTTTCTGATATAGATATCAATATGTTTAAACAAATTGTAGAATATATCTGTGGGCATTCAATAGAATATGAGAAATTGTTGGATATGCTAGCAGTATGGAAAGCTATTGTACGCCAACATGTGATATTTAGAAATCTATATGGTTCTGATGAAAAATTTATGAATATGATTATTAAAATAATGGGAGGATTAGGAACCTGATATAGATAAATCTCATTGGTTTAGATATAATCTGGTTTTAATAAAGCCAAAATAATTTTAGTTATCATTTTAATAAATTCTTCCTCAGTGCCAAAAGTGCCATTAATAAATGTATGGCGATGGATTAAAATGTCTATTACTTTAAATACTTGAATCTCTTTACCATCAAGAACTAACCCGTCCTTAGGGAACTTACTTATTAGATCTCGAAAAGGTTTCAAGAAAGCTTCGATTTGTGCGTATCCTTGTTCCTTAGTTGCAATTTCTTCCTTTATTTTAAGATATTCATCAAGTTTGGAAAAAAATTCTGCTTGAATTGCAAGTATAAAGTCTCGTTCCTCACTATGTATTTTAACGAGCGCGAAAATTAAGTCTTTTAATGCATCAGTTATAGTATCATATTCATTTTCAATTGAAAATCCATATTTTTTTAATTTAGGGGTATAATCAGAAGTAGATGCTTTTCCAATTTCTTGAAAAATTGATAATTTTCCTTGAGGAAAATGATAATATAATGTTCCTATACTCACTTCTGCTTTAGCGGCAATTTCATTAACATAAGTCTTATTAAATCCATCTTTTTCAAACATTTTTATCGCAATTTTCAATATTTTTTCTTTAGCAGTTCCTTTCTTCATAATTAGAGATGATATTACAATTTTTAACTAAATAATATGATTTAACTTTTATATAAGTTTTCGAACTGATTCGATTCGATATCTTTAAATAGTTTTGAACATATTATATTTATAAAATATTTCGAGTCGAGTCGACTCAAGATATAAATTTGGTGATAAAAATATCTAAACCTAAACGATTTAGTATATCAATTTTAGTAAGAAAACTTATCGCAGTAGTTCTTGTATTATTGGTTTATTATAACTTAATGTTTTGGTTAATAGTCCCAGAAATATTTACAAATGCTATTATTCTAACTGCACTTGTTATCTATTATATAGTAGGAGCCATAGATATTATGATACGACCTATTCCCGAGAAAATTAAAATTACAACTATAGAAAAATTTATATCAATAATGGGTTTAATACAACCATTTCTGTTAATCCTTTCCTATCTTGAAAATACACATATAATTGCTCCTTTTATCCCTTTTTGGAATAATCCAATTGTTGCGTATATTGGTATTGGATTTTTGATTATTGGAGGGATTATTATGATTATAAGCAGAATCCAACTTGGAAAATATGGTACTCCAGTAATTCATACAGGAGAAGATCATAAATTAGTAACTAAAGGATTATATAAGATTGTACGACATCCAATGTATTTTGGTGGTATTTTTATGATGATTGGCCCATATTTAGCTTTTAGATCTATAATTCTATTAATTTTAATGACCATTTTGAATTTTTTCTTAGTGAAAATGCGTATAGAAATAGAAGAAGAAACACTTATAGGGACATTTGGCGATGATTATAAGAATTATATTAAAAGAACTAAAAAATTGATTCCGTTAATTTATTAGTAAAACTATTATTAATTCCCATTTTTTCCCCCTTTTTATCCACGCGGATATCAAGTATTATTAAAAATTTAGGTTATATTAATTAGTTAAAATTTGTATAGGACTACATATATTTAATAATAATGGAAAAAGCTAGTGGAACTCCATTAATCAACTATGCTAGTGAACATTTCAAGGAACAAGAATTAGTCTCGGGTTTTTTAGCTGCGATGGATTCATTTGTAACTCAAATTGGGGGCTCCAAAATGGAAGAGATAAATTACATAGGTCTTTATGTCCAAGCAACTTACGGTAAATATATTGAAATGGTATGCTTTTTATTTAAACCTTCAGATTCAAGCTTTAAAGAAAGACTTAATTATCTTACTAATCTTTTTGAAACGCTTTATTATGACCAAATCATGATGTTCAAAAAAAC
>JBHLNW010000138.1:0-7607 GCA_048941185.1 Promethearchaeota archaeon
TGGGGGAAAAATAAATAACACTTTTTCTTCAGCCATTTTATAATCTCACTTCATTAGAAATAAAATTCATAGGAATTTAGGATTATTAAGTATTTAAAGGCTCCTCAACTTAATACCGGTGAATAAAAAAAAATACTGGTACAACTCATTATAATATACTTTTAATCTTTTTTGCTAACTCCTGGGCTCCTTCATTCGCACTCTCGAGAATCTTAAACATCTATTTAGGTGGCAGAATTAAGGCAGAATCACGAAATACCATACTTAAGTAAATATCCTCACAATCTAATTATAAACTGAAAGAAATAAAATCGCAATTTACTTATTTATTTTCTAAGATAGATTACAAAAATTATTGTTAAAATAAATGCCATTGAAAGGTTTTAACTCAAAAGAAGTAGAAGAAATTAAAACCATAAAAATAGGTAAATGGGATATAATCTCTGAATATCATCGTATTGACTGGCTTAAAGCCGGGTATAATGAAGAAGAGGCAAAAATTCATGGTATTGTGATCGCTATTGTTGGTTATCAAGCACGCTTAGGAAAAGAAACACAGAAGTATAAATTAGAACAAAAAGGAAAGGAGAAAGGTGTTTCAATAACCCATCGAAAACAAGAGAAATGGATAACAACTAAGGAATTTGATAAAATTGTTGATAAAATTGGTGAAAAATATTATCAAAAAGTTTTTTCTCCCGCAATAGAAAATTTATACAATAAGGCTTACTCTTACGACGATGTAAAGAAAGCAGTTGAAATCCCATCAACAATCGGTGCAAAAATAACTCTAGATAAATTTTTACCGTATCTATAAAAATATTTATTATTATAAAAAGGAGGATTTTAATGGATTTAATAAAAATTTTTAGAGATTTTCAGGTAAAACTTGAGTCAATCCCTTCTCCTGGTGCTATTCTTTATAATGCTCTTGTAAAAATAATTTTAAGTAAACCAGAACTAATAATTGCTCAAGAAATTGTTCAAAAAATAAATAAAGGAAATCTTATTGATGTGGGTTCAGGTACAGGCTTCTTATCTATAGAAATAGCAAAAAGAGCACCTGAATTAAAAATTTATGGGATTGATTTAAGTAAGAAAATGGTTGAGATAGCCTCGGGGAATGCTAAACATCTTAAAAATGTAAAGTTCAAATTAGCAAACGCTATAAATCTTCCTTTTGAAAATAATTCAGTTGATTTCATAGTCAGCACTGGGTCATTTCATCACTGGAAACACCCCATCAAGGTTTTCAATGAGTGTTATCGCATTTTAAAACCTACATGTGAGGCATGGATTTATGATGGATGCTCAAATCCCCCTAAGAATGAAACCTTTAAGTTGAAACGACAATATGGTGCCTTCAAATATCATATTGTTAAGCAAATCCAGAAAGCGCATGGTTTTCCATGGAAAATTTACAATACAAAAATTAAAAAACTTCTTGAACACACTAAATTTAAAGGAAAGTTCCAAATGCTGCCAACAGACGGTTGGATGAAAATTACTCTCAAAAAACAATAACAGAAAAAAAAAGTAATTAAAGAAAAAAATTGGAGAGTAAAGTTTTTATCTATTTATTGGATCCAAATTATATATGATAACTGCAGAAGTTATTTGTTTTCCAAATAAAAAAAATGAAACAGCATTAATTTTACAAAATGCGGGATTTAAAATTCTTTCTTTAGGGGAAAGTATTACAATTGGTGGAGATCAAAACCTTTATGAGCGTATTTTTAGAATTAAATTGTATAAAAAATCAAAAAGTATTATACCTGATCTATCAAATCACACAACGACAGGATTTTTTGAACCCGAAAAACATATTGTTATTCCTGATGAGTACAAATCTTTAATCAAGGACCTAATTTTTGCAGAACCACCTGAATTTTTCTAATAATTCACTTATTCGTCATTTTTATACAAAATGAATATATAAAAAAAAAATACAAAATTGTTTATATGTATATATTTATCGTGGTGGTGGCAAGGTTGATGTTGATCTCACGATTATAGATCTTGCAAGACGAAATGCTTTATAAGCATCAACTAATCCAGGACCAGTAGCGCTATCAAATCCGATACCTGCTTTATCACCCATTGCACTTATTCCTACCTTTACATCTCGAGCTGAGCCATATAAAATTTTCTTTATGAGTTTGGGTGCGAGAGAAGGTTGAGCTTGCTTTAATAAGGCACAAACACCAGCAATTTGTGGTGCTGCGGCACTAGTTCCACTTATAACAGCCCAACCATCATCGGGATCGGTTTCATCTCTATTAGGGAAAACTCCTCCACTTAAACTTTGATCAATATTACATTTCGGTTGTAACGGAAGAGAAATATAGATACCTCGGGGCTTCTTACCCACCAATCCGCAGATATCAGGTACAGCTCGACCAGGATAGATATTACTTACAAAACTTGAAGCATAATCAGAAGCTTCAAGCTTAAAATCATTTTTCCTGACATTTCTATGAGCATAAACACCTCCTGCGGAAATAACCTGAGGCATTTGACCAGGAAATCCATAATGACCATTCCCTGCAGAAAAGATGACGGTAATACCTAACTTATTAACAGCCCTAATTATTTCAGACTCAAGGGGTCTAAGATAGTTTGGTAGTTTATTTTTAATACTCCAACCCCAACTGCATGTAATAATTGCAGGACTGAGCTCGACTGCTGTCTTAAACGCAAGAGTTGCGTTTATTCCCATCTTTATACCTAAAAACTCAATGTCAGGGGCACATGAAAATATATTGGCAGCTTCAGCTGTGCCATGACCTAAAGCATCGGATTCTAGATCTACAGCATCTGGGGATATAGTTCTATTATATTTATAATCTCTCCATCGATAAAATGCATGATCAAAAAAACCTGAATCAGGCATGGCAACTAAGACTCCTTTACCTGTTATTCCTTCTCTATGTACTTTATCCGCTCGTAATATTAATGAGATATCTCCGGGAACATCCAAATGGTGATATTTCAAAGGAGGCGTCAGAGGCGATTCAAAAAAAGTTGGAGGTTTTTGGGGGTAAGCTCTTTCGACTAAATTACCTAATTCGTCTGGGATCTTAAAAGGTTTTCCAGCCACGTGGGAAAGGAAAAATCTTTCACCAACCTCAGGATGATCTTTACTTAATGGCGTGGATACTTTTTCTACCTGAGTTTGAAAAGTTTCCTCCCATAATTTTTTTGAAGCCTCCCCACTAACACTAAACGTTCCAACATTTAAAATTCGGAATCCTAAATTTTGGAGTTTCAAGGCAGTTTGAGTTACTTTATCAGCTCTAGGAACAAAATTTTCAAAATTTTCCTGAGTTACTACTACATCAGGTTCGAACATCGATTCACCAGATTCACTATATATCACCGCTTCAAAACTAACAACATCATATTCAAGTGTACCATTTCGACGTTCTGGAGCTTTAAACTCACTCGAATCTAGATTTCTTTTTTCGTTCATTATTTTTCTATCTCTTAAGATTTAATTAGATTTTTTTTATTACTTTTCTTCAACTATCATTCCAATTGGGAAATGATCACTATATCCTTTAGTATCGATATCTTTATTAGGACGTCCAAAATGACGAGGAACTTTATAGGTGCCATGATATAATTCAGGATATTGAATGATTTCAACAGATTCATCCTTTATCGAAAATGGTCTATTAGATTTTAAGAAATTTCTAGAGATTAAGAATTGATCCAACATATGAGGGAAATTCCTAAAATAATAAGTTCCGAGTTCTTGCTCCATCAATGGCCACATAAGATTATATAAACGAGGAGTAGTTTTTGATCTTAAAACTTTTTGTTTACTTCTTGAACTTAAAGCAAATTCATGCATTGACCTATCAAATGGCTCATCATTAAAATCTCCCATTACTATAACTGAAGCATCTTTTTCCTTTATTTGCTTAATTCGTTCATTCCAATATGCTAATGTCTCTGCTGCTAAGATCCTATACGGTTCACTCATGTACACACCTCCAGATCGCGATGGCCAATGATTACCTATTATTATAAGATCGTTATTTTTAGGTATTGATTTGAAATTCACTTGGTATAGATCACGAGTTGCGGCTCGTTTCAGAACATTATAGCAAAATTGTTCTTTGGTTTCAAATTTATTATTATCATAAATGAATGCCACATCTATACCTCTTAAATCTTTGCAATCATGGTGGACTACATTATAATTTCGATTTGGGATATTTAATTTGTTTAATAGTTTTACCATAACTTTTTTGTTTTCAACTTCACATACTCCCAAGATATCAGGTCCTTCATTTTTATTCATTTTTAGAATTATTTTTGCTAACTGATCCAATTTAAGGTCTAAAACATTGGCATTCCAACCTTTTAGTTCCTTTTTCAACCTTTCCTTTAGATAAGGAGGACGATCAGTTGAATCTTCTACGTCAAATAGATTTTCCAAGTTCCACCACGCAATATAATACTCTTGCATAGCTAATTCAATCTTTTAATTGCTGAATTTGAATTCTGGTAATTAAAAATTCTAGATTTCATTCCCAATAATGAATTAATTATTATTCATCCAAAATCACTTTAATAATTTTTAATCTTAGAGTCTAACAAGATTCCAAAATTCTGATTGGACTAAAAGGGTCAAATCAAATAATTTATTATATTCAATTTTGCTACGTACATAGTGAAATGATTTGGACTGTTGGAAACCTTAAAAAAAAAAAGGATGTCGAATTTCTATATTACAGTGCCCCTGCTACATTGGATCGTCAATTTTGGGCGGATGTTGAAGTGGGAGGTTGGGTAAATATGGAACAACAACATACTTGGTCTCATTCTATACGTCCAAGTATACCGGGTAATTCTGCTAAGAAATATTTTGATATGATTGAACATAACCTCAATCAGGCAGTATATTATTGTGCCACTGCCTTGAATTGGATCTTGA
This sequence comes from Promethearchaeota archaeon, assembly GCA_048941185.1. GTDB lineage: Archaea > Asgardarchaeota > Lokiarchaeia > Sigyniarchaeales > SOKP01 > Loki-b32. The sequence continues at coordinate 4,946 of JBHLNW010000138.1, forward strand.
ACTTTGCAGATCTACCGATTGAGCATATTTACAAAATTTTTACCAAGTTAATTCTGAAATAGGGAATGTTTATAGACCTTATTTAGTTTTGCATGGTCATTTACGTGAAAAAATAATTTTAGAAATAATGTGGTCCCTAATCTATAAGACGTAAATACGCGTCAAATAAAATAGGGGGAGGAGGGCGAAATCAGAGTGTGAAACTTTCTTCATATTTTCCTTCAATATTGACAGGAGTTCTATTTACAGGGATATATATACGAGTAATAAATCTAATCCTCTTCTCTTTATTTTCTAGAAACCAAATGTTTAATTGTCCTTTAAATAAGTTAATACAAAATAAAAAGAGAAAGGAAATGGAGTTTTTTAGCTCCTTATTTAAGGTTTCATTTTTGTTATTATTATTTAAATTATCTATTCTTTAAATAAACCAATAATTTACATATAGGACATCAACCCATAAATATCCGTAGACACCAGTTCTACAATACCAGAATTCTGCTATCATAATTGTATTATAATCAGCAGTTTCATAATATTTTATAACAAAAGATCCTCCGGTAGCACTCTCTTCATGTTTATCTGATGTTAAATCAACATATTTTATAAAGATAAAAAGAGTACTTGAGCCTTGGTATTTGAATTTTATAGCTACTTCATTATTTTCACCGATATTCCCCTTTCCTGGGATATATACATTGACTCCAAATCGCTTATTTAGAATGATAAGTCCATACATAAAGGAATTTACTTAGAAATCCATTTTATAAATTATTCTTTATTGTAGTAAGGGAAAAAGTCAAATTTTTTATAATACCAACTTATTAAAAAAAATTTCAAACTTAATTTGATTTTGTTTTAGCCATGTCTTGAATGATAATTTGAATTAAAATTTCATTATACAACCAGATTAATGTAGCAGATATTTTAATCCAAATTGTCCTCCCATCTTTTGTAAGGCACTGAATTTCAATGAGTGGCATTTTTTCACCTTTAGTTAATTGATCATAAACATATTCAAGGATAGAGAGGTATTTCTCTGGGAAATTGAAAACCTCAAAAAAACTTTTCCCAATTAACTCGTCCTTTTTATGATTAATGAGAATTTCAGCAACATTATTGCATTCTATTATTTGTCCTTTAAAGTTAAGTAATAAGATTGAAGATGGAGATGTTTCAAATAAATGATGGAACTTTTGTTCAGCATCTGTTCGTGCAATTTTTTCTTGTATTAAGATTTCTTCTAAATCCTTTTGAAAATCTCCCGTTTTTAAAATCCGATATGGGATCTTAAATCTTTGTAACAATTCTTCCATTATATTAAGCTTTGCTAAATCAGGCGCAGGAAGTTCGATTAAAGGAGTTGGTTCAGGAATCTCGATTATAGTGAATAGAATTGCTAATCTATCATTATGATAAAAATTCTTTGAAAACACTTCAATCCATTTGGATTCACCTGATTTTAATATAATTCGACATTTATATCTTGTGGTATTGTATTTCTTCTCTTGTAGCTTAAATTCAATTTTTCGTTTTACAATAGACATATCCTCTGGATGTATTACTTTCATCCAAAAACCTTTTTCTTGAATTTCATCAAAAGAATATCCAAAATGCTTTAGAATAGTGTTATTTGCATAAATGATTCGATCATCTTGTAGAACTCCAATCCCTATTAATGAATTCTCAACAAAATCTGTTTCAGAAAATATATTTTTACATATGTCCTTATAACTTATTGTCATTTTCCAACACTATAATCAATTAAATGATTATGTTTAAGATTTTTTTAATATATAAAAATTGTCTCCTTATCTATTTTAAAATTTCTTTTTGCTAAGGATGTAAAATATATGGTTTCAACTTTCAATTTAGCCTTTAATTTCTCTAATACTATTAATTTCATTAATAGTACTCCCAAAGGATAAACTCTCTAAATTCTTAAGAGTCTCTAGACCTTCAATCTCTGTTAGATAATTCTCACTAAGATCTAAAGATTTTAAGTTTGAGAGATTTTCAAGACATTCTATTTTCTTAAGTCCATTGCCTTTAAGAATCAATGTCTCTTAATTATTTAACTTATCAAGACCCTCGATTTCGGAAATGTGAAAATTTGTATTACCTGTCAGATCTAATACATTTTCATGAATATAGTATCTCCTTCCTTGAATAACAACATATTCTTTTGAATTTTCATCCATTATCTCTAAGAAATCTATAAACAATTATTCTTATTTAAATTTCTTGCCAGTAACAACTTAGTAGTTTTTCAGAAAGTTAAATTATTCCTCTCTATCGAGAGAACTGTTGAAATTTAAAATCGGCAGTAGAGTTACTGGTCATTCCATATACAAAATTAAGGAAAAATTGAAAAAATCTTTGTAATTTACTTTTTATTTCTTTGCTAACTCTTGAGCTCCCTCATCAGCACTCTCGAGGTGTAATAATATTTTTTTTGATGATTATTTTCTAAATCCTTCTTGAAAGGAAAACTCCGATAATCGATAATATTCTGGTTTAGATATAAAAAAAGAATAAAAATTAAAGGAACTTATAAATACACAATGAAACCAATGTTTAATCAAAAATTTAAGCTAAATGCTAAAGAGATTCATGAAAAAGCAATCGTGATCGATGCTCATTCCCATCCACTTCTACAATC
>JBHLNW010000139.1:0-7567 GCA_048941185.1 Promethearchaeota archaeon
ATGCCTCAAATTTTAAAAGGATTTGAAATTCCTTCTATTTTATTTGAACGAGGTTTTGGAAATGAATTTGAAGAAAAAAACTTAAACATGGAATTCATATGGAATGCACCAGAAAAATCGGCGTCTGTTTTGGCCATCCACTTAATATTTGGCTATGGATCATTAAGTAGGCTAAATACTAAGAAATATAATGGGATTTACAAAAAAGCTTTCACTAAAATTGAATCTCTGGTCAAAAATTTAGAAAAATATACATGTACTCCTGTTATACTTCTAAATAGCGGGGATGATCATCATGAAGCTCTTCGAGAAGTTCCCGATATAGTCAAACAATGGAATGATCTGTATCCTAAAGTGGAAATGGTCCAAGCTGACTTTGCATATTATATTAATAAGGTATTAGACTCTAATCCGAACTTAAAAGAATTTCAAGGAGAATTAAGAGGTGGTCGGTATTCAAATTTATTATCAGGGGTATTTTCAGCAAGAATGTGGATAAAGCAAAGAAACACTGCTATTGAATATCTGTATGAGAAATATACAGAACCTATGTCTACATTTGTATGGGTGCTTGATAAATATCATAAATTCTCTTACCCAAAAAATTACATCTTGACTGGATTGAAATGGCTACAAAAGAATGCACCCCATGATAGCATTTGTGGTTGTTCAATTGATGAGGTACATAATGAAATGAAAACAAGATTTGATTGGGCTGAACAGATAGGAAATGAAATATATAAAGATTCTGTTCTCTATTTATTAAGCCTTATAAAAGTCAACTCAAAATACAAACATCAAAATGTTTTAATCATTTTTAATCCACTTCCTTGGAAACGGCGAGATATAGTGGAATTTAACACTATTTCGAAAAACACTAAGGGTGGAAAGTTACCATATAATGTGAAGATATTTGATTCTGATGATAAAAAAATACCCTGCCAACATTCCACTGTAGAAGAAATTCCAAGATTTGAACGACAATTAAGTACAAGTCATAAAATTAGTTTTCTCGCAGAAATACCCGCATGTGGCTACAAATTATTTTATCTTACCTCCTCAAAATCAGATAGCAATCATAATATTGTAGCAGATAATTTTAAAATTACTAGGGATTTCTTGGAAAATGAGTTTTATCGAGTTGATATTACATCAGAGGGATTCATAAATATTACGGATAAAGAATCAGGAATAATATATGATAACATGTGCAATTTTGAAGATGTAGGGGATTGGGGTGATTCTTATGACTTCTCAGGTCCAAAAAGCAATCAAACAGATATTAGGTTTACCACCGAAGATGCAGCAGTTTTTGAAAGATCCATTCATATTGATGGCTCCACTCAGAAAACATTTAAACTGAGATTAAATTTAAAACTCCCTCATTCCTTAACTGATGATCGTTACAATCGAGAAGAATGGCTAGTAGATAATAAAATAACTCTGTATATCTCATTATATAAAGACATAAAAAGAATTGACTTCAAAATAGAACTGGAAAATAATAGTAGAGATCATAGAATTCGAGTTTTATTCCCGACTAAAATTAAAGCGGATAGAGTTCATGCCGATGGGCACTTTTATGTTGTCCCTAGAATGGTTGATTTACCTGAAGGAGATAATTGGGAGCAAAAACCTCTACCTACAAATCATCAAAAAGATTTTATTTGTATTAATAGTCAAAACGGGACTTTTGCTGTTTTAAATAAGGGGTTACCTGAATATGAAGCGATAAAATGTGAAGATGATTCAATTACTTTTGCTATAACTCTTCTAAGGTGCATTGGATGGCTAGCCCGTGATGATTTTCAATCAAGATATGTTCCTGCGGGACCTGCTTTTAAAACACCTGAAGCTCAATGTCTTGGAAATCATACTTTTGAATTATCAATAATTACGAGTAACAAACAAAGTTGGATAGATTCAAAAATTCATAGAAGAGGCAAGGAATTTAACAATCCTTTTAAACCAGTTTTCCCTGCAATGGTGGAAAGCCCAATAAGAGCCTCAGATAAGGTAGTTTTACGACCTTTCGGAGTAGTTTCTATATTTTATAAGTCTAAAAAAGAGCTTTTGGAATCATATCTTCCTCCCACCTTGAGTTTTCTAGAGATTGATAATGAAAACATAGTCTTAAGTTGCTTAAAAAAAGCAGAAGTTGGAGAGTATTTAATTATTAGGCTTTATAATATAACTTCTTCTCCTCAAAATGGAATCTTAACTTTCTACGAGAAACTAGTAGTAAAGAATGCTGAAAAAGTGAATTTCTTAGAAGAAATAACTGAAAGTGAAATTAGGGCAGAAATTTGTAATATCAATAATAATAGAATTGAAGTAAAATTAGAACCTCATGTAATCGCTACTTTTAAAATAGATATATCTTTCATGGAGTAGAATATAAATGTGGAAGGATAAAATATTAGAAATTGTGAAAGACTTTCAACATCCAGCTTGGGGTTATAATCATTTTACTCGTGTTTTTGAGTTATCTTTAGAATTAGCAAAAACAGAAGGAATTGATGTTGATGAGGATGCAATATTTGCAGCAGCCTATTTACATGATATTGGTGCATTTGAACCATATAGACAAAAAGGGAAGGATCATTCAATTGCTGCAATTGAGAAATGTGATGATATACTTGGTTCTACGGATTTCCCATCAGTAAAAATTTCTTTGGTTAAAGATATAATAAAGAGTCATATGTATTATGCTAAACCTGAAAATAGTAATGAATCTAAAATTTTTCATGATGCAGACACCCTTGATTTTATGGGGGTAATGGGAATAACTCGAATCCTCTCAATAGTAGGAATTGACGATTGGACTCCAAATCTTGAAAGCGCTGTTAAACTTATTGAAAAATTTAGTAATGATTTGCCTCGTGCATTAGTAATTAAGAGCGCTAAAGGAATAGGGATCGTTAGAAAGCGAGAAATGGAAGAGTTTTTAGATAACCTAAAAAACCAAACAAATCATTTCAAATCACTTTAATTCTAGGTTTTTCTCTATTCTAATTTCAATATTCCCATCACCATGATCCAATTGTTCAATATTTATATAACCAAGTTTCTCATAAAATTTTTGGAATAACTTTTTACCATGTATTTTATAAAGTTAGAAGAATTTTTCGAACTTCTCTTATTATTTCATTTATGAAAATCCAGTTAATGAAGATTCAATAAATTAATGTTATATAATGAAATTATTATTTTCACTTCTAGTTAAGAGTATTGAAAATCTGGAATTCCTTTTATAGTATTAAATTAAATGCAGTATATTTATAATTCAACAACATTTCTGGCAATCAAAGGATAATAAGATGAAATTTGCTGCATATTCTAAGGAATATATTCCAAAAATTAATGATGCAATAAATAAAATTTATGAAAAGAAATTAAATAACATAAAAAATTCTTTCTTAAAGCATTATTATTCTGAGTTAAAAGATTATTTCCTCTCTGGTGGAAAAAGAATTAGACCATTACTCTGTATAGCAACCTACAATGCATTTAGTGAAAATCAAGATGATAGGATAATTCTGCCTAGTACAGGCGTAGAATTTCTACATAATGCTTCCCTAATTCATGATGATATCATTGATAAGGATGATTTTAGAAGGGGAAAATCTGCTTTTCATTTTAGATTTCGTAATTATCATAAAAAATATAATTCGCTAAGGATGAATGACATTGATTTTGGTAATTCAATAGGGATTATAGGAGGTGATTCAGCTTTTTTTTTAGGATTAGAAGCTTATCTTTTCAATAATTTTGAAAAGGTTTTGAATTTAAATGCCATTAAATTATATGAACAAGGATTTATTGATATCGCTGATGGAGTATTAATTGAGATTGATATGGTAAACAAAAAAAATCTTTCGATTTCAGATTATATTGAAATGGTTTCACTTAAAACTGGAGCATTATTAGAAAAATCAATTTTAATTGGTGCAAATTATGCAAAAGTTGGTGGGACCATTATGAAGGATCTTTCGATTTATGGTATAAATCTTGGTATAGTTTTTCAGATAATTGACGATATCTTAGGAACTTTTGGGGATGAAAAATTAACAGGCAAACCTACGGATGGAGATATAAGAGAGGGTAAAAAGACATGTCTTTTAATTGGTGCGATAAATAAATTGGCCGAAAAAGAAAGGGAAAAACTTATAAAGTTAACAGAAAAACCAGATATGACTAATAGTGATGTTCAAAGCGTAAAGGATTTGTTTATTAAAGCAGATGTAGTTGAAACATCTAAGATTTTAGCAGATTCGTATTTTCAAGAAGCAAAATTATCCTTAAATAAGTTAAGAAGCAAGATCAACCCCTCTGAAATGGAATTCTATGAAGATTTATTAGGTTTTGTGAAAGCAAGAAAATTCTAAAAAAGGTTTTGTTGGTAAACTTTCCCATTTTCTATAATTTTATGATGTTGCTACGCATTTTAATCTAAAAATACAAATATCTATGAATCTTTTTTTGTTAAAAATATGTCAGTAAATTGATTTTGTAATTAAACTGAGAAAGATAAAACTTTGAAAGATGATAGGGGATGGAGGATCTTAACTACAATTTTTTATTAATAGATGATAGCCAATATATAAAAGAATTATTAACTCAAATTATAAAATCAAAAGGTTTTACACGTAAATCTGTTGAAAATATTACTAGGGTAATGAAAGAATTGGAAATAACATACCTAAGCTAAAATTTTTCGATATAAGTTTATCAGATTCAAATGGATATGATTTCTGTAAAACAATTAAATCAATAGAAAGATTCAAAAACATGCTTATATATTATTTTACTGCGATTTCTATGGCAGAGGTTGCTATAAAAGCACATGAAACTAAAGAAGTGGATGGATTTTTGACAAAACCTTTTGATTTATCTGATTTTAATAACAATTTTGAACAACTTAAACCATATAATTTTACATAATTTTGATTAAAAAAAAATAAAAGCTTCAAAAACTTAAAAATAATTAATAAAATATAATATGAAAATGGATAAATAATATCAACTATCCTTTTATGTCATTGTATTTTTTCTAATAATTAATTATGATTTAATGGAGAATTTTATTGAAAGTACTCCAAGATATTTGGGTTTTGCAGGATTCAGGGATAGTAATTTTTCATAGAGAGTTTGATAAAGTAGTTTCTCCACAACTTTTTGGAGCAATGATGAGTGCATTGAATATGTTTGCTGAACAATTGCATGAAGAAGGTTTATCGAATTTTGATTTAAAAGATACAAGATTCACTCTTACAAAGAAAACAAACTTAATATTTGTTGCAACATCATCCAAAAAATATAAACAGAAAAAAGTAAATAAAGAATTAGAAAAGGTATCTAAAAAATTCTTAAACCTTTATAGTGAAGAATTGAAACAGTTTGAAGGAAAAATAAGTGCTTTTTCTGACTTTATTAATGAAATCGAACCTTCTTTAGAACAGAAAAATCTTTAGTATAACATTTCAAGTAAAACTTTTATTGATTAATCCATTGATATAATTTTCCTAATAACACTCTTTTATCTTTATTACCTACTAACTTATCAATCCTATTCACATTCATTAACCATAATGAAGATCTTAATTCTTGTTTCAGTGTTTTTATCTCTTTTATAGTATCTGAAAAAGTGTTATTTTTATAATCTCGCCATGCTGTTTTTAGAAACTTAAATGCAAATCCTCCGATATTTGCTCCAATTGAAATTGATTTAGCTATATCTAGACCATTCCTTAAGCCTCCTGTTGCTATTATGATCTTTTGAGTAACTTTTCTAACATTGATTATACTTACAGGTGTTGGAATGCCCCATTCCCGGAAAGTGTCAGCAATTTTTCTAGTGTATGCTTCATAGCTAGAATCATCACGTATTGACTCTATTGCAGCAAAACTAGTGCCTCCCATTCCTCCAACATCAAATCCGTCAAACCCTAATGAATCAAGCTTTAAGGTAATTTCTTGATTGAACCCAGATCCTACTTCTTTAGCTATAATTGGAACTTTTATATTCTTTCTTATTTCTTTAAAAATTTCTTCAAAATTTTTATAAGAAAGATTACCATCACTTTGAGTAAGTTCATGTAAAGCATTCAAATGTATAGCCATAACATCCGCATTAATCATCTCAATGCATTTTTTAAAAAGATCTATATTAAAATTAGGATCACATAACTGACCCACTCCCAGATTTCCAATTATTGGAATATTAGGAGCAACTTCACGTACAACTTTAAATGAATCAATAGTGGAAGGATCTTCTAAGCCAATTCTTTGAGAACCGACACTCATGATAATATTTTCTGAACTTGCAGCATTTGCTAAAATATTGTTAAATGCTTTTGAAATTTCATGACCTCCCGTGATAGCGGCAATACATATAGGAGCTGAAATTTTTTTCTTAAAAAAATTAACACTAAGATCAATATCCTCTAATTCGTACTCTGGTAGAGGATGGTGAATTAGATTTATATCATCAAAGTAATTCTTTGAATGTTGCACATTATACTTTAACGGTATTTCTATATGCTCTATCTTTCTACTATATATTTTGTTTTTTAATTTTCTATCAGTTGGTACTTCGATATTTGTACATACTAAAGATTGATTAATTAATGCCTTTAAAATATTTTCATGCTTAAGTCCATTGATTATTTGAACAGGTATATTAAGTTTTATAATTTCCTTGATAGTTTCCAGTTTACTTTTCATACCACCAGTTACATCAATTTTTTGATCTAATTCAGCTAGTTTAATGTTATCCAAATCATTGGAACTTAATTTTAAAGCCAATTTTTCCTTTCCATTCTCTTTAATGAAAAGTCCATCCTTTTCAATTGCAAATATAACTTTTGAAACCTTGAAATTTTGGATTTTTTCACATAATTTTAGTATAATTTGGTCTCCTGAAAGGATAGAAAAAGAAGAATCTCGACTTAATACTATATCACCATATAGGACGGGAATTACTCCAAGCTTAATCAATTGTTCAATTGGCTCTACTGTTTTTATCCTTATTTGATTAAAATCTCTTAGAAAAATACTTGAAGGCTGAATCGAAATAGCTGAGCATTTTCTATCTAATAATTTGTTTATTATAATAGAATTAAATTTATTCATAACGTCATGGGTTTTGGAAAGCCCGATTATTTGATCCTCAATAGAATCATTTAATCCCTCAGAAATTTTATAATTTTTAGCAATTGGATGCCCAAATGATCCACCCCCATGAATTAAAATAATTGGTTTTTTACTTTCAATAACTTGATTAATACAATTTTCTAAAACTTCTTCTCTAAGAGAAAAAGGTTTATTCTTATCAGTTAATAAACTTCCACCTAACTTTAACAGAACTATCTCATTAACACTTTTCAATTTTGACTCTCACTCATCCAACTATGGTTTTCCAAGCATCATATCCTTCTTTTTCAATTGCTTTAACAATTTTATCTTGGATTTCTTTATTTTCAACTAATGCTATGACCAAGCCACCTCGCCCTGTACCTGTCATTTTAGCGCCCAGAGCCCCGTTTTGCAAGGAGATTTTGACTAA
>JBHLNW010000140.1:0-7535 GCA_048941185.1 Promethearchaeota archaeon
GTGGTCCACCCAGCGTGGGGTTTCGGCCATTGCCCAATTTGGCCGTAAATATTTAATTTATACTAAAATTTAAATTTTTTTATCATAAGATTTTACTTCATTTCTTTATTAATTTGCTCTCCTACAATTTTATATTCACCAAAATTTATATTTCGGACATTATCAAAAAATAAAGCACATCGGAAATATGATGGATATATTCCAGGGTCTAAGGAATATGTTTATAGGATCGCCTCAGAGTATTTACACATTATTGTTGATAAGGAGGGGTATATTGTCACATCATATCCTTCTTACCATGGTTAGTCTTCTAATTATATACGCATATTACAATAAGATAATTTACACACTGCTTAAATTTAAATTAAATATTTTCCTTTTTTTTATTTAATTTCTGTGATGCAAAGTTGAAAGTCTATATTTCAAATATCGAAGTAATAGAAGATAAGAAATTTGGCGGTGTCTCTTATCGTATAACTGGACAGCTCCAAAGTGGCTTAGAAATCAAAATAAATGATCTATTTTACGACCTTCGAGAATATATAGGCTGTTATGTTGAAATGTTATTGTGTGTATTGAGGTCTCCGTATGGAGAGCAGAAGAAAGGAATGAATAACCATTATTTTTTGCCAGAGGAGTATTATTCAGAGAACCTCATTAATGAGTTAAAAGCGATAGGACTTAGTTCTAAAGGCAAGGAGAGATATACTTTAACTGGTGAATACATAGAATCTCATATCATTCCTGAAAAGTGGATTTCTCTTATAGAGCCAAAGTGGTTTAAGCGAATCCTAAAAGAACCATCTGTTATTAAGACAGAAGATGGAATATTTCTTCTTTATCCATTTCATATAAGAAAGAATATGTCAATTAAAAGTTTCCCTAAGAAAGTGACCATAATAACTGGGTGTATTGATTTAGCAGCGTGGTACCCTCTATAATAATCCTTTTTTAGTAAAGGATTATAATTCCGATATCGCTTTTCGTATAGTGTACTGATGTTCTATTTTCAAATTTTCAGGAATATTTAACGGTACAAACTTACCAGTTTCTAATTCAGATGCGTAACTATTTAAGTATCGTTTAAATTCTTTATCTGTAAGATTATACTTAATATATCCTTTTATCATTAATATAGGTTCGAGATAAAAGAATAATAGTTTGTTACGGATCTTAACTTCATTAAAGAGTACATCAAGTTCTTCTTCTGATAAGTAATCAAGGTAATGTTCGAACATTAAAAAATGGATTACTTGCAGATGACAACTAGCAAATCTCGATGCGATTTCCTCCCTAAACACCTTTCTTGCTAGGAGATCTCCAACATCTGTTAATTTTTTTAGCAATGGAAAAGCCAAACTTCTGTGTAATAATTTAGAGTTATAGTTATTTTCTACCCATACCTGAATATTTGAGCAATGTCCCCAGAACTCTGTTTCGGGAGTTATTTTATACTCAGTTAAGTTATTAGTTAATTCTTCCAATGAATTATCTAGTTTTTCTTCGACTTCATCAATAGAACTAATTTTATTTAAAGATGTAATTTCTTCAATAGGAATTTCAATAAGTAAAAAGGAACATTGGGCAAATTTTTCATCTTTAATATATATATTTGTTCTAAATTTTTTTATACTTTCCACTTCTATAATTAATTCCTCTTCCAATTTTAGACTAATGAATTCATTGACAGAAAATACTTTTATTATACTCATTGATTTTCTTATTGATTCAATCTGCCCAGGGTGCTCATTGAATTTTAATTATTATTAAAATTTAAAATTTACATTTTTAAAAAAATTTGAAGTTTTGAAAAACTTCAGTAATATAATAAGAATTAAGTCTTTACTTCAGAATTAAATTTTTCTTCAGCTCTTTTCTTCGAATAATCGATAGAAATTCTTTAGTATCAGGAAAGACGTAGATAAGGTCTTCGCCATCATCCTCTATAGTAATCTCTTTATAAAACTTTCCTTTAACTTTAGCATTTAAGTCATTTAATATCATGAATTAAAAGTATGTGATTTGAATTCAAAAAAAGATATAGCATGGTGATAATATGGAAATAACTATAAATAGGTGAAAATTGGTGAATATGAAATTAGTATTATTAATTTATGAGTAAATTATCTAAAAACGTTCTTACTTGATTATTAGCTGGTTTTCCATGGTTGAATAAGCCATTTAGATATCCACTTAGAAAAACCTTAATTACATTATTGAGGTCTTTAATATCAATGTAATTATATTTTGTTTTTAATTTCTTTTCATCAAGTACAGGTCGTATATGTTTTTCAATTAAATTTAATGTGAAATTCACTACTGCGGTATTGACTTTTTCTTTATCACCAGAGGATAATTCCAAGTTACCCTGTATGGTTTGTTTTCTTATCTCATTCAATTCTAATAATAGATTTTCCAAATCTGTAGATAATTTTAACAACTTAATTTTTTTTGGCAAATCTTTATTGCTTTCATTCGGGAGTTGAGCATCGCAATATTTTTCTAAATTAGCATAAAATCTAACTAAAAGTTTAAAACTATCTTCAATCTCATACATATTTTCCCAAATGTTTAGATCTATACCATTGAGAGATTTTCTCATAGTATTTTTAACCTCTTCTGAAACTCCAGAGAGATATTGAGCATAATCCTCAAATGGAAATCCAAAATAGTAATTATTATATTTCTCTTTAATTTCTTTAGTGTTAACGGAGGGGGAAAGAATCTTTTCTTTCTTAACGATTTCTTTAACAAATTTCATAAGGTAATTACAATTTGGACAATAGGTAATCCAAGAACTAAGTATTACTTCGGATGGTTTAACACCACTTGAACTTATATACCCATTAAACCCTGATAATAATTTCCCATCAGAAGAAAAAGTAGCCTCTTCTGGATAAAATGTTCTTGGAATGAATTTATTATTGCATAATGGGCAATTTAACTTTTCTTTTTTATTCATAGCACTCTAAGATGTGTTTTTAATTATCCTTTAATTGATAATACAATATCACATATGTAAGTATAATTTGTAATATATATACAAGAATAATATGTAGACCATATTCTTTTGAGAAAATCCAATTCTAAAGGTACAAAATAAATCTTACATTTATATTCTATCAAATAAGTAGGAAAATTAAAAGAAGAAACTAAATTGTATATATTAATCTAAATTCTAAAATTAAATAGAAATGCAAATTGTGAATACTGAAAATGTCAGATAATATTATGTTTATAGATGCTAAAATTCTCGAAAATTTTATGAAAGACGTTTTTGTAGGATTAGGCGTACCAAAAAAAGATGCCGAGATTATTGCAGATGTATTGATTACATCAGATTTAAGAGGAATTGAATCACATGGCATTCAGAGATGCAAGATGTATTATGATCGCATAAAGGAAGGGATATATGAAGCAAAAACAAAAATTGATGTTATAAAAGATGGACCTACGAGTGCATTATTGGATGGAAATTGTGGTATGGGACATGTTATTGCCCACAAAGCAATGAAAATGGCAATAGAAAAAGCCAAAAAATATGGTTTAGGGGCGGTAGCTGTAAGAAATTCTACTCATTTTGGTATTGCTGGTTATTATTCATTAATGGCAATTAAAGAAGGTATGATTGGGATAGCAGTCACTAATGCTCGACCATCTATTCCCCCTACTTTTGGGTGTGAGCCTATGTTAGGAACCAATCCATTAACTATCGGAGCTCCAACTGATGAAGAATTTCCATTTCTAATCGATTGTGCCACATCAATAATTCAAAGAGGTAAAGTTGAAGTTAATGCGCGAATCAATAAACCACTTCCTGAAAACACTGTTATTGATGATAAAGGTGAAATTATGACTAATGCAAACTTAGTTTTGGATAAAATGTTAGAAAGAAAGGCAGCTTTACTTCCTTTAGGAGGAAAAGGTGAAGATACTGCTGGATATAAAGGTTATGGATATGCTACAGTTGTAGAACTTCTTTCAGCAGCCTTACAAGAGGGTATATATCTAAGGGATACACTCGGGATAGTAGAAGATAATCAAAAGAGATTAAAAGTTGGACATTTTTTCTTAGTCATCAATCCTGAGAGTTTTATAGGCTTAGAATCTTTTGAAAAAACGGCAGGAAATATCATGAGGGATTTAAGAGGTTCAAGAAAAATTCCAGGTATTGAAAGAATTTATACTGCTGGGGAAAAAGAACACATCGTGATGATTAAGAGAAAGGAAGAGGGAATTCCTATAAATAAAAGTTTACAAGACGATATTATAATAATGCAAAAAGAACTTGGCTTAAAATATAACTTTCCTTTCTTGTAATACCATATTATTAGACAAAAAAATATTTAGTTTATTTTTTATATATTGAAGAAAAATCAAGTTTATGACACTTCAAAGAAATAAAGCAATTTATCTGTTCTCACTCATATTTGGAATAATAATCGGAACGAGTACTATTCTCTTATTATATGCTTTTAATTGGACTATTATAACCACTACATACTTAACGCATGAAGGGACTTTAGGAATCGTCCTCATTATTTCTACTCGAATAATCATTGTTTCCGTAATGGCTCTATATACGTTCTATAGATGGTTTAAACAAGAACAACAATACTTCTCTGATATCCCGTTTCTTTTCGGTGTCTTTTTCTTACTGCTCATTTTTGGAAAAATGTTAGATCTATTTATCGATTTTAGTTATTTTGGATTGAATAGTGGGGTACAACTCCTTGTATTTAAAGGTCGATATTTAATCGCGATTTTTGACCTCCTTCCTATGATTTTTCTGAGTATTTTTATGATATTAATTTCACTTTCGCTAAAAGAGCGATTTAGCAGATTAGCTAATGAAGAAAATCTAAATAAAATTAGAATTCGGATTTTACTAATTATCCTCGTTATTGAAGTCTTTGTTTGTATCTTTGTTGTAAATGTAGAAATTGCCCCTATAATATATCCAATTACGATCCTTCCCTCTCTGATAGCGATTGTGTGGTTATTTAATTTTGCTTGGAGAAATCACCGTCTTTCACAAGTAAATACATTTATTCTTATGATCGGATTCGGATTATATTTAATCACATCAATTCTAAGACCATTAATCCAATATATTGTTGGAGAATCATCATTATTCGTTATAATTGTTGAATCAATTGATATAATTATCTTTATAATAATCTTTATAGGATTTTATAAGAAGTCAAACTATCCATCAAATTAAAAGCCCCACTACCAATCGATTCGAACTTTTATAACAGAAATAACGGTAAAGAAAAAGATAGAAAAAAATGATAAATTTTGGGAAGATATTAAACTAATTTTTTCTCCCCTATAACACTATTTCTATATTTTTAATTCGATCGATAAGATTTATAGACGTTTTTGCATTACTAAATGTTTTCTAATCGGTTTACAATGAGGAAAAATCGTATCAATTGCTCTAGAATTATTCGACCAAATACTAGTACCTTCGTAATAAGTAAGACCTCGCATAATACAGGTTAACTGCCCAATATTATTGAGAGCAGAAAAAATTCCTTTTCCATAATAACCCTTTTTAACCATTGCAGTATCTACATTTACTCGTGTAACTTTATCTCCCCGCCACACCTCATATAAATCAGGTTGACATAGAATGATCCCTACTAACTCTCCCGTAAATTTGTCAAATGCCATCGGGACATATGGTTGAATACGTTCTAAATCACATGATTCCCATGCTTCAATGAAATCAGGGAGTGTAGAATAATCTTTAAGGTTAACATCGTCTTTGAGAGTATAGAAAGATTCAGGGAGTTCATCATATGCATCAAAGAAATCATATAGATGATTTCCTCCTGATCTATCGGGCATAATCTGATAAAATGAATTGTTCGCAAGTTCAAGGATAGAATCCGCATATTCTCGTAATTCTTCTGTGGTTGCAAATCCCAGTCTTACATTTTTATCTACTTGCCTTCCCTTTTCCCACGATTGTTGTACAACGTGGACACAAGTATATTCCGAATCTTTCTTATAGCCTAATCGCATTAAATAGTCAATAATTTGTGATGTGGGATCTATATAGCCAACACTATACATCATTTGCTGCTCAAATCCCATAAATTGGATTCCTAACCCTCCAAGATTTTTCGGAAAACTGACACATCCGCGAATCTTTCGAACTCCGTTGTTTTTTATGAAATACTCACACTGTCTAACTAATTCTTGGCAAATATTGAAATCATAGGCATGGAGCCATCCGAAAGTCCCGCATTTTTTACTGTAGCTTGAATAATGAGGATCAATTTGAGCTATTACAAATCCACATACTTCAGATCCAGAATATGCAATGCATACCTGGATTTTATATTCGGGATCAGGTATTTTTTCCCGCAAATAGGAAGTAAGTTCCTCAATTACTCGACCTCTTACGCGAATATCTGGCACATATAAAATATGTTCCAACGCTTCCTTAATCTCATTTATATTAGATGTTCCTATAATTCGTGCATTTTCTAACTGCTGTACCATTTTCTTATCATCTTTTTGAATGATTGATATGAAATTATTATGTCTTTATATAAAGGAAAAATCAGAAAGGGAGTTTTTTCTTTAAATAAAGTCAAAAGATTGGAATATATAACTTTACAACACTGATTATAATTGATGATAGAACATGAAAAAATTTGTAGAAAGTGCATTCTACCTGAAGGGTTTTTAGGAATTCAATTAAATTCTGATGGTCTATGCAATTTCTGTGCTGACCCTAACTATACCAACGTTAATTACTCCAGAACAATAATTACAACGGAACAAAGGAAAACTGCATTGGAGGATTGGAATCAAGTGGTAAAACACATGCGAACTAACCGTAGTAAGCGAAAATATGATTGTATATTAGGGTATTCAGGAGGTAAAGACTCGACGGCTCTTTTAGATTACCTTATAAATGAATTAGGGCTCACTCCACTAGCAGTTACCTCTGATACCGGTTTTATGACTGATATAGCAAAAGAAAATATGAGACATACTCTTAAACAAATCCAGGTGGAACATGTACTTATTGAAGATTCGATTCCCACCTTTACAAAACTCTATAAATGGCATTTTTTCAACCATACTTCCAAAGAAACATTTCTAGCTCGACATATTTGCGATTATTGTTCTGATCTCATTCATAGCATTGTAGTAAAAGAGGCAATAAGACGAGATATTCCTTATGTATTGTTTGGCTATTCACCAGACCAAGTTTTTCGATATTTCTATGAAATGCCTCGTAAAGAGGTCATTGAAGACTGGGTGCCAGAATTAATATTCAACGATTGTGTGTTTGATGAGGATGATCAAAGATGGTATTTATCCCAAGAAGAAATTGATAACGGAAATCTACCACGAGTATTACTTCCTTACCATGTAATACCGTATAAGGAAAAGGATATTATCGAACTAGTGGAATCTAAAAATTATATTAAAAAAGGCCATGCAGATCCTCTGCTTACCAACTGTAATGTGATTCATGCTGCGATGTTTTACGATTTAAACAGATATGG
>JBHLNW010000031.1:0-1789 GCA_048941185.1 Promethearchaeota archaeon
AATTTTTTAGACATATCAATATATCCATCAATATCTCCACGTGCTATGATTTGAGCCAAATTTTCTTCGATACTTGATTCAGTCACTCCCAGTCTATTTGAAAGTTCTCTTAAAGGCATAGTTCTATAAGCTCTGGCGATTTCTCTTATTTTTTTCTCCATATGTTTATTGGTCATAAACTCTCTTCTTTGGGTAAATAAACCCTTTATTTCTCCAGTTTTTATTAACTCATGAAGACTTTTTCTAGCTAGTTCCACAGCAATTTTTAATTTAGAGGCAAGCTTTGAAAGCTCAAATAATCCGGTTTCCTTTGAATAGTCTTTAATATCTAAATAAATTTGATTTGCAGTAATAATTTCATTTCCTCGATCTGCGAAAAATCCATTTACAGCTTTTGTTCTCATTAAATTAACACAAAATGATTTAACAAGTTCATTAGGGATGTTAAAAATATTTGCTAGATTTTTTAGAGTAACTCTACCCTTCTTATTAATTTCTTTTATTAAATTATCGAGTATATATTTTTGAGTATAATAAATATCTTTTTCTAAGGAAAATGACCCTTTTATTTGGAATTGATTAATTAATTTATAAATTACTTTTAAAGCAATCTCTGAACTCATATCAAGCATTACACCAAGATCAACTACTTTAATAATACCTTCGTTTTGAAATTTAGTTAATATATTTTCACGCATCTCAGAGGATATATAATAAAACATCTGATTCTTTTGATCAACTATTCCGTAAATTCTTTCTTCTTCGCTATATTTATTGATAAATTTAATCATTTGCTCTGCAGAGATATTAAATGCGTTCATTATCGTTGAAAAGTTAGTAATTGGACCCATTTGCAATAAATCAAGAAAACATTTAGGGCAAACTTCTTTTCCTACAATATGACGCAATTTCTTACTACATAAGATTAATCTATTAGTTTTAATGAGATTATATCTTAACGCTTCTCTTGCAAGTTTTTCTTTTGAAGGAAAAAATAATCCAGGTGTCTTTAAGTAAGAATTCCATGACTCTGGACAATTTCGATTTGTACATTCTAAATAATATTGTCCTGAAGAGAGTCTTTCTAATCTTAGAAGTTCTTTACATACGGGACATTCACTATTTTCCACAACTGTACATTTAAAATTTCTTTCGATCGCTTTTACTTTAGAATAAACTAAATTATGTTTTCTACATTCATGTATTTCAGTTGTAGCAATGTGATTAATACAGAAACTAGATTTACATTTCTCACATGTGAAATCGATTTTTTGACTTTCACAGAATAAACATTTCATAGTTTGAAATCAATTTTTAATTAAATAATCTATATTATATTAAAAAAAATTCGTGCTTAATATTTTTTATATAGCCCAAATTTTATTGTTTCAATAACAAATGAATCTTGTATTAATTTTTAAATTTATTATTGTAGTCTATAAGAAAAATCCATAATCAAGGAATGCTTACCTCTGGAAAGACAGGAATTCCCAAAAATGATAATATCATGACAACTGTATTAAAAACTATTATTATTATAATCATTAGAATAAGGATCCAGTTTTTCCTTGACTCTTTTGACTTCATTATCTGAGAAGTTCCATGTTTGGCCAATGCAATTGGAAATAAACCAATAAATGTACCTAATGAAAAGTAAAACACTGTAAAAATCCCATCAATAAACCCTAATTCATAACTTAAAGAGAAGGTTAAACATTGAGAATATATAAAGAATTCAAAGATACAAGGTGCAAATCCTGCTAAAATTCCAAAAAAATATGGAGTTTTT
>JBHLNW010000031.1:1889-32304 GCA_048941185.1 Promethearchaeota archaeon
AACATTGAGAATATATAAAGAATTCAAAGATACAAGGTGCAAATCCTGCTAAAATTCCAAAAAAATATGGAGTTTTTTTTTTTTCCCAATTAAATTGAAAAATCTCATCTTTTCGTTTTGAATGTGGGCTATACCCTTTTCTTGTGATAAAGAACAGCAAAATAACTCCCGCAAACATAGAAGTTAATGATCCAAAAAAATTAATCGTAGTTGGTTTTATGTCACTAATTCCTGGAATTAATAACTGTGGAATAAAACTAATCAAAATGGTACCAGTTGCAATCAATAAATTAGAAGACATTAAACCCAATCCATAAAAAATTAATATAAAGAGACTTTTCTTTGGCGTTTTTGAAATACCAAAAGACCAAAAAAAGAAAATTGCTTTATCTTCACACGGAATTAAAGTGTGTAATATCCCTAAAAGAAAAGCGGGTGCAAAAATCAATAATAATGGTGGGGGATAAAATTGAAACATAGTACGTTTATACTGCTATTTTGTCTAATAATTATTGGAGTTTTCTTAATGTAAATATATTCTCTATGAGTATATTTAGAATTTCCTATTTTAAATATTTTTCAAATATGTAATAAATAAGTTTCACTTTTTTAATAATTTGAATCTTCAGTTAGGCAAAATTTACTAGATCCGTAAAGAATTATTAATAAAAAGATTGTACTAACGAAATTGTAGGGAAAAAAATCTTTTGTAATAAACCAAATTCCCATAAATGCTAAATCAAAGAAATTTAAAAAGAAAAAACTCGGTTTTATGTAATTTTTTGTTATTTTAGAACTTCGAGGCAAATAAAATAGCAGGATTATTAAAAGTGGTGTTAAAGCTAATAGATGATGAGTCCATGAGTCATAATATACAAGTAACATAATTAAAATACCAAGAATATATCCAATAATGAGAGAATTCTCACTAATCCTTCGAAAGACGTAAATAATAAAACTTAATCCCCCTATGATTAATAAAACAAGTAATAACACCAGGAAAGGATTATTAGGAATACTATAGAAATTAAAAAAGTTTAATATTATCTTTGTTAAACTAAATGAATGATTTGCCATAATTGGATCGCTTCCCGTAAAGTTAGCAGTTAAAAAACCCTCCCATAGAGTTGGATAAAGTAAAAATAAAAAAATATTTAAAGTTAAAGGTATAGCTACTCCAATTATTCTAACAATGCTTTTTAGACCCTTAAACTCAAATTTTCTTTCCTTTATTCTTAAATTTAATACCAGTAAAAAAGGAACCATAAAAATAGTAATGGGTTTTATAATTATACTAAAACCTAATATGATACTAGATATTAAATTCCATTTAAGGTCTTCACGAGTTAAAAACAAAAAGAGAGATACTAAAATTAGTAGAGTTACGTACAAATTAATTTGTCCTAAAATGTAATTAAAAATGTTTGGTAAACCCATTAGAAATAAACAAATATACAGAATAATCCTCTTGTCATCATTTTCATGGTCTTCTCCTCTTATCTGAATTATTATTTTATAGAGAATATTACAAATTAAAATGTTCAAAAACAAATTGAAAGTATTAAATATTATAAAGCCTATTTCAAAACCCAATAAGTAGAAAGGCACAAACAACACAGCTGAAATTGGAAAATATCTAAATGGCCACATATCAATATAATTTGAAGGATCATATAATCCATTAATATCAGTCATAAAGACTTCTCCTACTCTGTAATAGACTCGAAAATCATTTAGATCTCTTAGAAATATAAGTGTTAAGATTATAGATAAAATAAAATAAAAGCCGTGAATCAAAATACTTATACGGAATATTTTCTGTTCCCAAAGCCCATTAAATCTAGTTCTAATCTTAATCAATAATAATTTTAATTTCATTCTTGTTTTACCTGAACCTTAATTTTATTTTGATGATGATCTTCTCTTTTTACATATAAACAATCCTAAACTTAGAGATAATCCAATAATTAACCCTATTAAAGTTGGAACAACATAGATAGGTAAAAAATCAAGAGATACGTCTATAATAACAACATTTCCTGTAGTATAGAGTTTATAGGAACTTAGAATCCCTTGATCAGTATAAATAGCTATAATTTTTATCTTTTTTAGAGGAAATCCCGGTGATATAGCATCTTTTTCAATTTCAACATTTAGAGTAGGTAAGACTCTGTTGTCCACATTATACCATTCATTTAATTCCAATTTTCCCATATATTCCCCTACTGGAACTGGAAATATAAATGGGACCAGAGACGTATATACTGTAAAATTCGATTCAATAGATTCGAAAAAATATGTAATTACAGAATCGTTATCTTTTTGTCCCCATATTTTTTCACTAGACCACTCCCAAATACTATAATTTATTCTCGATAATGATTGATTTAGTTCAATACTATTAATTTTCCATTTCATTCTTTTTCCTAAACTTATATTTTTAAATGTACCCGAATCATTCCAGTCATTACCAAATATGGTGTTCATTTCTATTTTATTACATACATTACATTTCCAAATTAATTCTTGACCCTCTTGAACTCCTACTCCATAATCCAGGGCATTTACAATCGATACTATATTGCTTATTAATAAGCAGAATAAGAAAAATTTAAAAATATAAATCTTTTTCTTCAATTTTTTAAACATCCTCCTTTTTTTTCTTTAATAAACAATATTTGCTTATCGTATAGAAGGATAACAATAGAAAGAACGTACCCTCAAAATTAAATGGAAACAATGGATAAATTAAATACCAAATCCCTATAAAAGCAAGATCGAAGAAGCTAAAGAAAAATAAACTAAGTTTAATAGGTTCTATAACTTTGGAATGTCTTGGCAAATTAAACATAATAATTATTAAGATTGGAGTTAAATTAAGTAAATGATGATCCCATGAATCAAAATACGTAAGCAACATAATAAGGATTCCAAAAGCATAGCCATATATTATTGAATTTTTCTCGAATCTCCTAATAATGAATGCTATAAAACCTAATCCTCCAATAATAGTAATTACTCCTAAGAAAATGATAAGTTGGTTAAAAGGGATATTAAAAAAATAGCAGAAATTTGTTATTAACTTAGTAATGCTAAAAGAAAAATTTAAAGCCACAGGATTACTTCCGGTAAAATTAGTTTCCAAAAAGCCTTCCCATAAAGTTGGATATGAAAAGAAAAGAATAAAATTCAAAAAAACTGGTATTAAAACTCCAACTAACCGTATCAAACTTCTTAAAAACTCAACTTTTAATTTTGTTTTCTCCAAATTAAAATTGATTATGAACAAGAAAGGAATTAATAGAAATGCTGTAGGTTTAATAATGATACTTATGCCCAAAATTAAACTAGCTATAAATTCCCATTTGAGATTTTTATATTTGAGAAAAATATAAAGAGATAAAATAATAAAAAATGTAATGTATAAATTAATTTGACCATATATATAATTTAATACATGAGGCATTCCCATTAAATAAATAGATAAATATAAAATAACCCGTTTATCATCTTTTTCATGATTTTTATTTCTAACTAAGAGAATAATTTTATAGAGATAAATACAAATCAAATAATTTAGCAATACATTGAAAATATTAAAAATTACAAATGCAGTATCAATATTCAAGAGAGAAAAAGGAATGAAAAATAAAGCTGATAATGGAAAATATCTAAAATCCCATAAATAATAAGTCTGATTATAAAGGTTTTCAATATCATTAATAAATATTTTCCCTACATTATAAAAAATAATGAAATCATTTTGTTCTCGATATAATGAGAAATAAAGAATAATCGAAAGTATAAAATAAAATAGATGAAGAATGAGCGCATATCTAAAAATCTTGTGTTCACATAGCTCTTTAGCCCTCTGGATAAACTTGAATTTGAAATTCATTGAACAATTAACAAATTTTTATTTTAGTTTTAAATTCTTAAATTAAATTACTAAAATTAAATTTTTTAATATTTATCATTAAGGTAAATAAGATGATAATTCACAATAATAAATATAAGAGTGTCACTTTTGGAGTAATAGTTGGAAATCGAGATGTTTTTCCAGATAATCTTGCTAAAGAAGGAAGACTTGAAACAATTGAAGTATTAAAAGAATTGGAATATGATTATGTCATTTTAAATGAAGGAGATACTAAATTTGGTGTTGTAGAAACTTATGAAGATGCAAAAAAATGTGCAAACTTATTTAAAGCCCATGCGGATAAAATTTCTGGTATTTTAGTCATTCTACCTAATTTTGGGGATGAAAAAGGTATTGCGAACACAATAAAGCTTTCAAATCTTAATGTTCCTGTTTTAGTTCATGCTTCTGCTGATGAAATTGAAAAAATGGATAGAGCAAATCGAAGAGACGCGTTTTGTGGAAAAATTTCAGTCACTAATGTACTATATCAGTTTGGGATTCCATTCACTTTAACAAAATATCATACCTGCCCTATAAAATCTAAAGTTTTTAAAGAAGATCTAAAAAGATTCGAAAAAATATGCAGAATAGTTAGAAAACTTAGAGGTGCAAGGTTAGGGCAAATTGGAACAAGACCTAATGCTTTTGAAACAGTAAGGTATAGTGAAAAAATATTAGAATTTAATGGGATCAGCATCGAACCAATAGACTTATCAGAGATTTTTGGGCACGTAAATCAATTATCTAATGATGATCCAAAAGTAAAAGATAAGATTGAATCTATAAAAAACTACACTCCTACTAAAGTAATTCCTGAAGATGCTTTAATCAAATTAGCAAAATTGGCTGTTGTTGTTGAACATTGGGTTATTAAAAATGAACTAGATGGATTTGCGTTTCAGTGTTGGCCAAGTATTCAAGATAACTTTGGAATTGTACCATGTGCAGTTATGAGTATGTTTAGCCAAGGATTAGTTCCCGCCGCCTGTGAAGTTGATATCTCTGGTTTAATAGGAATGTTAATTTTACAAATTGCTTCTGAAAGTCCCTCTGCTATTTTGGATTGGAATAACAATTATGGGGAAAATCCCAACAAAATGGTTTTATTTCATTGTAGTAATCTTCCCAAGTCATTTTTCCAAGATACTAAAATGACGATTCATCCAATTATATCAGATCAAAAAGGTGGAGAAGTAAGTTTTGGTGCGATTCAAGGGCGTATTAAAACTAAACCCTGTACTTTATTAAGGATCGAAACTGATGATTTATTTGGAGAAATAAAAGCGATAATGGTAGAAGGAACTTACACCCAAGATCCTTTAAACACATATGGTGGGTATGGTGTTGTTGAAATTCCTAATTTACAGCAATTACTAAAATCAGTATGTGTTGGTGGTTTTGCCCATCATGTGGCAGCGACATTAAATCTTGTGGGGGATATTGTACACGAAGCTTTATCAAAATACCTTGGTTATAACATAATCTTCCATAATAAGGAACAATAAATCATTTTTTTCTTTTTATAGTAAATTCTTTTTGAAAGAAGCCGGATTTGATAATTCTATCCTTATCTTCAGAATAATTCGTATATATTGCAAATGGACAAAATATTTGGGACTTTCTTTGGTATTCTAAAATTCTATTTCGAGTTAAATAAATAGAATACTCTGAGATATCACTTCCAATCCATTTTCTTCGCAATTTCTCAGCTACTACTAAACATGTCCCCGATCCACAGAAAAAATCAGCAATTAAATCTCCTTCATTAGACCCCAATCTAATTATTCGTTCAAGTAATTTATGATGTTTTTGTGTAGGAAAGCCCGTCCATTCTTTTGAGGCAGGTTGCATACAAGGTATTTTCCAAACATCATCCATTTTTTTGTCAGTAACAAGCCTATATTTCACATGCCCATTTTTATCTTTAACATTCTTTAGAACTCCATCTTTCATTTCTCTCATCAACTGTTTCTTTGGACTTTTTCGTGGTATTCTCAATTCATTGAAAGTGTAATCACGTGATTTGGAATAAACTAAAATTGTATCGTGAGCTCTTGGAAGATTTTTTTTCCCTGCAGAATATTTGTTATAATAATACCATATAATATTATTTACAAATCTCTTTTCTCCAAAGATTTCATCCAAAATTACTCTTATATAATGATTCGCATGCCAGTCCGCATGGATAAAAATCAAACCCTTATCTGATAACAGTTTTTTAAATAGTTCTATCCTTTCATAGAGCATTTGTAAATAAGAGTCAATGTCTCTATCCCAATGGTCATAATATGCAACTGAATCATAAATTTTCTCTTTTTCTTTAACATTTATTTTGTAATTAACTCCAGAAAAGAATGGGGGATCTATATAAATTAGATCTATTTTATTTTTATAAATGTTTAATAAATAATGTAAAACATCGACATTATCACTCCAAAATAGTTTATTTAACCAACTTTCGGAACTTTTAATATCATCTATTCCTTCATTCAGTTTAGATGAATAGTTTTCAATTAGTTTAAAAGAATTTAGATTATCTTTTTTAAGATTCTTCTCTTTCGAGTCTGTTTTATTGTTCCAAATTAATTTAACCATTTGAATAATAAAAAGAATTTAATTTACTAAATTTCTTTCTTTTCTAAAAGAGCATCAAACTCTCTATCACTAAGGAAACCCTTAGTAAGCATTATATCTTTGATGCTTTCAATGAGTTGCGGTACTCCCTTAGCTTCACCTATCGTTTCTTCTAATGATACTACTTTTTGTTTGAGTTCTTTAATTTCTTTTTCTTTAGCTTCTTTTTCTTCTTTAAGGCTCTCAAGTTCTATATATTTCTCTGAAACAGATTTTTGTAACTCACTTTTTAAACCCACTATTTCATTTTCTTTTTGTTGAATATTTTCATTAATTCTTTCTATTTCTTTTTTCAAATCTACCGTTGCATTGTTTTTTTCCCTTTCCATATTTTCAATTTTGGCTGATGATTCTTTTAATTTGCTTTCCAATTCTGAAATCATAGATTTAGAATCGGAAATCTTTTTTTCTAAATCTGCTTTTCCAGTTTTTAATTTGTTTATCTCGGCATCAACGAATAGTTTTTCTTCTTTTACTCTTTCAAAATTTTTCGTCTTCTCCTCAAAATCTTCAACCTTGATCTTAATTTCAGTCAAGTCTTCTTTAGTTGTTCTTAGCTCATTTGATGTTTTTTCTAGCTCTTTTTTAGTCTGAGTTAATTGTTTTTCTAGGCTATTTATCTTAGATCTAAGATCCAATAAAACCTTTCCCTCAACCGATAACTTTTTTTCAGGTTTCTCTTCAGCTTTAGCCCAATCGATTGAAATCCTTTTCACCTTTTCTTTTTTTAAAAAAATATATTTTTTGATCTTTTTAATTTTATTTTGCTATATTTATTTTCTTAAAGTTGATTATTTATAAACTTTACATTGAAATTAAAATATAAGTGGAAATTACTCATTTATTTTTCCATTTCATTCAGAAATGATTCAAGTTCTTTATCACTTAAAAATCCCTTTAATTCCATCAACTTTTTGATTTTTTCAATAACTTCAGTCGATAATACTGCTTTAGAAACTTGAATTTCAAAGTCTTGGAATTTTTTAATTTGATTGTTAGTGAATTTTTTTTCTTCCTCTAATTTACGTTTTAAGTTATCAATTTCTTCATCCTTATGATTTATTGTGATTTTAAGATCCTGAATTTCCTTATCTTTGTTTAAAAGGTCTTTTACTGTTTCTAACCTCTCTTTTTCTTTATTTTGAATCTCCTTATCCTTAATTAGGATTTTTTCTTCCATTTCATTTGATTTTCCAGTAATTTTATTTAATTGGTTTTCAAGATTGGTAATTTTAACTATTGCTTCTGTTAATTTTTGTTCTAAATTTATCTTACTTGAGCTTAATTTAGCTATTTCAATTTCAGCATACAATTTCTCTTCTTTAATTTGATCGTGAGACTTTCTTGCAATTGTTTTTCTTTCTGTAAGTTCAGTTAAACTTCTTTCTCTCCCAGCAAGTTTTTCTTTGGTGCTATCTAAATCATTTAAGGCTTTTGCTAACGTCTGATTGGCCTTTTCCAATTCAAGTTCTAAATCTTTTATTTTTGACCTGAAATCTAATAATATTTTACCCTCAACAGATATTTTCTTCTCTGGTCTTTCCTGGGCTTTATTCCAGTTTATTGAAATTTTTCTTTCACCAATTAAAATTTATTTGAAAAAATTTAAAGTAACTATAATTTTTTATAAAAATTAATTATTTCAGTATAAAAAAATATTGAATATTTAATATTATAAAACCTTTAATTTTTAATTAAATGGTAAAAATATCAATTGGAACTGCTGGATTTTTTTATAAGGATTGGGTTGGTCCTTTTTATCCGAAAAAGTTAGAAAAAGCTCAATATATAGAATATTTTTCAAAATTCTTTGATTTGGTCGAAATAAATTCAACCTTCTATAATTTACCAACTGAAGATATGGTAATTAATTGGAAACAACGGGTACCAGAAAATTTTCGTTTTATGATTAAAGTCTGGCAGCAAATCTCCCATAATTTAAATGATGAGAATCTAGATTCATCTATTTTCGAATTCTTTTCAAGAATGAAAATATTGAAACCAAAAATTATTGGATTTTTATTTCAATTTCCTCCTTGGTTTAAATATTCAGAGAGTCATTTACAAAAATTGGAGTTGTTGCTTAAAAGAGTTCCTTCAGAATATAAATACATCATTGAATTACGAGATAATTCTTGGTATGATTCTAATATTCTTTCTAAATTTATAAATGGTGAAAATGTAACACTTGGAACCACATATATGCCGGAAATCAACCCCTATTACTTACCAAATCAAAACTTTTATTATATTAGAATGATTGGAGATAGAGAACTCAGTGTTTTTAACAGAATTCAAAGAGATCAAAATGAAGCTCTAAATAATCTGTATAAAAGCGTTCAGGAAATAATTAAACAACGCAATGTAAATGAAATTTTCATTATAGTGAATAATCACTTCCTAGGTTTCGCTCCTGAATCAGTTAATATGATAAAAAAGAAATTCGGATTAGTTTATCGTAACTTTAGTAATCAGACAAGTTTAGCTGATTTCATATCATAATTAATTATAACTAAAGTAAACCATGATTTTGATTAAGAAAATTTTAAATATTTCTGATTTGACTATAATTTTATGGAAATCATTGATAATTTAAAGAAATTATTTAAGAAAGAGAACTGGAGATTAAGTGTTCTTGTCTTATGGCTACTTATGGGTGTTATTATTATTCAATTTCTTCCAATAGTCGGAATAATCATTTTTTTACCATACCTTACATTCTTGATGTTTCTATTTTTACTTTCTCTTGCTACTAGAAAAAATGTCATGGAATATCCTACATGGAAAATAGTGTTATTATTAGTGGTATCATTACCTCTATTATTATTACTCGCAATTATTCTTATAGTTTTATTCGCTTTTTCGATAATTTCATACTTCTTTTTCACTTCTTGGTTTATTTTATACGCTTGTTATTTAACAGGAGTTGGTTTAGATAAAAAATTGCACAAATACCCAAAATCAAGAACTTTTATTAGAACAATCATATTTTTTGGAGGTATAGCAGGTTCTATTGCACTATTATATTTATTCTTAATTGGGCCAACTTTATTTGATTTTTCTTTGATCTCAACGATTGAAGTTCCTTTTTTTCTTAACTTAGCTTATGTTGTAGTAGGATGTGTGATTATTGGTCTAGCAATTTTTGGCATTGTTCTCATGTTTAAAGGGGTTTTTAATGCATGGTTGGGCACATTTTTCATTCTTGTTGCTGGATACACCTTATTTCTTGTAGTAAAGATTTACTTAGGTCTTGATGATGGTGGTGGACTTAATACTGCTCAATCAACTTGGACAGAAATCGGTATGTTAATAATCGATTTAGTCATTATACTCTACTCTTTAAGTACTCTTCTTGGTAAAAATGCTGAATTTCTAGCAAAAAGATTTAAACGAATGGGAATCGATACAGCAATAATTTGGTTAATATTTTCGAAAGTTGCGTATGAATTCATTCGTCACTTTCCTTACAGTATATTTGAAGCAATAAATATTCCGCTGATCCAAACTCTTAGTCTATTAAATAATGAAATTATTAATCTTGCTAAAAATATAGCAGTTCTATGCTTTTTTATAGTCCTTTTACTTGTAATAGGAATATATGAGGTTAGAAAATTTACTAGACAACAGAAAGAGTTGAAAAAGGAAGTTCATGAGGAAGTGAAAGAAATGATTACATTACAGCCCTTAATTGAACAAATTAAACCTATCATAGAAGAACATCAACCATTTATTGAACAAGCTGACATAACAGAAGGAGATGAAACATTATCCATTCAAGAAAAAGAAGCTGATAATGATAATAATAATGATTAATCTTTAGTACACAAATAATTAAATCTCTTCATTATTTTATTAAACTCTTTTTTTATTTGAAAATATACTCGAATATAAATCATAAATTTCTCATAGATTAATTGTTTAATAATTAGTTTTATTAATCAATAATTCAAAAACAATCATACTTAATCTAAATGGTTTTTAACATGAGTAAATTTGACCTTAGTTCAGAAGAAATCTTTCTAAAGAAATTTGAAAAACTATCTTTAAAGATTGAACAGTTAACAGAAGAAATTTCAAAGATGAAAACTAAATTAGATAAAAATTATAAACTCAATAGAACATTCGGCCTAAAAACAATAAGAAATTCAGAACCTTTAGACTTTGCTAAAGATGTAATGGGTATTGGAAGCCCTACTAAAAGATATTTACTCTCCTTAAGAGCAATTACAGAAGTTTGGAAAGGAAGGAAAAATGATATTTTAATTACAATAAGACAACAAGAAAAAGAGACTCATATGGATTTGAAAGCTCTTGGGATTAGAATTCCAATTAATGATATCAAAAGCATTCGGGTTTTAGCTAAAGAAGTCCTCTCATTATTATATATATCATGTGAATTACGGGGATTGGCAATTAATGAGATTCTAAGAGAAATAATAACAGATATAAATGAAGAAGGACATAAAATGGTACAAGAAATTAAACAAAAAATGGTTTTTTAGAATTTTTCATAAAATTCTGAACCAAAACTACTATTAGGTAGTATATACAAGATCGTGAAACAAGAATTTCACGATCAAAATCGTCATTCTCTTAACTCTTTAGCTTTGGAGTGTTAAAAACCAAAAATATTATATTTAGTTCAATTTAAATTTTTAATGATTAGAATTTAAATTAATAAAATACCAGAGTAAGAAAAAATGGTGTATAAAGAAATAATTTTTGAAAAGAAGGATAGAATTGCGTATATAACAATTAATCGCCCTCAACGTTATAATGCATGTAATTTACTCGCAGTCCGTGAATTAATTGATGCGTTTGATAGATGTTGGGATAATAAAATTGGTGTTGTTGTTTTTACTGGAATAGGAGAAAAATCTTTTTGTACTGGGGGTGATCAAAGTACCCGAGAAGTAGGAGGCTATACTGGAGAAGAAATGCTACCTTTGGAAGTTGGTTGGCAACGAGTGACTCTTTTAATACGCACACTACCGAAACCTGTAATTGCGCGAGTAAATGGATATGCAATAGGAGGAGGTCATGTGTGGCATGTTAATTGTGATCTAAGCATCGCAGCAGAACATGCTCAATTTGGACAGGCTGGACCTCGTGTCGGTTCTTTTGATCCCGGATATGGAACAGGAGATTTAATGCGTGCTGTAGGTGTGAAACGTGCTAAAGAAATATGGTTTCTATGCCGGAGATATACAGCACAACAAGCTTTACAAATGGGACTTGTGAACGCTGTTGTCCCTTATGAAAAGTTAGATGAAGAAGTAAATCAATGGTGTGAAGAATTATTAGAGAAGAGTCCAACTGCTCTTAAAATGTTAAAATATGCGTTTTTAGCTGAAACTGATGGCGTGACAGGTATTACACAATTAGGAGTCGGTGGATTATCTATGTATTATGGAACTGAAGAGGCCGTTGAAGGGAAGAATGCTTTTCTAGATAAGCGTAAACCCGATTTTAATAAATATAGAGAATAATATATTTTTTTCAAAAGAAAATTAATTTATTTTTTTACTAAAACTAATTTATTTTCTTCAAGGATTATTTTATCTTTATTTAAAGGGCTAAAATTATAAGTAATTGTCATATATTTTACAATGAGATTTCCTACAACATTTAATCTCAAAGTATTAAATAAATCATTAATCATTTGAAGGTCTTCAGGAATTGAAACTCCAAAAAATGGATTTAAGAATAAATATAGTGTTGCTCCAATTATAATCCCTATTAAAATGCTTATTGTACTATTGAACGGAATTAATAGCATAATTAAAAAGAGTATAATTAAGTTTGGTATTAATCTATAGATTCTAAATTTGTAATTAATCTCAAGCTTCTGTTTAAGCTGAAATAGGATATAAGGTAAAAGGAAAAGTGCAGAAATCAACATTACAATTCCAATACCTAATATTCCAAAAAGAGCAATAAAAATAGGAGAGGTTCCAATAATAATAATCAATGTAATCGCAAAACCTTTTGCAGCTGTTGAAACATTCCCAGAACCAATTAATGCGTTACCAAATAAAGTAGCATAACCATAGAGAAATTGGCCTACAATAATAAGATTAAATAAAACTATAGCCATTAGGAATGTTTCGCTATTAAAAACACCTCCATCTATAAAAAGATCACGATGTAGATAAAATAATAATGCACCTGATAAAGCCATCATTGCTGTCAAAAAACCTAAAGCTAAAATACTCGCAATTCGAGTAGAAGCATTTATAGATTCTTCTATTGTTTTATGGAATCCTCTCGCTGACGCTTCAGCAATCTCAATGTTTAACGGAGCAGAATAGTATAAGATAACAGCTTTTACAGCTCCATATGTCATTAAAACCGTTAATAAGCTCACTGCAAAATCTTGATATAAAGCATCAGTGAAAATAGCCAAATAGAATGCTGCACATAAGAATAAAATATCCTCAAAAAATTTTGAATTTTGAATGTTAGTTATCATAGAAAATAAAGAATTTTTCATATATTTGAGAACTTGATAATCTTCGATTAGATCTCTAATCTCTGGAGAAGCTCTTTGTTTTATATTAGAGGTTCTAATACTAGCAGTTAAAATTTCTTTAATTGTATAAGGTGCTATTTTATAGAAAAAATAGATGAAAAGAACTAATGCTATTATGTTAAAGAATGGGTAAAAAGCAAACCCAAATGGATTGAGATCAAAAGCAATAAAAATAGATCCGGATATCAGAAGAGAGGCTCCTCCAAAGATCGATAGGAACGCTATTATGTCATACCTATTTTTGATCTCTAGCCCAATTTGAAACATATAAATGCTATATATGAATATAGAACAAAAACCAGATGCAAAAATACATTCTCTTAACAAATTATTTGTTAAAACAGATCCAAAAATAAAAGTTGAGAGTATCATTGCCAATCCAATAAATAGTCCTATTAAAAACAAAAGTTTTGAATAGGTAGACGCTTTTAAACGCCCTAATTCCTCATTAATCACAAAAGCTGCCTTAATTTCAGCGATAAAATATCGAGTTATACCAATTCCTATTAAACTTACAATACCATTAAGAGCTGTCGTTAATCCAAAGTAATTTAAACCTGGCCAACCTGTAGCTAATATAACAAAAATCCAAATACAAGTTGCGTAAATTAAAGCGAAGAACATATAGAGAGATCCGGAAGTGATTGCGCGTGAGCTACCCTCTTTTTCGAAAAATTTCCGATCTCGCTTAAAATCAATTTCTAGCTTTTCCTTTTCTGGAGCAATTGTCATTACTCTGAATCTTCTCAACCTTAATTACAGATATTTAATTAAAGAATCATAAAAAAGTTTTAGATAAAAAAATATAATCCACAATTAAAGAGTTACATTATATTATTCATCCCATAATAATAGATATTTTTATGATTAAAGATCTATTTAACATGATTTTTGAAAGATATTGAAAATTTTAAAATGAGTGAAAAAGAAATGATCTGCGAGAATTGTGGGGAGAATACATCTGAAGAAATATATGAATGTGTGGATTGTTTAAGCCCTTTATGCGATGAATGTGCTAACATTTGTAGAGAATGCGGAGAATACCTATGTGATGGTTGTTATAATGGTCACAGCAAAAAATGCGATTAGATGAAAGGTTCTTATATTCTAGTTATCTTTATAGAAAAAAATATACAAATAATAGTTGGAGCTCTTGGGAAAATAGTATTCAATCAAGGGTTTTATTTTTATATAGGATCGGCTATGGGAAACTATGGTTCCTCAACGCTTTTGAATAGAGTAAATAGACATATTTTAAATAAGAGAAGAGAAAATAAACATTGGCAAATTGATTACTTACTAACAGATCTTCACTCCCTGGTATTTAAAATTTACTTAATCCCCTCAATCGAGCCGTTAGAATGTACAATTTCTCAAGAATTAAGTAAGATTTGTGATGATTCCATATTGAATTTTGGTTCCTCAGATTGTCATTGCAAAAGTCATTTATTTTATTTTAAAAATTTGGATGTTTTTGAGGAGAGGATTTCAAAAATATAGCCAAATTAAAGATATTAAAAGAGTTATAACTAATAATTCTGTTATTATTCCATATCTTTTATAAGTTAAATCTGGAAGCCAATAAAGTAATTTATTTCGAATCCAATCTGAAATTTGATGGAAAAAATAGTTTTTGTTCTTCTCAGAATCTGGATTTTTTCTTTTTTTTCTATTTTGAATAGGTCTCAAAATAAACCAATCCATTACATCAGGTAAATTTATAGACACCATTATTAGCCAAAATGGAATAAAAAAAATAATTGTAGTCACTATAGAAGCGGAATATATGATTATATGCCATATAATCCAAAATTTATCCTTCTTCATTGCTTCTGGTGTATGATATGTTAATTTAGATAAAGCATCTGAGAGGAAATGAGAAAAGAAAGCAAAAATTACTGAAAGTATAATATTTAATGGATAAATGAAATAATTAAAGCATAATATTTGAATGAGTATAGCTGTAAGATTATGAGTGATTGATTCCAAGTATATCTCCTATAATTTCAAGTTCCTAATTATACACTTTACAAATATATAATAATTATAAAAATTCTTAATTTTAGAAATAATTTTTTATTAGCACATATTATTTAGCACATAAATTTTGAAATAAAATAAAAAAGTAATATTAAAGAGGAAAAAGTATTATGGGAATGTTAGATGGTAAGGTAGCAATAATTACTGGTGCTGGTCGAGGGTTAGGGCGTGAAGAAGCCTTAGCAATGGCGAGAGAAGGATGTAGTTTAGTTATTAACGATTTGGGGGCTGGATTTGATGGTAGTGGTGCTCCCACTAAAATAGCTGACGAGGTTGCGGCAGAATGTAAAAAACTAGGAGTAAAAGCTGTCGGAAATTATGATTCTGTTACAGATTTTAATAAAGCTAAAGCTATGATTGATCAAGCTATCTCTGAATTTGGGAAGCTAGATATCCTAGTAAATAACGCAGGTATTCTCCGAGATCGAATGCTTTTTAACATGACAGAAAAAGAATTTGATGATGTTATAGCAGTACACCTAAAGGGCACTTTTAACATGACTCGCCATGCTTCAGCATATTTTAGAGAAAAAGGAAAGGCAGATCCAAGTTTGAAGAATTTTGGTACAATTATCAATACTGCTTCTGATGCTGGATTGTTAGGGAATATGGGGCAATCTAATTATGGTGCTGCTAAGGCAGGAATTGCCGCTTTTACTATTGTATCCGCAATGGAGTTGAAAAAATACGCTACAGTTAATTGTATTGTACCTATTGCTCGAACACGGCTTACTACTGATGCCACACCAAGCATGGCAGATGTTATGAGTAAAAAAGACGAATCTGGTTTTGATGTGTTTAATCCTGTTAATTTTGCTCCAATGTCAGTATTTTTAGCATCAGATCAAGCTAGAAAAATAACGGGAGAAGTATTTAGAGTGGCAGGAGATAAATGCTGGGTTTATCAAGGTTGGCATGCAGTTAATATGATTAGTAATGATGGTAAGCGTTGGACTCCTCAAATCCTTGCTGAAAGAGTTAAAAGTGAGTTAATGAAAGGATTACCAAGAAAAGAAACCCTTATGGATGCAGTTGGGCTTTTAATTAAAATGTAATTTAACAACTTTTTTTACCTTTTTTTTAGATTAAGTAATGGAAGTTAGGATCCCGAGGAATTTGAGGGAGACAAACACAGGGTTGATGCTACTATTTCAGCAATAAGAGCATAAAAATAATAATGTGCTATTAAACTCTAATATCTTCCTCTAAATAATCGATTACATCTTTAAAAATGTGATAAATAAGCATAATAAATTTATCAAAATCTTTCTCTGGTATTTCAATTCTAGTATCCTTTAACTTAATTAAAAGATATTCTAATTTATCTAAAGCATTTTCTAAATATGAGATGTCATCTTCTCTCTTTATAGTTTTAGCACGATTTTTTAAAAATATTATCTCGCTAATAAGTATATTAACTACTTTTTCTTTTCTTGACTGAATGAACTCATTATATTGCCATAAAATAGTTTTACTCATTTTTATTCCTCTAATACTATCATTTTACCTAAATAAAACTAAATGAGAATTAAATTAATGTCTTTTAGAGTCCAATTTTTGAAATAAAACTTTATTAATTGAATTTTACAATAAGTCTAAGAACTAAATTTTAGAATCCTTATTTTTATAATTAAAAGGGAACTATTCAAATTTATTATTCTTCAACTAAATCCTTATAAAAGTCTTCATCATATTGTTTTTCTCCTTCATAGGTATCACCTTTCATTTCCCTATACATATAAAATGAACTCATTATTCCCCCTATAATTAATCCCATTACAACACCAGTTATTAGGATATATCCAAAAAAAATTAAGAAATCAATAAAACTCCAACGCCCTAGTACGGTATGCAATATTGAGATCGCAAATGAAGAAAGAATACCACCAGAGATTCCAACTATTATACCACATTTTAAGAATGTTTGATTTGGAGATCGATTTCTTAATGTATAAATTTCCCCTATTAATATGCCAATTATAAATTGAAGACCACCATAAAGAAAAAAAACAGAGACAAAATAAACAGTAGTCGAATATAAAATAAACGTAGCTATAGTAATAATTAATAGACCTATTTGAACATTTCTTTCTTTAAAATATTCACTAAATTTCAAAATGCTAACTAAACAAATTTATTTTTTAAATTATAAGAATCAAGAAAATGAAAAAACAATAATATAAGAAGGTTATTATTCTTTTTTTTACTTGTTTGATCCGGGCAAATCCTTTCCTTTTGTTATAGCTTTAGTAATAACTTTTTTTGCGATATTAGCAGGATCAGTTAGACTTTTTAATCCTTCTCCAGCAGCTTGAGCCGCCGTTCCTAAAACATCACCAGTGATAGAGCCTCCTCCTGCAATTTCTTGAGCTATAACGCCTACAGCAGGACTCAATGCTGCTGAAACCACAGTAGTCACAGCAGCGATAGCTACAACTTTTGCTATTTTCAAACCAATTGAACTTTTATCTCCTTTCTTTACCTTTTCATCATCTTCGACAGCCTCTAGCGATCTCTTAAGTCCTTTTATAAGTCTATTTAACGCATCTTCTTTTTTTTCTTTTTTTCCCATATAATAGACACCATCATTGTATGCAGATTCTAAGAATTTTGTTAATGATTTGTATTTTTCAACCTTCTTATAACCATTCCAATCATCTTCCTTGAAATTTAATAGAATAGTATTACAGGGTCTTCCCTTATTAATTTTATAAACATAAATTCTGGGCTCTTTTTTGTCACTTAAATAAACTGCTTCATAAATATAATCACCTAATTCTTTTTTTTGTCCGATAAGTATTCTGAAATTAATTTTATCTGTTTTTCCGATTAAGCCCTTAGAGAATTTAGCTAATGCCACTTTACCCTTTTTTGCTTTCTTTTCATCTTCCATAACAGTGTCAGATCGTTTTTCTTCAAAATAATCACCAAGTACTTCAAAAGCATCTTTAAACACACTTTTAATCTTATCAATTTCTTTACCCATAAACCCCACTCCTAAGTTTTTATATTCCTAGTTAAAATTTAGTTACAATAAATATCAAAAATTGAATATTTATGTTTTTGTCTTTTAAATGATGCCTAGAGACAAATAAGTTGGAATATAGAGAGGTTTTTTAAGTATAGGAAACTCAAGATTGTTCTTTAACTCTTTTACCATTACAACATCATTTTGTATCTTAATAAAACTCATTTGTTTAAATGCTTGGTTTAAATTATTAGCTTTAACACTAGACGTACATAATAAAGCCCCTAAATTTCGTTGTGTTGAAGCTTTAAGAATTTTATCAACTAAATAAATATAACCAAGACATACGTTATACTCATTTCTGAAAAAATCTTGATCGAGAAATATTTCATGAATTATTCCTAACTGTAATTTTAGCTTATATTTAGAAGCTTTAACTGTTTGATGAGTAATAACCGCACCACCAACAATTTTACTTCCTTTTTTTATTATGATGTAGGTTGGTCTATTATTATTTTCTGGAACCTTTATACGCGCCCAATTAAGTTTATATTGGTTATACTCTGGATATCCTTCGTAATTTTTTGGGCTAATCCTATTAATAGCTTCCATGTATTCATAATGTTTTTTATTATAATTAATTTCATAAGTAAAATCTTTAAAAAATTTCTTAAATTTTATTCTTAATCTATTTAAAAATCGAGGTATATAGGAGATGCTAAAAAGCACTGGAAAGAAAAAAGCAAATCCAAAGAAATTTCTTATAAGTTGAATGATATTTGGGATTTGAATAAAATAATACTCTTTTTCAATGTCAAAATATCCAAATTTTTGATATATTTTACTTCTAGCAAATCCTCTTAATCCCGTACTTAACATTGAAAAATCACATCCCTTTTGCTTCATGAAATTGATTGATTTTTCCATTAATTTTGTTGCTATTCCTCTTTTAGTGTAATCTGGATGGGTAGAAACATCATTGATATCACCTATTAAATATTTTTTCTGATCAAAAGTTCTAGTTTCTATTAAATTAACAAGTATTGTTCCTACGATCTTATTTTTATCACTGTCTTCTGCTATTTGACACATTTCTGGTTCAAATCCAGGAGATTTAACATATCTCCAATTCCAATTAGTAGGAGTTCTAATGATGACTTTCCTTTTGAATGCATGATTAAATAAATCAGCTATTCGCTTTTCATCTCCTTCCCTATAATGCCGAAAAGTAATGTTTACCATTTAGTCTTTGATACTTGTTTATTGTTTTTTGATTGATAGATTAAGAAAAATTAGCTTTTTTAAGCAAGATTCCTATACTTAAATATAATTAAAACTTACTTAATAATTAATAAAATAATAATCTCAATAACATAAATGTAAATTGAGTTAAATGAGTGAAAAAATAACAGAGATTCTGGATAGTCTAAAAGCGATTAAAGGAGTGCACGGAGCTGCTCTTATTGAAAAATTTGGCTTGATAAGAGGAAGTGCTTTGCCAGGATGGGTAGACCCTGAAGCTGTAGCTGCCATGGTCACGTTAATTCTAAAAGCTAGTCAGAGGGCAACCAAGGAACTAGAACAAGGTCAATTTTTCAGTGCAATTATTGAATCTGAAAAGGGTAAGATTCTTTTTAGCGAAATTAAAGGAAATATTCTTACTATAATTACTACACGTGAAGCAAAATTAGGCATAATAAATTTAAAATTAGATGCAGCCAGTTCAGCGCTTCAGTCAATGATCTAATTTTACTTTTTTATTCATTTTTAAATTAATACGTTTTATTGGACAATTTTTCTTGTCTAAATACCTTACCGAAGATTTAAATCATACTGAAATATTTTAGTTATAATGAAATTCAAAGGTGATTATTATAGTAATTATAAATTCTGAAGGTAAAATTAATGATAATTATTATCTTATTGATGGAATGACAATGGGAACACAAAAATTTCTTTCAATTTATATTATTGAACACGCTGGAATGCGTTTGATGATTGATGTTGGAGAGACAATAAAATCCCGTAAAATTATAAAAAAAATCAAAGATTTGGGGCTATATCCTATAGATAAAATTATTTTATCTCATTCGCATTGGGATCATGCACAAGGTTTATCTAAGCTAATTGATTCAATGAAAGAGAGTAAAGTTGAAGTTTTAGCAGCAGAAAATGCTGTAAATAATTTGCGACATCCAGAAAGAATGATGAAAGGATATGAAGGTATGGGTGATGTATATCCATTTGAAGGAGAGATTACTCCTTTAAAGGAAGGTGATATTATTGATATAAATGGCTTGGAATTGAAAGTTATGAATTTTTATGGTCATACAATGGATTCTATAGCATTATTTGATAAAGTAAATAGAAATGTATTTGTAGGCGATGCTATAATTATGAGACTAGACGAGAATGCTTTTGTTAGCCCTCTCATGCCTCCTGAATTTAATGAAAAAGAACTTTTAAATACTTTCAATAGATTAAGAGCCATGAAAGATGATTTGAATTCAATATCTTTGAGTCATTTTGGTGTATGGAAAGACAAACACCTTTCTCAAATTATAAATGAAATGGAGGATCTTTATTTTGAAGCCAAGAACTTACTAATTAAATTATATAATGAGAATCCTTCAGTTGAATACTTAACAAGTAAATATTTCCAAACCTTAATCCCTAATTCTAAGTTTTGGACCGAGAAGGCGTTTGTAATTTTTATTAATATGATGATTGAAGGTTTAAAATATAGTGGATTTATTGAAGAAAAGAAAGTTTCCCACTGAATACTTATTATTTTATTATTCCTTTATCTTTTAAAAGCTGAGTCATTATCGCTCGAGTTATATGAGGGTCAGCTTGTCCTTTTGTCTTCCCCATAACTCTTCCTATTAAAGCTTCTATTGCTTTTGGATTTTCTCGTGAGTCTTGTACAATCTTAGAATTTTCTTTAATAACTTCATTACAAATACTTTTAAGAAGTTTTTTATCCGAAACTCTTTCTTTTCCCTTTTTCTCAAGTATTTCTTGAATTGAAAAACCATCCATCATATCATTTATAATACTTTTAGCAATTTTTGTTGTAATTCTTCCTTCACTAACATAATTGATCAAATCGACTATTTGATGTGGATGAAGTTTTGTATCTTTTAGGAGTTTACCTTGTTCATTTAACCACCGTAATATATCATTCATTAACCAATTACAGTATTGCTTATATTCATTTGGGCCGAATGAAGCTTCAGAATTCACACCCTCTTCATAAAAATCAGCAATATCTTTATCCAATACTAGATTATCAGAATCAAATTCAGATAAAAGGTAATCTCTGCTAATTCTTAAAGATCTCTTATTTGGCATTTCAGGTAATTTTTCTTTTACTTTTTGAATAAAGTTGTCCTCTATTTCAATAGGTAATAAATCTGGTTCTGGAAAATAACGATAATCCGCTTCGAATTCCTTTGTTCGTAAAGATATTGTGATTCTTCTTTTATCATCCCAGTGTCTTGTCTCTTGTATTAATTCTTTTCCTCTTTTAAGTAAAGTTTTTTGTCTAATAATCTCATGTCTTAAAGCTCGTTCTACTTCTTTAAAACTGTTTATATTTTTCACTTCGCTCCGTTCATAACCCTTTATCGATATATTTGCATCTACTCTCACTGAACCTTCAAGATCAAGATTTGAAATCCCTGAATACTGAACAATAGATTTTAGTTGTTTTAAAAATTCTCTAGCTTCTTCTGGTGAGCTTATCACGGGCTCTGTTACAATTTCTATTAAACAAACACCTGATCTATTATAATCCACAAGGGTATATGGTGAAGTTGCTATACTTCCTTTATGAACTAGTCTTGCTGGATCTTCTTCTAGATGAATCCGATTAAGAATTATATCTTTCTTATGAGAATTTAATTTACTGGTAATTTTACCATTATCAGCGAAAGCCTTTCCACCAGATTTGTTATATTGGCTGATTTGAAAATTCTTAGCCATGTCAGGATAAAAATAATTCTTTCTAAAAAACCAAAATTGATTATTAATATCACAATTTAATGCTATAGCTAATCTGGTTGCAAATTCGATTGCTTTCTTATTAATAACTGGAAGTGTACCGGGTAATCCTATACAAATAGGACATACATGTGAATTTGGCTCTGCACCTCGATAATCATTACTACAATTACAAAAGAGTTTTGTTTTGAGATTAGACAATTGAATATGGACTTCTAATCCAATCATTACTTCATTAATTGCATTATGCACATTATTTACCTCCTTTTATAACTGGAGCAATTTTCCGATAAATGTCTAATTCTTGTTCTAATTGGTACCCGATATTAAGAATTCCCTTCTCATCAAAATAATCTCCTATAATTTGAAAGCCGATCGGCAGATTATTACCATCAAAACCACAGGGGATTGATAATGCTGGAATACCAGCTAAATTAACAGGACAAGTTAATATGTCTGCTAAATACATCTTTAAAGGATCATCAATAAATTCTCCGACTTTAAAAGCTACGGATGGCATTGTTGGGCAAACAATAGAGTCACATTTTTTAAAAGCTTTAATAAAATCATTCTTGATTAGTGATCTGACTTTCAGAGCTTTTATATAGAACATATCGTAATAACCTGCGGACAATGCATATGTGCCCAAAATAATTCTTCTTCGTACTTCTAGTCCAAATTTCTCACCTCTCGTTCTACTAAAAACATCATATACATCACCAGAAAGATTTTTACTCATATTACCATATCTCAAACCATCATATCTTGCTAAATTTGAACTTGCTTCACTCATACATAATAAATAATAGGTAGCTACTGCGTATTCAAGATGTGGAATTGAAATATCTACAGTGGTTGCACCTAAGTGTTCTAATTTATCAATAGCTTTTCTAACGGCTCTCTCCACTTCATTATCAATTCCTTCACCAAAAAATTCTTTTGGAATTCCTAAGACCTTTTTTTCTATTGGTTTTTCTAATTCTTCAGTATAATTATCTATTTTTATATCCACTGAAGTAGAATCAAGAACATCTTTACCTGATATAATTTCAAGCATTAATGCTGAATCATAAACACATTTTGTAATTGTTCCAATTTGATCTAATGAATTAGCAAATGCTATTAGTCCATACCTAGATACTCTTCCATATGTAGGCTTCAATCCAACAATTCCACAAAAAGCAGCAGGACATCGTATACTACCTCCAGTATCGCTTCCCAAAGCTAAAATAGCTTGACCTGATGAGATACTTGCTGCAGCCCCTCCACTTGATCCTCCAGGTACTCTTGAAATATCCCATGGATTAAAAGTAGGACCATAACAACTATTTTCTGTAGAACTTCCCATAGCAAATTCATCCATGTTAGTATTCCCTATATGAATAGCCGCTTCATTTTTAACTAAACGTTCAATTACAAACGCGTCATAAGGTGGGAGATATTCATATAGAATTTTAGAACAACATGTTGTTGGAAAATCTTTAACACAAATGAGATCTTTATTTGCAAAAGGTAATCCATAAAGGCGTCCTATTTTCTTATTATCTTTCAAGTCTTTATCAAGTGATTTCCCTCTTTCCATAGCTTTTTCTTTAGATAAATTTACAAATGAATGTAAAATTTGCTCAGTTTCTTCTATTCTCTCAAAGCACGTCTCAATTAAATCTGTAATTTTAACTTCTTTACTTTTAATCTTTTCAATTAATTCATATGCCATAAATTCATACAGCTTCATAAGAACTGAGCAGAGTTTATATTTTTATTAAATAGAAATCATTGTACATTTCTTATTCAACTTAAAGCTTGATTTCTAAAAAATTTCACTAAATTGAATGTTAATATTTTAAATAATATGACTAAAAAAAGAATCGATTAAATATTATCAATCACTCAAGGTGCTTTCCTTAACATAGTTCTTGGGAAAGGAATCGCATCTTTTATATTATCTATTCCGCAGAGCCACATAACAACTCTCTCAACGCCTACTCCATAACCAGAATGAGGTACACTGCCATAACGTCTTAATTCGAAGTACCATTCATAATTTTTGGGGTCTTCACCGTCAGTTTCTAATCTTTTTATCATATTGTCGACAAGTAAAGAACGCTCTGAACCACCCACGATTTCACAATATCCTTCAGGAGCTAACATATCAAAACATAGTGCCTCTTTCGGATTTTCATTGCTTGGTGGTTTATAAAAACCCATAATTTCAGTAGGATAATGTGTAACAACAACAGGAACCTTAAAATGATCTGCTATTTTTTCTTCCTCAATTGTTCTTAAGTCTTTACCCCAAGGTGTATTCATCTTATATTTAGTATTGAGTATCTCTAATGCTTCTGAGTATTTAATAGTAGGATATTCTGCTTCTGCATAATGCTCTAATAGGTTAATATCTCTATCCAGAATTTCAAGTTCTTTTCTATTATGCTTTAAAACCTGCTTGACAATAAACCTAATTTCATCTTTAGCCACTTCTGTAACCTCATCAAGTTGCATCCATGCAGCTTCCATTTCTGCCATCCAAAATTCTGATAAATGTCTTGAAGTTTTTGATTTTTCTGCCCGGAATGTTGGACCCATATTATAGATTTTTCCTAATGAGAAAATACCTGCTTCAGCATATAGTTGCCATGTTTGTGAAAGATAGGTTATATCATCAAAATACTTAACTTCAAACAAAGTAGCCCCCCCTTCAGATTGACTAGGCTGAAAAATTGGAGCATCGAATTCATAATAACCATTACTTCTAAAAAATTTATGAATTGCTCCTACAACTGTATGACGTATTTTTAATATTGCATTTAGTTGTCTTGATCTAATCCAAAGATGTCTATTATCATATAGAAGTTCTGGTGATTGATGCTCAGTAATAGGAAAAGGTTCTGCAATTTGAACAATTTCTAAATCAGATACAGAAACTTCATAACCAGTGGGAGCTCTATCGTCCTTCTTTAAAACACCTGAGACTCTAACGGAAGATTCGATTGTTAAATTTTCTGCTTTCTCAAAAATTTCTGGAATCTTATCCTTAGATATAACACATTGTATAATATCTGATTCATCTCTGAGAACAATAAAAACAAATTTATTTGATTTTCTTTCTCTATATATCCACCCTCTTAGATTTACATCAGTAGATCCCTTCTTAAGAGCCTCTTCAATTGTGGTATATTTTGGGTCTTTCATTTTCCAATTAATAGATAGATTATAATTAGTATGTCATAGTTAGTTATTGAATTCTAAAAAATTTGACTGAATTATTAAA
This sequence comes from Promethearchaeota archaeon, assembly GCA_048941185.1. Lineage (GTDB taxonomy): Archaea > Asgardarchaeota > Lokiarchaeia > Sigyniarchaeales > SOKP01 > Loki-b32. The sequence continues at coordinate 27,265 of JBHLNW010000031.1, forward strand.
TAACCAGATGTAATTTTAAATAGTAAAAGAAGAAGAACTTCATAAAATGAGTTTTTTAAATTGAAAAATAAGATAAATGTTTTAGAATACCTCGATGGTCGGCATTATGATGCAAAAGTTGGAAGTAGGGGACGATTCGAAGATATTCCATTTTATATAAACAAAGCTAAAGAATATGGAGAACCAGTTCTTGAACTAGCATGTGGAACGGGAAGAATAACAATTCCAATAGCACAAAAGACGATATCAATAACTGGATTAGATCTTTTAAATACCATGCTAAAAGAAGCAAGAAGAAAAACAAAAGAAACTGGAGTAAGTATTGAATGGATTGAAGGAGACATGACTGATTTTAATTTAAATAAGAAATTTAATCTTATTTTAATAACCGGGTGTGCATTTAATTCGTTGTTAGACTTAGAAAGCGTCGAAAAATGTCTAAGCTGTGTAAAAAAGCATCTAGCATCTAATGCTGGATTTGTATTTGATGCATTTAACCCTAACTTAAATATTTTAGTAAGGCACCCCTCTCAAACATACCCCAACGCAAAGTATCAGGATCCTAACGGAAGAGGGCTAGTCATTGTAACTGAGAGTACTAAATATGATAAAGCTACTCAAATTACCAATACTACTTTATCATATTCTATAGCAGGTAAAACTATTAGCAATGAACTGAAATTAAGAATATTTTTTCCAAAAGAATTAGATTCTATAATCAAATATAATGGATTTAAAATCTATGCAAAATATGGCGATTTTAATCAAAATCATTTCAGTTCTGATTCAAAACGACAGATCTTCGAATGTCGGATTTAAAATTTAATCTTATTTTCTAGTAAGTCTAACTGAATTATTAAATAATATAGACAAAATTATTTTGGATTTTATCTTAACATTGACCAATTTAACACATTAGTTCCAGGGATTTGATATTTTTTCAAGATCTTGAAACCAAAATGCTGATAGAGGTCTAAATTTTCTTGATTGTTAGTATCGAGATAACAACCTAATTGTTCTTTATCTATTCGAGTTAGCATAGGCTTTATCAATTGCGAGGTATATCCTTTCCCTTGAAAATCTGGATCGACACCTATGATAAACAAATACCAGTGTGGTGTAGGTACAAGTTCATATTGTGTTGAAATTACATAATCATAAACAGAATATACTTTTTCTACAACTTCGCCTAAATTAACTTTCATTCTAAAAGAAAGCCAATTTGAGAATAAACTTCTTGATTTTTCCCATTGCTCTTCCACCGGATCCTCAAATTGCCATAGGGCAATTCCCTCTAATTTAGGTGATGTTGTATAAACTTCCCCAAATCTCATACAATATCGTATACAGTAGTTCATTAAATGATAGTTTTGCTCCATTCTATTAGGCAAATTTGGGAAATAATTCATAAACATAGGATCGTTTTCAAAAGCTCTTGCAAGCACTTTAGCCGCGAGTTCAACTTGATTTCTTTTTAATCGAAAGAGTTCATCCATTTCTCTTCACATTTTAGGTTATTTTTATAAACCTCTAAATTTTAATCTACTTGTTGTTTTTTAAGAAGATATTTAGAGAAGATATTCATGTAAAGGCACTCTTCTGGAGTCATCTCGGGAGTTAATTGAGGATTTTCTGTGAATTCAACTTTGCTTTCTCTTATTATAACTATAGGAGTTTGTTGATCAGCTTCACTTAATAGAAATTGGGCAGCACTCGCAAGATCATCTGCTACAGCTCTCATGGTTATTTCCATTGGCCTTTTAAAAAGATCTGGCTGACCTCGAAGATCTTCAATAGGCTCAAATCCAGCAGTAGCAATTGCTATCCCAATAGTACCTTTTCTTAGAGGTTGGACTCTTGAATCTGCTATTATCACTCCTAAATTTTTTATTCCAAACTCCACTCGTAATTCTTTCCAGTATTTCCAAACAACTTCCTTTAAATTATTTGGCAAGAGAACTACATTCCCTAAACCTGCATTTGATTGGTCGATACCCGCATTAGCTATGAGAAAATCATTAACTTTCGCCAATATAACGTGCTTCATTCCTCCTAATATCATAGAAGCTTCTCGTAATATCAATTCTACATATCTATCATCCATATCATATTCTTGTGCTAATTTTGTGGCTTCTTCTGAAATCATTTCGATATCAGTTAATTTTATAACTCTACCTTGAGATGTAGCAACTACTTTCTCAGCAATAACAACGATATCTCCTTCGATTAAGGATTTTCCTTGATCTTTAATAGCTTTAATAATAATTTCCAATAAAGGATCATACTTTTTAATGAGAGGGAACTTAATTGCAAATAATTCCATAGCACATTATAGAATCATACTTATTTTAAATCAATTATCATCTTTTAAGGAATTTAAAAAATGGACTATAGAATCCTTATATAAGTTTTAATGGATAGCCTTTCTTGTAGATAAGATCAAATTCTACAGAAAAAATTAATCAAAAACATTTTTAAAAGTTGAATAAATATGTTAAAGAAACAATTTTATCTAGGAATATTATTCATATTATCATCTGTGATATTTATTTATCCTTGTTTCACAATGGCTTACACAAACCAAACTGATAATATACGTCCATTTTATCCTCGAATAGAAGATCAGATCTACGAGATCATGGAGCAAGGATATATCCCATCCATAGCAACTGCTGTAGTGAGAAATGATTCAGTTATTTGGGCAAAAGGGTATGGTTTACAAAATGATCCTCATACGATCTATATGACTGGTGATGTTACAAAAACTTTCACTGCGACAGCTATATTCCAGATTTATGAACAAGGATTAATTCAATTAGAAGATGATGTTAATATGTATTTACCATTTTCTTTAAGACATCCTGACTATATTACTACTCCAATCACAATCCAAATGTTACTAACTCATTATTCAGGACTAAATATGGATAATGACCCATACAATTTCGGAATGGCGGCAGATGGTGTCTCAAGATTAGGAATAGAAAATCCATTTGAATGGCTACCTTATCCTTTTTGGATAGAGGAACATCTTACATCTAATGGTTCTCTTTATATTCCAGAAGCTTGGACTTCTTTTGAACCGGGAACAACACGATATTATTCAAATATAGGTTATGACGTTTTAGGTTATATTTTAGAATTAGTTACAGGTAAATCCATTTGGGAATATGTGCAAGAAAATATTTTTGATCCTCTGGAAATGCATTCTACTACCTACAATTTCACAATGTTCGATGAATCTCAACTTGCAAGACCCCACATATACAGATTTGAATTAGACCCACAATCAACTGGAAATAAAATGTATCCTAATTATAACTATTTAGGTTATTCTTCTGGAGCAATTCGCTCCAATGTCTATGACTTAGCGAGATTTGTATCAGTACATTTACATAAAGGAATTTCAAACGGGATTCGCATCTTGGAAGAAGAATCTATAGAAGAAATGCATCAAATGCAGGCTGCTTGGATGAATGGCAGTTCTGATCTAGTAGACTGGGATGGATGGGGTGGTATTGAAGGAGATATTTATGGATTTCACGCAATGACATATGCTATTCATGATGGTACTACTACAGTTCCCTATGCAGTGATAACCTTGGCTAATCAAGGTATAGATGAAGCTCGAGATGCATGTTTTACAATTAGCTCAAAATTACAAGAATATGTTCAGATTTATGATGCCGGTTATCCCAACAACTCAGAGGAATTTATCATGTTAGTTATAATCTCCAATTTTCCTGTACTACTAGGAATCGTCATCATCCTCATATTTAATCTAAAAAAAAGAAGTAATTAATCAAAAGTCATACTTATTCTATAATTATGACATTATTTTTTTATTTTCATTATAAAATTCAATTGTAAATATAAATTTAAAACATTCTTTTCATTTTATTGTTAAATAATGAAAAATATACACACTAAATTATTTGATTTTCTTGACATTGGTGATGATTTTCCCACCGTGATTATGGGTGTTATAAATTTAAGTCCTGAGTCATTTTATAAAGGATCTATTTATGTAGAACCACAAAAGATTAATGCTGCTGCTTCTGAAATGATAAAAAATGGCGCTCAGATATTAGATATAGGTGGGCGTTCCACTGCTCCTTGGTCTGAGAAAATTACTATTGAAGAAGAGATAGATCGAATGAAAATTGCTGTGGAAAAAGTATGCGATGTTATTCCAAATAAGGCTATAATATCTATTGACACGCAATATCGCGAAGTTGCAGAAGTAGCATTCGATATAACTAATCAAAAAAACAAAAGGATGATTGTTAATGATGTGAGTTGCTTAAAATCAGATCCTTCTCTAGTAAATTTTCTTATTGAAAAAAATCTACCAATTATTATAATGGCATCCAAAAAGGTACCAGGAGATCTATGTACTATTGATGAAATCGTTGCTGAATTCAGAAATACGATTAAAAATTTGAAGAGGAGAGGTTATGATGAAAATAAGATTATATTAGACCCAGGTATAGGTCATTGGATCGAGAAGAAGACTCATATATACGACTTAAAGATAATAGGGAATCTCCAGAAACTTAAACTATTAAATAAGGCAATATTAGTTGCTATTTCAAGAAAATCTTTTATTGGTACAACCCTTAACATTTCTGATCCAGCAAATAGACTAAACGGCACGCTTTCAGCAACAGCAATAGCTATCTTTAATGGAGCTCATATTGTCCGAACTCATGATGTGAATAATCAACTCTTAGAAATTGTAAAATTGGCTGAGGAAATCAGAAGAAACAAGTAAAAATCGATTTTTTTGTATAAAAATAATTATAAAATATATGGCTGATGCGGTGGAAAACTTGAGACTTTTAGATAATAGTTCAGAATTCGTGAAAATGGTAGACCAGATCTTTGATATAGTCTATAATTAAAAAGTTTTGCCACTTTTGAATGTTGAAAAAATGATGAAAAACTCCAGATATATTTAAAAGTGCGAACTTCTTCTTTATATATGTATATCGATAAAATATCATGGTATTTTGAATATTTTTATGATAACAAACTAAA